>NZ_JBFRGF010000150.1:0-330 GCF_052115205.1 Arthrobacter sp. 2RAF6 | reverse complement strand
GGTGGTGGTGTTGTAGCTGGTGGTGCCGGGCACGGTGGTGTTGGCGGCGTCTTTGAGGGTGTAGGTGATGGAGGTCGCGGTGACGGCCTGGTTGAAGGTCGCGGTGGGTGCGGTGGTGGTGGGCACGGCGGTGGCGTTGCTGGCCGGGGTCGTGGAGGTTACCGCCGGTGGTGGCGGCGGAGCGGYGGTGGTGAAGGTCCAGGTGTAGGGGGCGGTCATGGTTTGGCCGGCGGTGTTGGTGGCTCCGCTGATGGTGGCGGTGTAGGTGGTGCTGTTGGCCAGGGCCGCGGTGGGGGTGAAGGTGGCGGTGTTGGTGGTGGTGTTGTAGCT
>NZ_JBFRGF010000149.1:0-334 GCF_052115205.1 Arthrobacter sp. 2RAF6 | reverse complement strand
TCGTCCCTGACGAGTCCCGGACCTTCGGGATGGACGCGTTCTTCCCCACCGCGAAGATCTACAACCCCAAGGGCCAGAACTACCTCTCCGTGGACCGGGACCTCGTCCTGGCCTACAAGGAATCCCCCATGGGCCAGCTCATCCACCCCGGCATCAACGAAGCCGGCGCCGTCGCGGCCTTCACCGCCGCCGGCACCGCCTACGCCACCCACGGCGAACCCCTCGTGCCGATCTACGTGTTCTACTCCATGTTCGGCTTCCAACGCACCGGCGACGCCTTCTGGGCCGCCGCGGACCAAATGACCCGCGGCTTCATCATCGGCGCCACCGCAGG
>NZ_JBFRGF010000148.1:0-339 GCF_052115205.1 Arthrobacter sp. 2RAF6 | reverse complement strand
CCAGGTGGGTACGTGGACGCCGTTGGTGACGGAGGTGATGGGGATTTCGGAGTGGTCGAAGCCTGGCCAGAGCCCGGAGAACATCTCGCGGGAGACCACGCCGTGGAGTTTGGCCACGCCGTTGGCCCGCTGCGCCAGGCGCAGCCCCATGACGGCCATGTTGAAGACCGCGGGGTTGCCGCCCTCGTAGTTTTCCCGGCCCAGTTCCAGGACCTTCTCCACCGGCACGTCCGGGGCCAGGCCGGCGTCGAAGAAGTGCCTGATCTGCACGGCCTCGAAACGGTCGATGCCGGCCGGCACCGGGGTGTGGGTGGTGAACACCGTGGACGCCCGTCCCGC
>NZ_JBFRGF010000147.1:0-349 GCF_052115205.1 Arthrobacter sp. 2RAF6 | reverse complement strand
GTGTTGTCCGCTTCGAGCCCGATGGTCACGGCCAGGGCGTTGGACAGGGACCCGGTGCGCCCGGCGAGGTCCAGTTCCACCGTGACCTCCAGCGGAACACCTGCCCTCGCCGCGACCGGAACGGAGGCGGAGGGCGGGGCCAGGAACGCAGCGCCCAGGTCGGTGCCCGTGGCCTCGATGCTTGCCTCAAGCCGGAGCTGCCCGTCCACGAAGATCCGGCCGTGCCCCACGGTGGAGAAGCCCAAGCGGATCGTGCTGCTCTCCTCGGGCGTGTAGTGGGTGTGGAACTGGACCATGGAGGACTCCGCGATGGGGGCGTCCCCGCCGAACCAGACCAGCGCGGTGGAGC
>NZ_JBFRGF010000146.1:0-349 GCF_052115205.1 Arthrobacter sp. 2RAF6 | reverse complement strand
GTGTTGTCCGCTTCGAGCCCGATGGTCACGGCCAGGGCGTTGGACAGGGACCCGGTGCGCCCGGCGAGGTCCAGTTCCACCGTGACCTCCAGCGGAACACCTGCCCTCGCCGCGACCGGAACGGAGGCGGAGGGCGGGGCCAGGAACGCGGCGCCCAGGTCGGTGCCCGTGGCCTCGATGGACGCCTCATGCGCCAGGACCCCGTCCACGAAGATCCGGCCGTGCCCCACGGTGGAGAAGCCCAAGCGGATCGTGCTGCTCTCCTCGGGCGTGTAGTGGGTGTGGAACTGGACCATGGAGGACTCCGCGATGGGGGCGTCCCCGCCGAACCAGACCAGCGCGGTGGAGC
>NZ_JBFRGF010000145.1:0-350 GCF_052115205.1 Arthrobacter sp. 2RAF6 | reverse complement strand
TTGCGCACACTCGCCTGCGACGCGGACATCATCCCCGTGGTCCTGGGCAGCGAGGGCCAGGTCCTGGACATCGGACGGGCCTCCAGGGTCTTCCCGCCGCAGATCCGCAAAGCCATCACCGCGCGGGACAAAGGCTGCGCTTTCCCCGGATGCACCATGCCGGCACCGTGGTGCGAGGCCCACCACATCGAGTACTGGTCCCGGGGCGGACCCACCAGCACCGCCAACGGGACGTTGCTCTGCAGCCATCACCACCACCTGATCCACAAGGAAGACTGGCACATCCAGGTCCGCAACCAGATCCCCTGGTTCATCCCGCCACCCCACACCGACCCACACCGGAAACCCCG
>NZ_JBFRGF010000144.1:0-360 GCF_052115205.1 Arthrobacter sp. 2RAF6 | reverse complement strand
GGTGACCGGGACGCCGTCAACCGTCGTGAGCTCGTCCTCATAGAGCTTCATGCGGTGGACGACGACGTGTGGACGGTTGAGATGGGCTGCGCCCTCCGGTCTAATCACGTAGAACATCTGTGTTGGCTCCTTCTGGCGACATCGCGGCAAGCCAAGAAGCTCTGCCGCTGTGAGGTGGGATGCGGCGCTTCGCTCATTGACCTCGACGAAAGGGCGC
Organism: Arthrobacter sp. 2RAF6; assembly: GCF_052115205.1. Lineage (NCBI taxonomy): Bacteria > Bacillati > Actinomycetota > Actinomycetes > Micrococcales > Micrococcaceae > Arthrobacter > Arthrobacter sp. 2RAF6. The sequence continues at coordinate 143 of NZ_JBFRGF010000144.1, read as the reverse complement.
ACGCGGACGCACAAGGGGAGCTCCGCCGTCGGGCTTTCCGAGCGAATCCCCCTGCCGAGTCTCTTCAGAGAGCCGTGCCGGAGACGCCCAGGACTGACGCCCTCCCGGGCCGCTTCGGAGATAGTGAACGGCCGGCTCTCCAG
>NZ_JBFRGF010000143.1:0-374 GCF_052115205.1 Arthrobacter sp. 2RAF6 | reverse complement strand
GTCTCGGTCCCCTGGGCCCTGGAAGCCCAGAAAGTCCTCGCCCAGGACTGGGGAGTCTCCGCCGACGTCTGGTCCGTGACCTCCTGGAACGAACTCCGACGCGACGGACTCGCCGCCGAAGAACACGCCTTCCTGAACCCCGGCGAAGAACCCCGCACCCCGTTCGTCGCCCGGCAACTCGCCGGCGCCACCGGACCGGTCATCGCCGTCACCGACTACATGAAGGCCGTCCCGGACCAGATCCGCCAATTCATCCCCAACGAATTCGCCTCCCTCGGCGCCGACGGCTTCGGCTTCTCCGACACCCGCCAGGCCGCACGCCGCTTCTTCAAAAACGACACCCACTCCATCGTCGTGAAGACCCTGCAACTCCT
>NZ_JBFRGF010000142.1:0-378 GCF_052115205.1 Arthrobacter sp. 2RAF6 | reverse complement strand
GCCGCTGATTTCGCCGGCACGGTCGAGGAGATCTCCCGGACGGTGGAGTTTTTGCAGCTCGTAGCGGCCCAGGCCGTGGAGCGGACCCGGCGCGAAGCCCAGGCGGCACGGCAGTCATCCCCGGCGCCGGGGTGGCGGACCGGCTGGACCGAACCCACCGCAGCCGCACCGGACGCGGGAACTGAAGCCGATACGGCAACCGCCGCGGCCGGCCCGGGGACCGCCGCGTCCGGCGTTGCGGCAGCAGCCGGCCCGGTCGACGACGGGTACCGGAACGCGGCCGAATTCCTGCGCGCCAGGCTGCGGATCGGCATCGGCGAGGCCAGGCGCCGGCTCACGCTGGCCTCCGGCGTGCTCCCGCAGACCGGGATCACCGGG
>NZ_JBFRGF010000141.1:0-384 GCF_052115205.1 Arthrobacter sp. 2RAF6 | reverse complement strand
CCCGGCTACCAGTCCTACTGGCTGGTCGAGACCAAGGCCCCGACCGGGTACGCGCTCCTCGCCCAGCCGGTCGAAACCACGGTCACCAGCACCGACCCCTCCGCCGTGACGGTGACGATCGACAACGTCCTGGCCAACGCCGGATTCCAGCTGCCGCTCACCGGCGGCGYGGGAACCTGGGCCCTGACCGCCGGCGGGATCCTCGTCCTGGCAGGCGCAGGCCTGTTCACGCTCACCGGCCACCGGAAACGCAACCAGGCAAAATAAGCACTCCCCGGTCACCTGCACCCCGTGATGCAGGGTATGGGGCATCCACCAAACGGCGGATGCCCCATACCGCTCCCGCCCATCAAAGCAAGAGGCCCCAATGACCCAAACCCTCAA
>NZ_JBFRGF010000140.1:0-385 GCF_052115205.1 Arthrobacter sp. 2RAF6 | reverse complement strand
GCAAAGGGACAATGACCATGCGCGTGCCTAGATGCTCGCGTCCACTATGTAGTTCTCAAACAACAACCCCGTACCACACACCCCGCACACCGGACGCCCCCCGCCACCAAAGACGAAGACCACCCACGAACACACCATGCAGCCAGGAAACCAGAAACACACAAACCCGGGACAGAACCACGCAAACCCAAACAGGCCACGCACCCCACCCCGGCCCTGTTGCCTCAGGACCCAACAGTGTGCCAAACACGAAAACCAGCCCATCCCCCACCCGCACCGTTCCACAACACCCCCACCCACACAATGTGTGGAAAAGAGGCATCCGTACTGAACGCGGGAAAGAACCAACCGGCCGCTATCTGCTGATATTCCACCCATGAGCACC
>NZ_JBFRGF010000139.1:0-388 GCF_052115205.1 Arthrobacter sp. 2RAF6 | reverse complement strand
TGGAATCCGGCGTTGGCCAGGACGTTGTCGATCGTCACCGTCACGGCGGAGGGGTCGGTGCTGGTGACCGTGGTTTCGACCGGCTGGGCGAGGAGCGCGTACCCGGTCGGGGCCTTGGTCTCGACCAGCCAGTAGGACTGGTAGCCGGGTTGGCCCGGGTTCACTGTCGCCCCGTTGGCCCAGTTGGAGTAGCGCAGGCCCGAGATCACCAGGTTCCCGCTGGCATCGGTGGTCCAGGTGCTGGCACCTCCGATGCTGATCGCGTTGGTGCCGGCCAGGGCATCGGCCCGGCTCGGGTAGACCGAGAACACGGCGCCGGCCAGGGCGGCCGAACTCCGGGAATCCTGCTTGTGCAGCACGATGTTGCCCCACTTGGTCACCGCCACCG
>NZ_JBFRGF010000138.1:0-390 GCF_052115205.1 Arthrobacter sp. 2RAF6 | reverse complement strand
GCCGCTGATTTCGCCGGCACGGTCGAGGAGATCTCCCGGACGGTGGAGTTTTTGCAGCTCGTAGCGGCCCAGGCCGTGGAGCGGACCCGGCGCGAAGCCCAGGCGGCACGGCAGTCATCCCCGGCGCCGGGGTGGCGGACCGGCTGGACGGAGTCCACCGCAGCCGATACCGCAGAAGACCCGGATGCGGGAGCTGAAGCCGATACGGCAACCGCCGCGGCCGGCCCGGGGACCGCCGCGGCCGGCGTTGCGGCAGCAGCCGGCCCGGTCGACGACGGGTACCGGAACGCGGCCGAATTCCTGCGCGCCAGGCTGCGGATCGGCATCGGCGAGGCCAGGCGCCGGCTCACGCTGGCCTCCGGCGTGCTCCCGCAGACCGGGATCACCGGG
>NZ_JBFRGF010000137.1:0-400 GCF_052115205.1 Arthrobacter sp. 2RAF6 | reverse complement strand
TGGAATCCGGCGTTGGCCAGGACGTTGTCGATCGTCACCGTCACGGCGGAGGGGTCGGTGCTGGTGACCGTGGTTTCGACCGGCTGGGCGAGGAGCGCGTACCCGGTCGGGGCCTTGGTCTCGACCAGCCAGTAGGACTGGTAGCCGGGCTGGCCCGGGCTCACTGTCGCCCCGTTGGCCCAGTTGGAGTAGCGCAGGCCCGAGATCACCAGGTTCCCGCTGGCATCGGTGGTCCAGGTGCCGGCACCTCCGATGCTGATCGCGTTGGTGCCGGCCAGGGCATCGGCCCGGCTCGGGTAGACCGAGAACACGGCGCCGGCCAGGGCGGCCGAACTCCGGGAATCCTGCTTGTGCAGCACGATGTTGCCCCACTTGGTCACCGCCACCGGGGGCGTGACCA
>NZ_JBFRGF010000136.1:0-410 GCF_052115205.1 Arthrobacter sp. 2RAF6 | reverse complement strand
CCGGCCGGAGCGGCGGGTGCCGTCGCCGTCGTTGGGCTGTTGGCGAGGGCGACGTCGTCGAGGTACATCCAGGTGTCATCCGCCGGGCTGGCGCCGTCGAGGTGGACATTGAACCAGAGCACGATGGTCTGCCCGTTGTAGGCGGAGAGGTTGGCGCTSAGCTGGGTCCACGTACCGGAGTTGCTGCWGAGCTTGAACASGCTGGCCAGKGTGGTGCCGCTCGTGGTGCGGACTYGTGCTTCCATCCAGTCGTAGCGGCACGTGGTGCCGGTGCAGGTGTCGTCCGCGGTGTGGGGCTGGTACCAGAAGGACAGCGTGGACGTCCCGGCAGCCGGCATGGTGATGGTCTGGGCCAGGTTGCTGTCCCCGAGCGGTTCGGCCCCCGATGCCAGGCCCAGGAGCGCGGAACC
>NZ_JBFRGF010000135.1:0-411 GCF_052115205.1 Arthrobacter sp. 2RAF6 | reverse complement strand
GGACATCAGCTTCGCTGCGACGAAATTGCGGGCGGTCGGGGCGAACTTGCGACAGGTCAGCAGTTCCTCGCGCCATCCAGCGAACAGGGCGGCGACCTCGGCGTCCGTGGGCGGGATCCGCAGGGCAGCCTGCTTGCGGCCGCGGGGCTTGTTCATCTCGTCGATCGGGCACTCGAGGACCCTGCCGGTCAGAGCGTGGATCTCGACTTGGTGCCGCAGCTCGAGGAACGCGAAGAACGTCGTCAGAGCCTGCGCCCGCGCTAGCCGGGTCCCCTTAGCCGCGTCGCGCAACACCTTGCCGAAGTAGATGTCCGCGTCGGTAGGCTCCATGTCCCACAACGGCTTCCCGAGCCAGGTGCGCACCTGCTCCAGGTGACCGATGTCCGAGCTGATCGTGCCATCCGCCAGCCC
>NZ_JBFRGF010000134.1:0-412 GCF_052115205.1 Arthrobacter sp. 2RAF6 | reverse complement strand
CCGGGGAAAGCGCAGCCTTTGTCCCGCGCGGTGATGGCTTTGCGGATCTGCGGCGGGAAGACCCTGGAGGCCCGTCCGATGTCCAGGACCTGGCCCTCGCTGCCCAGGACCACGGGGATGATGTCCGCGTCGCAGGCGAGTGTGCGCAATGTTGCCGCCGGGACGGGCCCGGTGAACGTGAAGGACCCGGTGCCGCTGCCTTGCCGGGGGCGGTTGAACAGGGCGGGCTGACCGACCTTTGAAGATGGCCCGCTCGGCGAGGGTTGACCGGACTGCGCAGCTTGACCGGACTGCGGGTCCCGGCTGTGTGGGGGGAAGAGTTCGCGGTGGTCGATGGTGGCCAGGATCTGCGGGCGGTGGCCGCCCGTGGCGGGCAGGGACCCCGTGGCCAGGGCGAGCCGGCAGGCGCCGA
>NZ_JBFRGF010000133.1:0-430 GCF_052115205.1 Arthrobacter sp. 2RAF6 | reverse complement strand
TCGGCGCCTGCCGGCTCGCCCTGGCCACGGGGTCCCTGCCCGCCACGGGCGGCCACCGCCCGCAGATCCTGGCCACCATCGACCACCGCGAACTCTTCCCCCCACACAGCCGGGACCCGCAGCCCGGTCAAGCTGCGCAGTCCGGTCAAGCTGCGCAGTCCGGTCAACCCTCGCCGAGCGGGCCATCTTCAAAGGTCGGTCAGCCCKYCCTGTTCAACCGCCCCCGGCAAGGCAGCGGCACCGGGTCCTTCACGTTCACCGGGCCCGTCCCGGCGGCAACRTTGCGCACACTCGCCTGCGACGCGGACATCATCCCCGTGGTCCTGGGCAGCGAGGGCCAGGTCCTGGACATCGGACGGGCCTCCAGGGTCTTCCCGCCGCAGATCCGCAAAGCCATCACCGCGCGGGACAAAGGCTGCGCTTTCCCCGG
>NZ_JBFRGF010000132.1:0-448 GCF_052115205.1 Arthrobacter sp. 2RAF6 | reverse complement strand
GTAAGAGATAACCCTCGTGTTCCGGGGTTCCTTGGTTGGGCTGCGAGGGTCCATTCCCCACGGTACTAGGGCGTTCCCGTTCCTTCAGGTGCTCATCGGCGTTTTGATTCAACTTCAGCTTTTGTGAAGGGGTATCGTGAAAGTCGAGGATCGATGGGTAGGACTGAAGGCGAGGTTCTGGGTTGGCGCTGGCGGTGGTGCGGGATCTGCGTGAGCGTCGGGTCCCGGCGGGMCCGGAGGAGMTTGCGGAGTTCGAGACYGACGTGCTRGCCGGTTTTGTGCTCGCTCGCGCGTCGGCAGGGCTGGCGGATGGCACGATCAGCTCGGACATCGGTCACCTGGAGCAGGTGCGCACCTGGCTCGGGAAGCCGTTGTGGGACATGGAGCCTACCGACGCGGACATCTACTTCGGCAAGGTGTTGCGCGACGCGGCTAAGGGGACCCGGCT
>NZ_JBFRGF010000131.1:0-451 GCF_052115205.1 Arthrobacter sp. 2RAF6 | reverse complement strand
GGCTTCGAATCCGGGCTCAGCTCCTGGATCACCGGCGGCGTCCGGGCACCCGTAGCCTCCACCACCGCCCACACCGGCACTGGTTCTGCTTTGCTGGGTGTGGCTTCGGGGACGGAGCCATTGGGAGACAGCAGCCTGTCCCAGACCATCACCGTCCCCGCCACCGGRACCACCACCCTGTCCTTCTGGTACCAGCCCCACAGCCRGGAAGACCCCTGCWCCGGCAMCGCCTGCCAATACGACTGGATGGAAGCACAAGTCCGCAGCACCAGCGGCACCACCCTGGCCAGCCTGCTCAAGCTCTGCAACGACAACGGCACCTGGACCCAGTTCAGCGCCGACCTCACCGCCTACAAAGGCCAGACCATCACCCTCTGGTTCAACGTCCACCTCGACGGCTCCAGCCCTGCGGATGACACCTGGATGTACCTCGACGACGTCACCCTCACCA
>NZ_JBFRGF010000130.1:0-473 GCF_052115205.1 Arthrobacter sp. 2RAF6 | reverse complement strand
CACCAGGGTGCGGGGATGGTGCAGTCGGGGAAGGCGCAGCCTTGGTCGCGGGCGATGATGGCTTTGCGGATGTGGGGCGGGAACACCCTGGTGGTGCGGCCGATGTCCAGGACGCGGCCCTCGCTGCCGAGCAGGACGGGGATGATGTCCGCGTCGCAGGCGATCTTGCGGATGACCGAGGGGTGGATCGGGCCGTGGAACGTGGACGTACCGCTGCCCGGGCGGGGGCGTGGGCCGCTGGGCGTTTCGCGGTCGACGCGTTCGACGCGGTCCAGGAGGTCTCGGTAGTCGATGGTCACCATCACCTGGGGCCGGAGGCCGCCGTTGGCGGGCAGTTCCCCGGTGGCCAGGGCCACACTGCAGGCCCCGGTGAGCCCGTCGAGGAGTTTCTGGGCCCGGGAGCGGCGATCCAGGGCGGGGCCGGTGCCGGCGGTGTCGTGCTGCAGGCGCGGGTTGGTGGCGGTGTTCATGAC
>NZ_JBFRGF010000129.1:0-476 GCF_052115205.1 Arthrobacter sp. 2RAF6 | reverse complement strand
ATGCTCCACCGAATGGCCGGGGGCGGCCAGGGCCTGGTCGACGGCGGGCTTGAGCGGGCTGGGCTTGCCGCGCCGGTAGGTGCCGTCCGCGGTGACCACGAGCCTGGCCCGGGCGTCATCGATCCGGGAGCGCAGGGCATCGGCGGAGAAACCGCCGAACACCACCGAATGCACGGCCCCGATCCGGGCACAGGCCAGCATCGTGATCACCGCTTCCGGGATCATGGGCAGGTACACGGCCACCCGGTCACCCTTGGCCACCCCGAGGGACTCGAACGCGTTCGCGCACTTCTTGACCTCTTCGGTGAGCTGCGCGTACGTGTACGTGCGGGTGTCGCCGGGTTCGCCCTCGAAGAAGATCGCCACCCGGTCACCGAGCCCGTTCTCCACATGCCGGTCCAGGGCGTTGTACGCGGCATTGATCTTCCCGCCGACGAACCACTTCGCGAACGGCGGGTCCGACCAGTCCAGGGCCT
>NZ_JBFRGF010000128.1:0-491 GCF_052115205.1 Arthrobacter sp. 2RAF6 | reverse complement strand
GCGGGCCAGGTGGTCGGAAGCCGGCCGCCGGGCTCGGCCTCGCCAACCAGGATGTCGGCGAGGGCGGTGCCGAATTCCTGCCCGCCGAAGTACCCGATCAGGATGCCCGCTACTTCGTGGCGCCAGGGCAGCAGCACCGGGGACCCGGAATTGACGATCACGACGGTGCGCGGGTTGGCGGCGGCGACGGCGTGGACCAGGCGGTCCTGCAGGCCCGGTAGCTCCAGGGTGGTGCGGTCGTAGCCTTCGGATTCGACGCGGGAGTTCGTGCCGACCACGACGACGGCGACCTCGGCCGCCCGGGCCGCAGCGGCGGCTTCGTTGATGAGGGCCTCGGGGTCGGTGTTGTCCGCTTCGAGCCCGATGGTCACGGCCAGGGCGTTGGACAGGGACCCGGTGCGCCCGGCGAGGTCCAGTTCCACCGTGACCTCCAGCGGAACACCTGCCCTCGCCGCGACCGGAACGGAGGCGGAGGGCGGGGCCAGGAACGC
>NZ_JBFRGF010000127.1:0-554 GCF_052115205.1 Arthrobacter sp. 2RAF6 | reverse complement strand
CCGAACCCGGAAGCTAAGACCCACAGCGCCGATGGTACTGCACCCGGGAGGGTGTGGGAGAGTAGGACACCGCCGGACAACCATTAACGGTCCAGGCCCCGACACCACATGTCGGGGCCTGACCCATTTAACACCCCAGATGTGAGCGGACGTCCGGCCACCCATGACCCGGAAAACCCCAACCCCGGCTCACCTATCAACCGTTGTGGGCGGACGCCGGCTCACCTATCAACGGCCGCGGGCCAACGCCGGCTCACCTATGAACGGCCGCGGGCCAACCCCCGCTCACCTATCAACCGTTGCGGGCGGACGCCCGCTCACATATGACCCGGTTTCCCCCAACCCCCGCTCACCAATGACCCGGAAAACCCCAACGCCGGCTCACCTATGAACGGTTGCGGGCCAACGCCCGGAAATTGTCAAGCTGTGTGGAGTCACTGGGCTAGTTTTTGGGGTGTTTTGGTCTGGGGGAGGTTGATCCCGGCGTGTGTGGCGGGGGCCGGTGTGGTGGGTCGTTGGCGGAATCTTCCTGGGTGTCGTTCGTAGTAGTCCTG
>NZ_JBFRGF010000126.1:0-563 GCF_052115205.1 Arthrobacter sp. 2RAF6 | reverse complement strand
GAAGTGGTGGCCCTCGGTGAGGGTGTCACGGACCTGGCGGTCGGGGACCTGGTGGGCAACGCCTGGCTCTGGTCCGCTTGTGGCGATTGCCAGTTCTGCCGGACCGGTTGGGAGACGCTGTGCGAAGCCCAGAAGAACGCCGGTTACAGCGTGGATGGTTCCTTCGGGGAGTACATGCTGGTGGACAGCCGGTTCGCCGCGAGGATTCCGGCTGGTTCGGATCCGGTGGAGGTCGCTCCGGTGTTGTGCGCCGGTGTCACCGTGTACAAGGGGTTGAAGATGACCGAGGCCAGGCCGGGCCAGTGGGTCACGATTTCCGGTATCGGCGGACTGGGGCACATCGCGGTCCAGTACGCGGTGGCCATGGGCTTGCGGGTGGCCGCGGTGGACATCGCCGATGACAAGCTTGCCCTGGCCAAAAAGCACGGCGCCGAGCTGACGGTCAACGCGCTGCACGAGGATCCCGTGGAAGTCATCCAGCGGGAAACCGGGGGCTGCCATGGTGTGCTGGTCACGGCGGTGCATCCGTCGGCATTCGGGCAGGCGATCGGCATGGCCAGGCG
>NZ_JBFRGF010000125.1:0-563 GCF_052115205.1 Arthrobacter sp. 2RAF6 | reverse complement strand
GAAGTGGTGGCCCTCGGTGAGGGTGTCACGGACCTGGCGGTCGGGGACCTGGTGGGCAACGCCTGGCTCTGGTCCGCTTGTGGCGATTGCCAGTTCTGCCGGACCGGTTGGGAGACGCTGTGCGAAGCCCAGAAGAACGCCGGTTACAGTGTGGATGGTTCCTTCGGGGAGTACATGCTGGTGGACAGCCGGTTCGCCGCGCGGATTCCGGCTGGTTCGGATCCGGTGGAGGTCGCTCCGGTGTTGTGCGCCGGTGTCACCGTGTACAAGGGGTTGAAGATGACCGAGGCCAGGCCGGGCCAGTGGGTCACGATTTCCGGTATCGGCGGCCTGGGGCACATCGCGGTCCAGTACGCGGTGGCCATGGGCTTGCGGGTGGCCGCAGTGGACATCGCCGATGACAAGCTTGCCCTCGCCAAAAAGCACGGCGCCGAGCTGACGGTCAACGCGCTGCACGAGGATCCCGTGGAAGTCATCCAGCGGGAAACCGGGGGCTGCCATGGTGTGCTGGTCACGGCGGTGCATCCGTCGGCATTCGGGCAGGCGATCGGCATGGCCAGGCG
>NZ_JBFRGF010000124.1:0-564 GCF_052115205.1 Arthrobacter sp. 2RAF6 | reverse complement strand
AACACGGCGCCGGCCAGGGCGGCCGAACTCCGGGAATCCTGCTTGTGCAGCACGATGTTGCCCCACTTGGTCACCGCCACCGGGGGCGTGACCACGGGGCCGCCGGGCTGGCCCGGGGTGATGGTGAAGCTGGCCGCGTTCGGGTAGACAAGGGCAGTGTTCGTGATCTCACCGGCCGTGGTCACGGTGGTGTTCACCGTGACCAGGACCTTCGCCGTGGGGTTCGCGGCCAGGACGGCCCGGCCGCTGGCGGTGAARTCRACCCTGAGCGTGTTCGACGCCGTGTCGAACACGACGGTGTAGTCCGTGTTCACCGCCAGCGCCGCGTTGTTGGAGAGCGCCACGGTCGAGCTGGTGTAGCTCAGTTTAGGGTCGAGCTTGTCCACGATCCGGTACCCGTCGATCGGGTTGACGTTGGGGATGTCGGAGGTGATGGTCCACTGCACGTTGTCGCCGAGCTTGAGGACGGAGGCATCGTTGACGGTCTTCGTCGCGGTCGTGACCGCGTTCTTGGGATAGACATTCACGTCATACAGCCAGCCGTTCCCGCCGGCCGGGTCCGTC
>NZ_JBFRGF010000123.1:0-589 GCF_052115205.1 Arthrobacter sp. 2RAF6 | reverse complement strand
GGCAGCTGGGGCCGGGGATCCTGGTCAACGGTGGGGCTCTGCCAGTCCTGCTGGGCGTCGGGGGCGGCCGTCATCATCCGGCGCATGGTGGCCATCATGGCGAGCATGTTCGGCTCGTTGAAAGTAATCACCCAAGGCACCCCGTCCAGAATCGTGGTTGCTTCGGCCACATAGGAGGTGAACCTCTCGATTGCCCTCTCTCCCAGCCATCCCCCTTCTTCGGCAAACCACTGCGGGGTGGTGAAGTGGTTCAGCGTCACGACCGGTGTGAGCCCGAGTCCGAGGGCGGTGTCGATCATCCGGCGGTAGTGGGCGAGCTCGGCGCGGGAGAACCGGCCAGGCAGAGGTTCGATCCGGGCCCATTCGATCCCGAAGCGGTAGGAGTTGAGGCCCGCGTCGGCGAGCAGCTTCATGTCCTCGGCATAACGGTGATAGCTGTCGATGGCGTCGCCGCTGGGTTCCATGCCGGGGACGGTCTGCTCTTGGATCCACCAGTCGCTGTTGATGTTGTTGCCCTCGATCTGGTGAGGTGCGGTAGAGGCGCCCCAGAGGAAGCCAGGCGGGAAGTTGTTCATAGTCAGGTCCTTTC
>NZ_JBFRGF010000122.1:0-593 GCF_052115205.1 Arthrobacter sp. 2RAF6 | reverse complement strand
ATGGTCTGGGACAGGCTGCTGTCTCCCAATGGCTCCGTCCCCGAAGCCACACCCAGCAAAGCAGAACCAGTGCCGGTGTGGGCGGTGGTGGAGGCTACGGGTGCCCGGACGCCGCCGGTGATCCAGGAGCTGAGCCCGGATTCGAAGCCCCCGTTGGTGATCGTCGAGGTTGTTGTTCCGGTCGGGGTGACGGCTGCCGAGGCCGCCGACGCCGGGGAGGTGCCGATGGCGTTCGTGGCGGTGACGGTGAAGGTGTAGGCGGTGCCGTTGCTCAGCCCGGTCACGGTTGTGCTCGTGGCCGGGGGTGTCCCGGTGACGGTGACCGGGGCCAGGGTCGTGGCGCCGGCGTGCGGGGTGACGGCGTAGGAGGTGATCGGGGAGCCGCCGTTGGCCGGGGCGGTCCAGGACACGGTGGCGGAGGCGTTGCCCGCCGTCGCGCCCACCCCGGCCGGAGCGGCGGGTGCCGTCGCCGTCGTTGGGCTGTTGGCGAGGGCGACGTCGTCGAGGTACATCCAGGTGTCATCCGCCGGGCTGGCGCCGTCGAGGTGGACATTGAACCAGAGCACGATGGTCTGCCCGTTGTAGGCGGAGAG
>NZ_JBFRGF010000121.1:0-601 GCF_052115205.1 Arthrobacter sp. 2RAF6 | reverse complement strand
TGGGGCTGCGCCTGGCGCAGCGGGCCAACGGCGTGGCCAAACTCCACGGCGTGGTCTCCCGCGAGATGTTCTCCGGGCTCTGGCCAGGCTTCGACCACTCCGAAATCCCCATCACCTCCGTCACCAACGGCGTCCACGTACCCACCTGGATCGATCCGAAGATGAGCCGGCTCGCCGCAAAGTATTTTGGCAGCACTGACGTGGATGCCACTGGCTGGGACAAGATCTACGAGGTGGATGATGCCGAACTTTGGGGCCTGCGGGGCGAGTTGCGTTCTGCTTTGGTTGATGACGTGCGCAAGCGCCTCCGATCTTCGTGGAAGAAGCGCGGGGCGGCCGATGCGGAGCTGGGCTGGACGGACACCGTGCTGGACGCGGACGTGCTCACGATCGGTTTCGCCCGGCGCGTGCCCACCTACAAGCGCCTGACCCTCATGCTCCGGGACCCGGCCCGGCTCAAGGCGCTGCTGCTGCACCCCCAGCACCCCATCCAGCTGGTCATCGCCGGCAAGTCCCACCCCGCGGACGACGCCGGCAAGAAAATGATCCAGGACCTGGTGAAGTTCACCGACGACCCCGCCGTGAGGCACCGGATCGTGTT
>NZ_JBFRGF010000120.1:0-601 GCF_052115205.1 Arthrobacter sp. 2RAF6 | reverse complement strand
AACACGATCCGGTGCCTCACGGCGGGGTCGTCGGTGAACTTCACCAGGTCCTGGATCATTTTCTTGCCGGCGTCGTCCGCGGGGTGGGACTTGCCGGCGATGACCAGCTGGATGGGGTGCTGGGGGTGCAGCAGCAGCGCCTTGAGCCGTGCCGGGTCGCGGAGCATGAGGGTCAGGCGCTTGTAGGTGGGCACGCGCCGGGCGAAACCGATCGTGAGCACGTCCGGGTCCAGCACGGTGTCCGTCCAGCCCAGCTCCGCATCGGCCGCCCCGCGCTTCTTCCACGCTGCCCGGAGCCGACGCCGGACATCCTCGACGAGGGACACTCGAAGTTCCCGGCGCAGCGTCCACACGTCCTCGTCGCTGACGTTGTAGGCGAGGTCCCAACGGCCCATGGCCTCGGCCTCGCTTCCAAACTGCTGGCGGGCCAAGGCAGAGATGCGCGGATCCACCCAGGTGGGTACGTGGACGCCGTTGGTGACGGAGGTGATGGGGATTTCGGAGTGGTCGAAGCCTGGCCAGAGCCCGGAGAACATCTCGCGGGAGACCACGCCGTGGAGTTTGGCCACGCCGTTGGCCCGCTGCGCCAGGCGCAGCCCCA
>NZ_JBFRGF010000119.1:0-605 GCF_052115205.1 Arthrobacter sp. 2RAF6 | reverse complement strand
GGGGTCCATCCGGATCCGTGTTTGAGGCGGTGGTGTTTGGGGCAGGGTTGGCCCAGGTTGGAGATGCCGGTGGTGCCCCCGTCGGCCCAGGCCAGGAGGTGGTCTGCTTCGTTGTCCAGGGAGTGGTTGTTGCAGCCGGGGAACGGGCACTTGCCGTCGCGGAGCCGCAGCCATTGACGCATGGCCGTGGTGAGGCGGTAGCTGGTGCGTCCGATTTCCAGGGGCGCCCCGTCACGGGGGTCGGTCAGGACCCGGCGGAAGGAATCGGCGCCGTCGGCGATCAGGCGCCGGGCCATGGACGGCGGGATCGGCCCGTACCCGTCCAGGATGGCCGGTTCCTCGGTGGCGCCCAGCAGGGACAGGACCGGGACGGTGATGAGGACCTGCGCCCGCGGGGACGGAACCAGCCCCGCCCCGCCCACGCTCATGCCCAGTCCCGCCCCGCCGTCGACCGTGCCGCCGTCGGGCATTGCGCCGGTGTTGTTGGTGAGGAGCCAGGTGGCGGTGATGTCGGCGCGGAGCTGGGCGAGGGTCCGGGTCTCGGCGGGGCCTTGGAGGGCGCGGGCGGCGGCGGTGGTCCGTTCCCAGATCCCGGCGGCGGTGTC
>NZ_JBFRGF010000118.1:0-617 GCF_052115205.1 Arthrobacter sp. 2RAF6 | reverse complement strand
TCTTCGCCGGGGTTCAGGAAGGCGTGTTCTTCGGCGGCGAGTCCGTCGCGTCGGAGTTCGTTCCAGGAGGTCACGGACCAGACGTCGGCGGAGACTCCCCAGTCCTGGGCGAGGACTTTCTGGGCTTCCAGGGCCCAGGGGACCGAGACTCCGGAGGCCAGGAGCTGGGCCCGGGGACCGTCGGTTTTCGCCGGTGCCAGCAGGTAGATGCCCTTCAAAACACCGTTGACATCGAGGTTCTCCGGTTCCGCGGGCTGGCTGATCGGTTCGTTGTAGACCGTGAGGTAGTACATGAGGTTCCGGTCGGCGGAGTGTTCCCCGTACATGCGTTCGAGTCCGTCGCGGATGATGTGGCCGATTTCGTAGCCGTAGGCGGGGTCGTAGGTGAGCACGGCGGGGTTGGTGGAGGCCAGGATGGGGGAGTGTCCGTCGGCGTGCTGGAGTCCTTCGCCGGTGAGGGTGGTCCGTCCTGCGGTGGCGCCGATGATGAAGCCGCGGGTCATTTGGTCCGCGGCGGCCCAGAAGGCGTCGCCGGTGCGTTGGAAGCCGAACATGGAGTAGAACACGTAGATCGGCACGAGGGGTTCGCCGTGGGTGGCGTAGGCGGTGCCGGCGGC
>NZ_JBFRGF010000117.1:0-620 GCF_052115205.1 Arthrobacter sp. 2RAF6 | reverse complement strand
GGGGTCCATCCGGATCCGTGTTTGAGGCGGTGGTGTTTGGGGCAGGGTTGGCCCAGGTTGGAGATGCCGGTGGTGCCCCCGTCGGCCCAGGCCAGGAGGTGGTCTGCTTCGTTGTCCAGGGAGTGGTTGTTGCAGCCGGGGAACGGGCATTTGCCGTCGCGGAGCCGCAGCCATTGACGCATGGCCTTGGTCAGCCGGTAGCTGGTCCGTCCGATTTCCAGCGGGGCACCGTCGCGGGGGTCGGTCAGGACGCGGTGGAAGGAATCGGCGCCGTCGGCGACCAGGGCCCGGGCCATGGACGGCGGGATCGGCCCGTACCCGTCCAGGATGGCCGGTTCCTCGGTGGCGCCCAGCAGGGACAGGACCGGGACGGTGACCAGGACCTGCGCCCGCGGGGACGGAACCAGCCCCGCCCCGCCCACGCTCATGCCCGGTCCCGCCCCGCCGTCGGGCATGCCGCCGTCGGGCAGCCCGCCGTCGGGCATTGCGCCGGTGTTGTTGGTGAGGAGCCAGGTGGCGGTGATGTCGGCGCGGAGCTGGGCGAGGGTCCGGGTCTCGGCGGGGCCTTGGAGGGCGCGGGCGGCGGCGGTGGTCCGTTCCCAGATCCCGGCGGCGGTGTC
>NZ_JBFRGF010000116.1:0-624 GCF_052115205.1 Arthrobacter sp. 2RAF6 | reverse complement strand
GGGGTGGATGAGCTGGCCCATGGGGGATTCCTTGTAGGCCAGGACGAGGTCCCGGTCCACGGAGAGGTAGTTCTGGCCCTTGGGGTTGTAGATCTTCGCGGTGGGGAAGAACGCGTCCATCCCGAAGGTCCGGGACTCGTCAGGGACGACCGGGACGAAGCGTTTGCCGAAGTTCTTGTCCCGCATGAGGTCCTTCAGGAGCCTCACGAAGGCCATGGTGGTGGCGGCTTGCTGCTTGCCGGAGCCGCGCTTGGCGACTTCGTAGGACTTCGCGTCCGGCAGCACCACGGGGGTGTGCGTGGAGCGGCGTTCGGGCACGGACCCGCCCAGGGCCGCGCGGCGGTCCATCATGTACCGGATTTCCGGAGCGTCCATGCCGGGGTGGTAGTACGGGGGACGGTACAGGTCGGTGTCGAGCTGTTCGTCCGTGATGGGGATGCGCAGGTGGTCGCGGAAGGCCTTGAGGTCTTCCATGGTGAGTTTCTTCATTTGGTGGGTCGCGTTGCGGCCCTCGAAGTGGGGTCCGAGTCCGTAGCCCTTGACGGTCTTGGCCAGGATCACGGTGGGTTTGCCCTTGAACTCGGCCGCGGCCTTGTACGCGGCGTAGACCTTGCGGTAGTCGTG
>NZ_JBFRGF010000115.1:0-624 GCF_052115205.1 Arthrobacter sp. 2RAF6 | reverse complement strand
GGGGTGGATGAGCTGGCCCATGGGGGATTCCTTGTAGGCCAGGACGAGGTCCCGGTCCACGGAGAGGTAGTTCTGGCCCTTGGGGTTGTAGATCTTCGCGGTGGGGAAGAACGCGTCCATCCCGAAGGTCCGGGACTCGTCAGGGACGATGGGGACAATCCGGTGCCCGAATTTTTTGTCGCGGAGCAGGTCTTTGAGCAAACGGACGAAGGCCATGGTGGTGGCGGCCTGCTGTTTGCCGGATCCCCGCTTGGCAACGTCAAAAGTCTTGGCCTCGGGCAGTTCGATGGCCGCGTGGTTTGAACGCCGTTCTGGGACAGACCCTCCCAGCGCAGCTCGGCGCTCGAGGAGATAGGCGATCTCGGGTGCCTCCATGCCCGGGTGGTAGTACGGGGGACGGTAGGGATCCTCTTCCAATCGGGCATCGGAAATCGGAATCCTGAGGTAGTCCCTGAATTCCTTGAGATCGGCGAGTGTGAGTTTCTTCATTTGGTGGGTCGCGTTGCGGCCCTCGAAGTGGGGTCCGAGTCCGTAGCCCTTGACGGTCTTGGCCAGGATCACGGTGGGTTTGCCCTTGAACTCGGCCGCGGCCTTGTACGCGGCGTAGACCTTGCGGTAGTCGTG
>NZ_JBFRGF010000114.1:0-641 GCF_052115205.1 Arthrobacter sp. 2RAF6 | reverse complement strand
TCTTCGCCGGGGTTCAGGAAGGCGTGTTCTTCGGCGGCGAGTCCGTCGCGTCGGAGTTCGTTCCAGGAGGTCACGGACCAGACGTCGGCGGAGACTCCCCAGTCCTGGGCGAGGACTTTCTGGGCTTCCAGGGCCCAGGGGACCGAGACGCCGGAGGCCAGGATCTGGGCCTTGGGGCCTTCAGTGCTTGACTCCGATAGCCGGTAGATGCCCTTCAAAACACCGTTGACATCGAGGTTCTCCGGTTCCGCGGGCTGGCTGATCGGTTCGTTGTAGACCGTGAGGTAGTACATGAGGTTCCGGTCCCCGTCCGAGCCAGCCGGGCCGCCGTCGGAGTGTTTCCCGTACATGCGTTCGAGTCCGTCGCGGATGATGTGGCCGATTTCGTAGCCGTAGGCGGGGTCGTAGGTGAGCACGGCGGGGTTGGTGGAGGCCAGGATGGGGGAGTGTCCGTCGGCGTGTTGGAGTCCTTCGCCAGTGAGGGTGGTCCGGCCTGCGGTGGCGCCGATGATGAAGCCGCGGGTCATTTGGTCCGCGGCGGCCCAGAAGGCGTCGCCGGTGCGTTGGAAGCCGAACATGGAGTAGAACACGTAGATCGGCACGAGGGGTTCGCCGTGGGTGGCGTAGGCGGTGCCGGCGGC
>NZ_JBFRGF010000113.1:0-683 GCF_052115205.1 Arthrobacter sp. 2RAF6 | reverse complement strand
CCTACGGCCCCGAAGACCTCGAACACGTCGCCCAGGAACTCAACGCCCGCCCCCGCAAAACCCTCGCCTGGGACACCCCGGCCGAGCGACTTCGTGATTTACTAATAGCCAGCTGACCACGGGTGTTGCGTCGACCCCCAGAATTCGCCGAGGGTCAATGTCCACACATTAAAGCAAAAACCCCTCTGACGAGGGGTCATGCTGTGCCCAAGGTGGGACTCGAACCGCATTCCAACCCTTGAAAACACTGGGAAGTCCAGAAAACATAGGCAGTACGGGCCAGTCCGGCCCCGGTACGGCCGAGTCCGACGGCAAAAGTGTTGACACTGTCAACACACCCTCTTTTCCGCTTTTGAACCCGTTTGCCGGCGAAGCCAAGCGGTGCATGAGTAATGGTCCAGGTTGCCGGGTCAGGCGATCTGGATCCGCTCGTCTCCGAGTTCAACCTCGACACGTAGCCGCCCACCGACCGCTTCAACGTATTTCCGCAGCGTGTCGATCTGGGCGCGGTCAACATCGCCGCGCTCGATGCGTGACACCCTGTTCTGGCTGACGTGCAGACGTGCAGCCAGTTCGACCTGAATCAGTCGGATGTTCCACTGAGCTCCTGAAGCCGGTAAGCCCGGACCTCATCGAGCAGGTGCTTCTTGTGGGCGTCCACAGCAACCCGGTCAACAGGCCGC
>NZ_JBFRGF010000112.1:0-695 GCF_052115205.1 Arthrobacter sp. 2RAF6 | reverse complement strand
TCGCGGGAGAACAAGCAGCTCATGATCTTGCCTTCGGCGGTGATCCTGGTGCGCCGGCAATCGGAACAGAATGGTTCGGTGACGGAAGCGATGATGCCGACGGTGCCCAGAAGCGGACCCGTGGCTTCGGCGGTTGCCGGGTCCCGGCGTCGTACGTCGAATMGTTCSGCCGGTGCGCCGTCGCGTTCGCGCGGGTCCGGACTGAGCGCGAAGTCCCGGGAGAGCAGTCCGCGGATCTCGGCTGCGGTGATCATGTCCCGCCGGGTCCACCCGTGGTCGGCGTCCAGCGGCATTTGCTCGATGAAGCGCAGTTCATAGCCGCGGTCCACAGCCCAGGCCAGGAGTTCGGGGGACTCGGCGTCGTTGATTCCGCGCATGAGGACGGCGTTGATCTTGACCGGACCCAGGCCTGCAGCCCAGGCGGCATCGACGCCGGCCAACACCTTGTCCAGGAAGGGTCGCCGGGTCAGCTTCGYGAACGTTTCTTCGTGSAGGGAGTCGAGGGAGACGTTGATGCGCGTGAGCCCGGCGTCCTTGAGCGCTGCCGCTTTCTTGTCGAGTCCGACGCCGTTGGTGGTCATGGAGATCGGCAGGTCGGGGTGCGCCTCGCGGAGGGCGGCGATGATGTCCACCAGGTCGGCACGCACCAAGGGCTCGCCTCCCGTGAGGCGAAGTTCGCGGACCCCGAGTTGCTC
>NZ_JBFRGF010000111.1:0-714 GCF_052115205.1 Arthrobacter sp. 2RAF6 | reverse complement strand
AGTAGTCACTGTGTGGTACAGCGAGGGGCAAAACGGCCGCTTTAACATCGGCGGCAATTCGGTTGAGGGGTTCGTTGATCGAGTTTCCAGACTCGACGAGGTTGATGTTGTATTCGAAGGTGCCCTTGTGCGTCCGCTCGACCCCGCTGTTGTACACCGGTATCGGATCCAGACCGTGAAACACGGAGTCCAAGGTCGCGACGAGTTCTTTCTCCGTAGCGTTTGTCTTCAAGTTGCCGATCAGGGTGGCGTGAGGTGCGAAGGCCGCAGCTGCAACGAGTCCAAACTGCGCCTGGAGCGCCCTGGTGATTTGCGTTACCGCCCAGCAGGTCGCTGGATCCGGACGGAGAAAAATTCCGTACCTGATACCGTCCATGGGGTTCCTCTCGATGGAGCTGGGTCTTTAATGCAGGACAATTACGTGGTTCGGGTGAACGGGATCTAGCAGGCTGTCCCGCATTCCCCTTAGTGATCTTGCGCTTGCCAGGAAATGACGTGCCGCCACGGCTGGTTTTCCCACCAGCGACCGTCCCAGTCAGCGCGCAACTCWAAGAGGGTGTACCARCGGGCGGCGAAGGACGCCGGAGGCGTGATGGGCAGTCCTGCAATGAACTCGCCGACCTCGTCGGCCAGGCGGTTATCCATTGTCAGCTCAAAGTTGGCCAGGCTTAGATGTGCGGCGAACTCGTATTCCACTACGGACGGCACCAGGTA
>NZ_JBFRGF010000110.1:0-800 GCF_052115205.1 Arthrobacter sp. 2RAF6 | reverse complement strand
CCGCGCTGGTACCAGGGCCTGGGTCCGGACGCTCCGGCGTGCATCGCCTATTTCTCGCCCGAGTTCGGGATCACCGAGGTGCTTCCGCAGTATTCCGGCGGCCTGGGGATCCTGGCCGGGGACCATCTGAAAGCCGCTTCGGACCTGGGCGTGCCGCTGATCGGCGTCGGGCTGCTCTACCAGGCGGGCTACTTCAAGCAGTCCCTTTCCCGGGACGCCTGGCAGCAGGAAACCTACCCGGTCCTTGACCCGGACGGCCTGCCCCTGACAATGCTGCGTGAGGAAGACGGTTCGCCGGCTCTAGTCACGCTTCCCCTGCCCGGTGACCGGACGCTGCGGGCGCACATCTGGCGGGCCGACGTCGGGCGCGTGCCGCTGCTGCTGCTCGACTCGAACGTTCCGGCCAACGACGACGCCGCGCGCGGGATCACGGACCGCCTCTACGGCGGGGGCGGTGACCACCGCCTGCAGCAGGAGCTGCTGCTGGGCATGGGCGGGGTGAAGGCGCTGCGCGTCTACCAGCGCCTCACGGGCACCCCGGCCCCGGAAGTGTTCCACACCAACGAAGGCCATGCCGGGTTCCTGGGCATAGAACGCATCCAGGAGCTCATGTCCTCCGAGGCCCCGCTGAGCTGGTCCGAGGCCCTCGCTGCGGGACGGGCGTCCACGGTGTTCACCACCCACACCCCGGTGCCGGCCGGCATCGACCGTTTCGAGGCCGTGCAGATCAGGCACTTCTTCGACGCCGGCCTGGCCCCGGACGTGCCGGTGGAGAAGGTCCTGGAACTGGGCCGGGAAAA
>NZ_JBFRGF010000109.1:0-802 GCF_052115205.1 Arthrobacter sp. 2RAF6 | reverse complement strand
TCGATCTCGAGCTGCGCGAGAGCGGCGGTGGTGTTGCCCCAGACGTTCCGGCGCCGGGCCCCGCTGTTCCTGCCGCGGTACCACCCGTCCGAGAGGACGATGTCGATCCGGTTGCTGCCAGGGATGAGAAGGTCCGCGACGTCGTACTGCTGGGCGTACAGGGTTTCGTCGTAGCTTGTCGAACCCGGTGCCAGTTCGATGTCTCCCATCCGGATTCCGTTGAGGAAAACTTCATACACGCCGAGTGCGGTGGCGTAGAGTGTGGCTGCGGCGGGACGGGCGGGGAGGTCAAATGACTTACGGAGGACGTGGGCCCCGCGCTCGTCCCGGGCGGCGGCTTCTTCGGACTCCATCGGCGAAATCCAGGTGGCCGTCCAGTTCACGGGTCCTGTTTCGGCAGGGGTCGGCGCCAGGTTTGGCAGGGTTCTGAGCGTGTTGCCCATGGGTGTTTCAGCTCTCTTGTCGGTAGGCGTGTTTCATTGACGGGGTTTGAGCTAGCGCACGGATTTGATCTTCAGGAAGATGATGAGGCTGCCGATGAGGGCCAGCGCGGCACCGGTGAGGTAGAGGGCGGTGTAGTTCTTCTCGGCCCCTGCCGCTCCCAGGACGATGATGAAGGGTGCCAGGAGCGGGGCTATTGCGCTGGGTATCCTTTGTGCGAAGCCGACGACGGCCATGTAGCGTCCGGCCTGTGCCCGGTCGGGCAGCACGGCGAAGATGATGGCTCCGTCCACCGCGCTGAAGAGGGCGATTGCGCACTGCATGATGAGTGCGCCGACAAGCAGGGTGATGAAGGAGTGGG
>NZ_JBFRGF010000108.1:0-802 GCF_052115205.1 Arthrobacter sp. 2RAF6 | reverse complement strand
CCCACTCCTTCATCACCCTGCTTGTCGGCGCACTCATCATGCAGTGCGCAATCGCCCTCTTCAGCGCGGTGGACGGAGCCATCATCTTCGCCGTGCTGCCCGACCGGGCACAGGCCGGACGCTACATGGCCGTCGTCGGCTTCGCACAACGGATCCCCAGCGCAATAGCCCCCCTCCTGGCACCCTTCATCATCGTCCTGGGAGCGGCAGGGGCCGAGAAGAACTACACCGCCCTCTACCTCACCGGTGCCGCGCTGGCCCTCTTGGGAAGCATCATCATCTTCCTGAAGGTCAAGTCGGTGCGCTAACGCCACGATCCGCCAACAATCACGCCTACCGACAAGAGAGCTGAAACACCCATGGGCAACACGCTCAGAACCCCGCCAAACCTGGCGCCGACCCCTGCCGAAACAGGACCCGTGAACTGGACGGCCAAGTGGATTTCGCCGATGGAGTCCGAAGAAGCCGCCGCCCGGGACGAGCGCGGGGCCCACGTCCTCCGTAAGTCATTTGACCTCCCCGCCCGGCCCGCCGCAGCCACACTCTACGCCACCGCACTCGGCGTGTATGAGGCATTCGTCAACGGAATCCGGGTGGGAGACATCGAACTGGCACCGGGTTCGACAAGCTACGACGAAACCCTGTACGCCCAACAGTACGACGTCGCGGACCTTCTCATCCCTGGCAGCAACCGGATCGACATCGTCCTCTCGGACGGGTGGTACCGCGGCAGGAACAGCGGGGCCCGGCGCCGGAACGTCTGGGGCAACACCACCGCCGCTCTCGCGCAGCTCGAGATCGA
>NZ_JBFRGF010000107.1:0-803 GCF_052115205.1 Arthrobacter sp. 2RAF6 | reverse complement strand
GTGGCCCTGAAGGCGTTGACGGCCCTGTCTGCGATAACTTGGCCGTCACTTCCGGAATCAAGGATCGTATTCCGGGCTGATTCGGAATCAACCATGACGGCCGTAACGGCGAGGCCGTCCGTAGCTTCGGTCGTCAACAGCGCGTCCACTTGAGCCTCGAAGCAGGAGTCACTTGACGTGGAGTGAACGTCCATCGCCACCACGTGGTTGGTGGAGACGAAGTTGCCGACCCCCGTCATCAGCCGGATGATGACGGGCGTCGCACCGGCCGGCCGGATGCTCTGCGAGTCGATGATCTCGGAGAAGTGGTTGCCGATGACAGTGTTGTTGCTGCCGCTGACGCAGAGCAGTCCGTAAGGGTCGTCCAGTCCGTTGTCGACTCCCAGGAAGGGCGTCCAGGGCTCGTGGTCACGCAGGAAGTGATTCGTGGCCACGAGGTTTTCCGAACTATTCGCTGCGAGAATCACCATCCCGGGGTAGAACGAGTGCAAACGGTTGTTGGTGACGCTTGAACGCGTGACGCCGTCGAGATGGACGCTGCTCGCGCCACGGGGGAAGACGTTGTTCGCGGTGATCAGGAGCCCGCCATGGTTCTCGGCGTAGATCGAGTGGCCCTTGGGCCCTGCTCCGACCAGGTTGTCGGTGATCTTTGATGCCTGTCCCCAGCCGCGCAGCTCGATGCAGCTTCCGCATTCGGCGATGAAGTTGTCGTGAATGGAAAGCGCGTCCGCGTGGTAGATGGTGAGGGCGTTCTCAAGGTAGACGAACCCCATGCCGGTGACGCGGAATGAGTCATTGGCGTT
>NZ_JBFRGF010000106.1:0-807 GCF_052115205.1 Arthrobacter sp. 2RAF6 | reverse complement strand
TCACCGAGCCCGTTCTCCACATGCCGGTCCAGGGCGTTGTACGCGGCATTGATCTTCCCGCCGACGAACCACTTCGCGAACGGCGGGTCCGACCAGTCCAGGGCCTGGTCAAAGTCCGTGTCCCAGTCCAGCAGTTCCCGGGCCTGCCTGGCCCAGAACGCCGGACGGTCCGCAGCCGCTTCCGCGTAGACTCCGGCGCCGACTACCGCGTTCGCCGCGAACTCCGCGCTCGGCGGAAACTTCCGGTCCTCATGGAGAAGATTTTCAAGGGCATCGCCGTGCTGGGGTGGCCTGTACGATGCTTCGGTGCGGGCGTTGGACATAGCTAAGCTCCTTAGGTCTCTGTTGAAATGCACACGATTTGCGAATGAGTCGGTGTCGAGCATCCTCCGCGGCTGAATTCGATCAGTACTTAATGACCACGCGTCCGTCGATCTTGGCGTGCTTCATTTCGTCGAGGACCGCGTTCACTTCGGAGAGTTCCCGGGTGGACACGGTCGGGTGGATCTTGCCCTGCGCGTAGAAGTCCAGCGCTTCCTCCAGGTCCTGGCGCGTCCCCACGATCGAGCCACGGACGGTCAGGCCCTTGAGCACGATCTCGAAGATCGGCGCAGGGAAGTCCCCCGGCGGAAGCCCGTTGAAGACAATGGTCCCGCCGCGCCTGGCCATGCCGATCGCCTGCCCGAATGCCGACGGATGCACCGCCGTGACCAGCACACCATGGCAGCCCCCGGTTTCCCGCTGGATGACTTCCACGGGATCCTCGTGCAGCGCGTTGACCGTCAGCTCGGCGCCGTGCTTTTTGGC
>NZ_JBFRGF010000105.1:0-812 GCF_052115205.1 Arthrobacter sp. 2RAF6 | reverse complement strand
CCGCGCTGGTACCAGGGCCTGGGTCCGGACGCTCCGGCGTGCATCGCCTATTTCTCGCCCGAGTTCGGGATCACCGAGGTGCTTCCGCAGTATTCCGGCGGCCTGGGGATCCTGGCCGGGGACCATCTGAAAGCCGCTTCGGACCTGGGTGTGCCGCTGATCGGCGTCGGGCTGCTCTACCAGGCGGGCTACTTCAAGCAGTCCCTTTCCCGGGACGCCTGGCAGCAGGAAACCTACCCGGTCCTTGACCCGGACGGCCTGCCCCTGACGCTGTTGCGCGAACCGTCCGAGGACGGCACCGGCAAGCCCGTGACGATCTCCCTGCCGCTGCCCAACGGACGCAAGCTCAATGCGCACATCTGGCGGGCCGACGTCGGGCGCGTGCCGCTGCTGCTGCTCGACTCGAACGTTCCGGCCAATGACGACGCAGCGCGCGGGATCACGGACCGCCTCTACGGCGGGGGCGGTGACCACCGCCTGCAGCAGGAACTCCTGCTGGGCATGGGCGGGGTGAAGGCGCTGCGCGTCTACCAGCGCCTCACGGGGACCCCGGCCCCGGAAGTGTTCCACACCAACGAAGGCCACGCCGGGTTCCTGGGCATCGAACGCATCCAGGAGCTCATGTCCTCCGAGGCCCCGCTGAGCTGGTCCGAGGCCCTCGCCGCGGGACGGGCGTCCACGGTGTTCACCACCCACACCCCGGTGCCGGCCGGCATCGACCGTTTCGAGGCCGTGCAGATCAGGCACTTCTTCGACGCCGGCCTGGCCCCGGACGTGCCGGTGGAGAAGGTCCTGGAACTGGGCCGGGAAAA
>NZ_JBFRGF010000104.1:0-815 GCF_052115205.1 Arthrobacter sp. 2RAF6 | reverse complement strand
GGCCGTTTCGGGATGACCGCCGTGTCGTGGAGGGCATCATTTACCGGTTCCGGTGCGGGATCCCGTGGCGCGATGTTCCTGCTGAGTTCGGGCCGTGGCAGACGATCTGGAAGCGCCACCGCCGCTACAGCGGCGACGGCACCTGGGACCGGCTCCTGGCCCAGTTGTTGGCCACCGCCGATGCCGCAGGCGTGGTGGATTGGGCGGTCTCGGTCGACTCCACGGTCAACCGCGCCCACCAGCACGGCACGAACCTTCCCCGCCCCACAGGGGGWACCGTCGAATTACATGAATCTGTATGATGAGCCGGCCGACCACGCGATCGGCCGCTCCCGCGGCGGACTGACCACGAAAATCCATGCCCTGGTCGACGGCAACGGCAGGCCTTTGGTGCTGCTGGTTGCCCCCGGCCAGGGCGGGGATGCGCCCATGTTTCCGCACCTGATGGGCCACCTGGCGATCAACCGGGACGGTCCGGGCCGGCCACGGACCCGCCCGGACCGTGTGCGCGGGGACAAAGCGTATTCCTCCCGGGCGATCCGGACCCAGCTGCGGGCCCGGGGCATCACGGCCGTGATCCCGGAACCGTCCGATCAGATCGGACACCGGAAACGGCGGGGCTCCGCTGGCGGCAGGCCACCGGCCTTCGATAAGGAGGACTACAAAGGCCGCAACGTAGTCGAGCGGAACTTCAACACCTTCAAGCAATGGCGCGGCCTGGCCACCCGATACGACAAACTCGCACTCACCTACCGCGGCGGAGCCGTCCTCCGGGCGGTCACCATCTGGCTCGCCGCTTTAGGAGACACGCTCTA
>NZ_JBFRGF010000103.1:0-890 GCF_052115205.1 Arthrobacter sp. 2RAF6 | reverse complement strand
CTCTCCGCCTACAACGGGCAGACCATCGTGCTCTGGTTCAATGTCCACCTCGACGGCGCCAGCCCGGCGGATGACACCTGGATGTACCTCGACGACGTCGCCCTCGCCAACAGCCCAACGACGGCGACGGCACCCGCCGCTCCGGCCGGCGTGGGCGCGACGGCGGGCAACGCCTCCGCGACCGTGTCCTGGACCGCGCCGGCCAATGGCGGGTCCGCGATCACCTCCTACGCCGTGACCCCGCACGCCGGCGCCACGACCCTGGCCCCGGTCACCGTCACCGGCAACCCGCCCGCGACGACCGCGAGCATCACCGGGCTGAGCAACGGCACCGCCTACACCTTCACCGTGACCGCCACGAACGCCGTCGGGACTTCCCCGGCGTCGGCGGCCTCGGCAGCCGTCACCCCCACCGCGGGGGCGACGGCACCCGCCGCCCCGACCGGGGTCAGCGCGACCGCGGGCAACGCCTCCGCCACCGTGTCCTGGACCGCCCCGGCCAACGGCGGCTCCCCGATCACCTCCTACGCCGTCACCCCGCACGCCGGCGCCACGACCCTGGCCCCGGTCACCGTCACCGGGACACCCCCGGCCACGACCACAACCGTGACCGGGCTGAGCAACGGCACCGCCTACACCTTCACCGTCACCGCCACGAACGCCATCGGCACCTCCCCGGCCTCCGCGGCCTCGGCAGCCGTCACCCCGACCGGAACAACAACCACGACCATCACCAACGGCGGCTTCGAATCCGGGCTCAGCTCCTGGATCACCGGCGGCGTCCGGGCACCCGTAGCCTCCACCACCGCCCACACCGGCACTGGTTCTGCTTTGCTGGGTGTGGCTTCGGGGACGGAGCCATTGGGAGACAGCAGCCTGTCCCAGACCAT
>NZ_JBFRGF010000102.1:0-965 GCF_052115205.1 Arthrobacter sp. 2RAF6 | reverse complement strand
CTGGAGCGTGGGGTGGCGCAGCGGGTGCGGGCGTTGGAGGCGTTCCTGGATGATGTGTACGGGCGGATGGCGGTGGTCGCGGACGGTGTGGTGCCGCGGGCGTTGGTGACCACGAGTGCGCATTTCCACCGTGCGGTGCATGGTTTCGAGCCGGCCGGCGGGGTGCGGGTGCATGTGTCCGGTATCGATGTGGTCCGTGATGCGGCGGGCACGTTCCGGGTGTTGGAGGACAACGTGCGGGTGCCGTCGGGGGTGTCGTATGTGTTGGAGAACCGGCGGGCGATGGCGAAGGGTTTGCCGGAGGCGTTCGGGCAGCAGCACATCCGKCCGGTYGAGGAATACCCGCGCCGTCTGCTGTCGGCGTTGCGGAAGACGGCCCCGTCGGGGGTGGATGATCCGACGGTGGTGGTGTTGACTCCCGGGGTGTTCAACAGCGCSTATTTYGAGCACACGYTGTTGGCCGGGTTGATGGGTGTTGAACTGGTCGAGGGCAGGGACCTGATCTGCCGTGGAAACCGGGTGTACATGCGCACCACGGCCGGTGAGCAGCGGGTGGATGTGATTTACAAGCGGATCGATGATGAGTTCCTGGATCCGTTGCAGTTCCGTTCYGATTCGATGCTCGGGTGTCCGGGGCTGGTGAACGCGGCCCGGGCGGGCGGGGTGACGATCGCGAACGCGGTGGGCAACGGGGTGGCCGATGACAAGYTGGTCTATTCCTACGTGCCGGATCTGATCCGGTATTACCTGCACGAGGAGCCGGTGATCGCGAACGTGGAGACGTTCCGGCTGGAGGAGAAGGAAGCCCGTGAGCAGGTCCTGGACCGGCTCGGAGAACTCGTGGTCAAGCCGGTGGACGGGTCCGGGGGCAAGGGSCTGGTGATCGGTCCTGATGCTTCGCGGGAGGAGCTGGAGGCGTTGCGGAAGCGGGTGCTGGCGGATCCGCGGGGCTGGATCGCGCAGCC
>NZ_JBFRGF010000101.1:0-973 GCF_052115205.1 Arthrobacter sp. 2RAF6 | reverse complement strand
CACCAGGGTGCGGGGATGGTGCAGTCGGGGAAGGCGCAGCCTTGGTCGCGGGCGATGATGGCTTTGCGGATGTGGGGCGGGAACACCCTGGTGGTGCGGCCGATGTCCAGGACGCGGCCCTCGCTGCCGAGCAGGACGGGGATGATGTCGGCGTCGCAGGCGATCTTGCGGATGACCGAGGGGTGGATCGGGCCGTGGAACGTGGACGTACCGCTGCCCGGGCGGGAGCTTGGGCCGCTGGGCGTTTCGCGGTCGACGCGTTCGAGGCGCTCGAGCAGGTCTCGGTAGTCGATGGTCACCATCACCTGGGGCCGGAGGCCGCCGTTGGCGGGCAGTTCCCCGGTGGCCAGGGCCACACTGCAGGCCCCGGTGAGCCCGTCGAGGAGTTTCTGSGCCCGGGAGCGGCGATCCAGGGCGGGGCCGGTGCCGGCGGTGTCGTGCTGCAGGCGCGGGTTGGTGGCGGTGTTCATGACGGTGGTGAGGGTTTCGAATTGTTCCGTGGTGGCGAAGATTTCCAGGTGGTGCAGGCCGCGGCGGGGTTTGCGGATGAACGCTCCTTGGCGGTGGCGSAGTTCTTCCTCGCTGGGTTCGGATCCGTCCTGGTCGATGGCATCGACCCAGCGCTTGGCCATCCGGGACACGAAATCCGGATCGCTCTCCACCGCGGTTTCGGTCAGGGAGTGYTCCATCYGSTGGGCGGTGTCGGCGTCGGCGAGGTGCCGTACCTGGTCCAGGGCCAGGCTGATCACGGTGGCCGAGCGGGAGGGCAGGGCTGCCGAGGACAGGGCCGCGGCGAGGACCCCGTGGCGTGCGGGTAGGTCCTGCCCGGTGATCCCGGTCTGCGGGAGCACGCCGGAGGCCAGCGTGAGCCGGCGCCTGGCCTCGCCGATGCCGATCCGCAGCCTGGCGCGCAGGAATTCGGCCGCGTTCCGGTACCCGTCGTCGACCGGGCCGGCTGCTGCCGCAACGCCGG
>NZ_JBFRGF010000100.1:0-1085 GCF_052115205.1 Arthrobacter sp. 2RAF6 | reverse complement strand
TGACTGCCGTGCCGCCTGGGCTTCGCGCCGGGTCCGCTCCACGGCCTGGGCCGCTACGAGCTGCAAAAACTCCACCGTCCGGGAGATCTCCTCGACCGTGCCGGCGAAATCAGCGGCTTCGGGGAAAGCAAACAAGCGGGCGTCGGAGAAAGCAGCCGAACGCAGCGCATCCATCGCCGCCACCGCCAGATCAAGGCCGCTCGCTGGCGACGGCACGGCGGCGGCCGGGCGTTGCTGCCCGGCATGCCGGGCAGCAACGGGCTTCAAGCGGCGGGAAACCCGTCCCGGCGCCGCGATCCCGCCGTCGGGCGGGGCTGCCCGACGTGCCACGAGTTGACCGATGCCTTCCATGAATAAACCCTGTCACGAGGGTCTGACATTTTTAACCCAGCTAGCTAGCGATCGTGTCCTCGTCCTCATATCAGGCGGTCTGCGACGCCTGCCGGTGCCGGCAGAACTGCGTGGCCGAGGCTGGTAATCAAGTACGACGGGCACAGCGCAGGGGACTAGTATTGAAGTTACTTGGTCAATGTGACCTGGAAATCCGGTGTGCGCTGTGTGTGGCCCCTGTCCGCCTGCGCCCCGGCCAAGGTCTTCTATCTACCCATAGGGGTTTTTGTGTCTACACCTGATGTAAGCAACGAAGCCGGTTCGTCCGCAGCCAGCGTTACGGGCAGCAACCGCGTCAAGCGCGGTATGGCCGAGATGCTCAAGGGCGGCGTCATCATGGACGTCGTCAACGTCGAGCAGGCCCGCATCGCCGAAGATGCCGGTGCCGTGGCCGTCATGGCGCTCGAGCGGGTTCCCGCCGACATCCGCGCCCAGGGCGGCGTGTCCCGCATGTCGGACCCGGACATGATCGATGCGATCATCGCCGCCGTGTCCATCCCCGTCATGGCCAAGGCCCGCATCGGCCACTTCGTCGAGGCCCAGGTCCTGCAGTCCCTGGGCGTGGACTACATCGACGAGTCCGAGGTCCTGACCCCGGCCGACTACACCCACCACATCGACAAGTGGAACTTCACGGTTCCCTTCGTCTGCGGTGCCACCAACCTCGGCGAGGCGCTGCGCCGCATCAACGAGGG
>NZ_JBFRGF010000099.1:0-1097 GCF_052115205.1 Arthrobacter sp. 2RAF6 | reverse complement strand
CGACGTGCTCCGCGACCAGGGTGTCATTGACGTAGACCGCGGCGGCGTGGGTTGCGGCGTCGAAGCGGAGCATGATCCGCTGCTCCGACCAGCCGCGCGGTACGCGGACCGTGCGCTGGTACCAGACCAGGCCGACATGGTCACGGATCTTCTGGTCGGCGAAGAGGTCGTTGTAGCTGGCCGGGACGGCCGCTTCCAGACGGGTTTCAAGCGTTGACTTCCATGGTTCAGGCTGGAGCTGGTGGTCGAGGGCGAACAGCCAGAGTCCGTCCAGGCCGATGAGTTCGCGGGTGGCGGTTGCCTGGGGTTTCAGCATCGAAGATTCTCCTTGAGGATCAGCGGGCGACGGCGGTGAGCGCGCCGGCGCGGGCGACGGATCCGAGCCAGGCGAGGCTCGGTTTGGGGGTGCGGGCGAAGGTCTCGCGGTCAACGCCGATGAGTCCGAAGGTGGGCTCCCAGTGGCCCCACTCGTAGTTGTCCAGAAGGGTCCAGTGGAGGTAGCCGCGGACGTCGATGCCTTCGCCGATGGTTTCGGAGACGTGGCGGAGTGCTTCGCCGGTGTATGCGATCCGGCGGTCGTCGTCGGCGGTGGCGATGCCGTTCTCGGTAATGAGGATCGGGATCCCGCCGGTGACTGAGGCGGTGTGGCGGATCGCGATGCCGATGGCGTCGGGGCGGTAGGCGGTGCCGACCAGGGTGTTCTCAGGGCTGTCGGGGTGTGGTTCGATGCCTTGTTCGTTGACCCATTGGCTTGAGTATGACTGGACGCCCACGAAGTCGTCGCCGGCTGATCCGTGGAGGTAGAGGTCTTCCCAGACGTATTCGAGTTCCCGCTTCTTTTCCTCGGCTCCGGCGCGTGCGACGAAAGCCCGGTTCGCGATCGTCCAGCCGACCTTGGCGTCCGTGCGGGCGCGGACGATGTCGCGGGCGGCCCGGTGCGCCTCGACGAGGCGGGCGCCGATTTCCGGGTCCGGCGGTGGCAGCTGGGGCCGGGGATCCTGGTCAACGGTGGGGCTCTGCCAGTCCTGCTGGGCGTCGGGGGCGGCCGTCATCATCCGGCGCATGGTGGCCATCATGGCGAGCATGTTCGGCTCGTT
>NZ_JBFRGF010000098.1:0-1097 GCF_052115205.1 Arthrobacter sp. 2RAF6 | reverse complement strand
CGACGTGCTCCGCCACCAGGGTGTCATTGACGTAGACCGCGGCGGCGTGGGTTGCGGCGTCGAAGCGGAGCATGATCCGCTGCTCCGACCAGCCGCGCGGTACGCGGACCGTGCGCTGGTACCAGACCAGGCCGACATGGTCACGGATCGTCTGGTCGGCGAAGAGGTCGTTGTAGCTGGCCGGGACGGCCGCTTCCAGACGGGTTTCAAGCGTTGACTTCCATGGTTCAGGCTGGAGCTGGTGGTCGAGGGCGAACAGCCAGAGTCCGTCCAGGCCGATGAGTTCGCGGGTGGCGGATGCCTGGGGTTTCAGCATCGAAGATTCTCCTTGAGGATCAGCGGGCGACGGCGGTGAGCGCGCCGGCGCGGGCGACGGATCCGAGCCAGGCGAGGCTCGGCTTGGGCGTGCGGACGAACGTCTCACGGTCGACGCTAATGAGCCCGAAGGTGGGCTCCCAGTGACCCCACTCGTAGTTGTCCAGAAGGGTCCAGTGCAGGTAACCGCGGACATCGATTCCTTCGCCGACGGCAGCGGACACATGGCGGAGGGCTTCGCCGGTATACGCGATGCGGCGGGCATCGTCGGCCGTGGCGATGCCGTTCTCGGTGATGAGGATCGGGATCCCGCCGGTGACTGAGGCGGTGTGCCGGATCGCGATGCCGATGGCGTCGGGGCGGTACGCGGTACCGACAAGGGTGTTCTCCGGGCTGTCGGGGTGCGGCTCGATGCCGTCTTCGTTGACCCATTGGCTGGAGTACGACTGGACGCCCACGAAGTCATCGCCGGCTGATCCGAGGAGGTAGAGGTCCTCCCAGACGTATTCGAGTTCCCGCTTCTTTTCCTCGGCTCCGGCGCGTGCGACGAACGCCCGGTTCGCGATCGTCCAGCCGACCTTGGCGTCCGTGCGGGCGCGGACGATCTCGCGGGCGGCCCGGTGCGCCAAGACAAGGCGGGCGCCGATTTCCGGGTCCGGCGGTGGCAGCTGGGGCCGGGGATCCTGGTCAACGGTGGGGCTCTGCCAGTCCTGCTGGGCGTCGGGGGCGGCCGTCATCATCCGGCGCATGGTGGCCATCATGGCGAGCATGTTCGGCTCGTT
>NZ_JBFRGF010000097.1:0-1112 GCF_052115205.1 Arthrobacter sp. 2RAF6 | reverse complement strand
AACACGGCGCCGGCCAGGGCGGCCGAACTCCGGGAATCCTGCTTGTGCAGCACGATGTTGCCCCACTTGGTCACCGCCACCGGGGGCGTGACCACGGGGCCGCCGGGCTGGCCCGGGGTGATGGTGAAGCTGGCCGCGTTCGGGTAGACGAGGGCAGTGTTCGTGATCTCACCGACCGTGGTCACGGTGGTGTTCACCGTGACCACGACCTTCGCGGTGGGGTTCGCGGCCAGGACGGCCCGGCCGCTGGCGGTGAAGTCGACCCTGAGCGTGTTCGACGCCGCATCGAACACGACGGTGTAGTCCGTGTTCACCGCCAGCGCCGCGCCGTTGGAGAGCGCCACGGTCGAGTTGGTGTAGCTCAGCTTCGAATCGAGCTTGTCCACGATCCGGTACCCGTCGATCGGGTTGACGTTGGGGATGTCGGAGGTGATGGTCCACTGCACGTTGTCGCCGAGCTTGAGGGCGGAGGCATCGTTGACGGTCTTCGTCGCGGTCGTGACCGCGTTCTTGGGATAGACATTCACGTCATACAGCCAGCTGTTCTGGTTGCCCGGGTCCGTCATGGGAAGCGTGACCAGGAACGGGGCCGAAGGAGTCACACCCGCCGGGTAGCCGGTCTCCGTCACCAGGTACAGGCCCAGCGGAAGGTTCCCCAGAGTCGCCGTCCCGGCCGCGCCGGTCGTGGTGGTCGTGCCGGGGCTGGCCGCCTGCGCCGCGGCCTGGGCCGGCGTCAGGGCTGCCGCGGCGGTCCAGCCCGCATTGGTCGTCAGGTCGATGTTGTTCACCTTCTGCACCGTGAACGTCACCCCTGCCATCGGCGTCAGTCCCTGCAACTGGGCCGCGCTCAGAGCCGTTCCGTCATGAGGCAGGTTGGTCGCCGTCGCGGGTTTCTCATACTTGTGGATGGTCAGCGAACCCGTCTTGGACGGGTCGATGTTCGCGGTGTTCGCCGCGTGTGCGCCTCCGGCTCCGAGGGCGAGCATCCCGGCTGAGGCTAGTGCGGCCAAAGAGGCTATTATGCCGCGCCTCACCTTCGATGATTTCATCGTGTTCCTTTCATTGTTTCCCCCATTGATGTGCGCGGAGCTGCGCTACGGAGTCTGGTTTTG
>NZ_JBFRGF010000096.1:0-1120 GCF_052115205.1 Arthrobacter sp. 2RAF6 | reverse complement strand
AGGCCCTGGACTGGTCGGACCCGCCGTTCGCGAAGTGGTTCGTCGGCGGGAAGATCAATGCCGCGTACAACGCCCTGGACCGGCATGTGGAGAACGGGCTCGGTGACCGGGTGGCGATCTTCTTCGAGGGCGAACCCGGCGACACCCGCTCCTACACGTACGCGCAGCTCACCGAAGAGGTCAAGAAAGCCGCCAACGCGTTCGAGTCCCTCGGGGTGGCCAAGGGTGACCGGGTGGCCGTGTACCTGCCCATGATCCCGGAAGCGGTGATCACGATGCTGGCCTGTGCCCGGATCGGGGCCGTGCACTCGGTGGTGTTCGGCGGCTTCTCCGCCGACGCCCTGCGCTCCAGGATCGATGACGCCCGGGCCAGGCTCGTGGTCACCGCGGACGGCACCTACCGGCGCGGCAAGCCCAGCCCGCTCAAGCCCGCCGTCGACCAGGCCCTGGCCGCCCCCGGCCATTCGGTGGAGCATGTSGTGGTGGTCARGCGCAACGGCGAAGACGTGGACTGGCACGAGGGCCGGGACCGGTGGTGGGAGGACACCGTCGGGACCGCCTCGGTCGAGCACACCGCGCCCGGGCATGATGCCGAGCACCCGYTSTTCATCCTGTACACCTCCGGGACCACGGGCAAGCCCAAGGGCATCCTGCACACCACCGGCGGGTACCTGACCCAGACCGCGTACACGCACARGGCGGTCTTCGACCTGCACCCGGAAACGGACGTGTTCTGGTGCACCGCCGACGTCGGCTGGGTCACCGGGCACTCCTATGTCGCCTACGCGCCCCTGGTCAACGGCGCCACCCAGGTCATGTACGAAGGCACCCCGGATTCCCCGCACCAGGGCCGCTGGTGGGAAATCGTTCAGAAGTACAAGGTCTCCATCCTCTACACCGCCCCCACCGCGATCCGGACCTTCATGAARTGGGGCAAGGAGATCCCGGGCCGGTACGACCTCTCCAGCATCCGGGTCCTGGGCTCGGTGGGGGAGCCGATCAACCCCGAGGCCTGGATGTGGTACCGGGACGTCATCGGCTCCAACGCCGGCAACAACGGGGAAAAGAAGGAACACCCTGCCCCGATCGTGGACACCTGGTGGCAGACCGAGACCGGCGC
>NZ_JBFRGF010000095.1:0-1172 GCF_052115205.1 Arthrobacter sp. 2RAF6 | reverse complement strand
CAGCGGGGTCGAGCGGACGCACAAGGGCACCTTCGAATACAACATCAACCTCGTCGAGTCTGGAAACTCGATCAACGAACCCCTCAACCGAATTGCCGCCGATGTTAAAGCGGCCGTTTTGCCCCTCGCTGTACCACACAGTGACTACTTGGTCCCGTCCGTCGCCGATTACCAGTTCGCCGGTCATCTCGGGTTAGCGAGCTTCGAACTCCTTGTGGATAACCAGCTTTCGGATGAGGTTGGCGAATTCATCGCCGGGCTGCCTATCGCCCACCCTGCCTCCTTTATTGCCCGCTGGTACACGCTGTTCGAGCTGCGTGCCGACTGGGATGGCCGGTGGTGGGAAAAGCAGCCGTGGCGGCATGTCAAATCCTGGGAAGCAAAAGGCGGCGCAGTTTGAGCACCCCGGAGATAGGTTTCTTATTGCCCGGCCACGTTCGTTCGGTTCGGGGTTGAGATGGAGTTTTCATCAACCACATATTTGACTGAGCTGATGCTTGCCGGTGCGGCTTTTGTGTTGTCGGCAGCGATAGGCGTCGAGCGCCAGTTGCGGCAGAAAAGTGCAGGCCTGAGGACCCATACCTTGGTGGGCACAGGGTCAGCGGTGTTCACCCTGGTGTCCGCCTATGGATTTAGTTCCGTGACGGGCCCGGAGGTGGTACTTGATCCTTCGCGCATCGCTGCCCAGATCGTGTCCGGGATCGGTTTCCTGGGAGCAGGCGTGATCTTCGTGAACAGGGACGTGGTCCGCGGTCTTACGACGGCGGCTACGATCTGGATGACCGCTGCGATCGGTATGGCCTGCGGGGCCGGGATGATTCCACTTGCGGCCGCAGCTACCGGATTCCATTTTCTCGCCGTCGGCGTGCTGGCTCCTTTGGCCAGGCTTCTGCCTTCTGCTGATGGTAAGCGGACGATCGACATCAGGTATTTGGACGGCCAGGGCATCCTCCGGGACATCCTGACGGCCGCCGGGGACATGGGCTTCGATTCATCCGTCCTTTCCACCCGGCGCCTCGCTGGCGCTGTGGGTGAAGAATCTCCGCATGTCTCCGTTCGGATGAGATTTCGGGGTAAACCGCCCTTGCGTGATCTCATCGCGCAGCTGGACGACATCCACGGGGTCAAGAAGGTCTCCGTCGCCAGCGACAGCGGTGACCAGGACGACTCAC
>NZ_JBFRGF010000094.1:0-1217 GCF_052115205.1 Arthrobacter sp. 2RAF6 | reverse complement strand
TTGACCGGACTGCGCAGCTTGACCGGGCTGCGGGTCCCGGCTGTGTGGGGGGAAGAGTTCGCGGTGGTCGATGGTGGCCAGGATCTGCGGGCGGTGGCCGCCCGTGGCGGGCAGGGACCCCGTGGCCAGGGCGAGCCGGCAGGCGCCGATCAAACCGTCCAGGAGTTTCTGCGCCCGCGACCGCCGCTCCAGCGGCGCAGCATTCTCCAACGCCCCGCCCGACGCCCCACCGGAGGAATCGCCGGATGCCTGGGCGGACGGATCGCCGGATGCATCGGCGGTGAAACTGCCGGATGGTTCAACGCAGGCAGCAACCGTGCCGCGGGGTGCTGCGCCTTGGGGTGTTGCGCCTTGGGGTGTGCGGGTGCGGGGGTTGGTGGCGGTGTTCATGACCGTGAGCAGGTGTTCGTATTGTTCGGTGGTGGCGAAGATCTCCACATGCTGCAGGCCGTGCTTGGGACGGCGCAGGAACGCCCCTTGGTGGTGGCGGAGGGATTCTTCGGACGGTTCCGGGCCGTCCTGGTCGATCGCCTCGACCCAGCGCCGGGCCACCCTGGCCAGGAAGTCCTGGTCGTTTTCCTCCGCGGTGCGGGCCAGGGCGTGTTCCATTTCCGCGGCTTTCTCCGGGGTGCACAGCGGTCGCACCTTCGCCASGGCCATCGTGATGATCCCGGCCGAGCGGGAGCCGATCACCCCGGAYGCCAGCGCCGCGGCGGTTTCCCCGTGCCGGGCAGGGACCGTTTCCSMGGTGAGGCCGCGGCCCGGCAGCAGATCCCGGGCCAGGGCGAGCCGGCCCCTGGCCTCSGCGGCACTGATCCGCAGCAACGAGCGCAGGTGCTCGGCCGTGGACCTGAACTCCCCGCCCCGGGCGCTCCCCGCCTGCACCGCGCCGGAGGCGCTCCCCGTTCCCGTGCAAGAAGCCGCACCACCCTGCACCGCGCCGGAGGCACCGCCCTGCTCGTCCGCGGGGCCTGCCGTGGTCTCGGCGGTCCAGCCCGCGGCGGAGCCTGTCTCCGCGTCGGCGGYCCAGCCGGCGGCCCAGCCGGTGGTCCAGCCTGTTGTCCAGCCCCGCCGGGCGGCGGGTTCATCGTTCCGGGCCGCGTCCAGCCCTGCAGCGGCGAGCAGCTGGAGATAATCCAGGGTGCGGGAGAGTTCCTCCACCCCGGACGCGAACGCGACAGCCACCTGGAAACCCAGCCCTCCGACGTCGCCGGCAG
>NZ_JBFRGF010000093.1:0-1256 GCF_052115205.1 Arthrobacter sp. 2RAF6 | reverse complement strand
GATCCGTCACGCATCATCCGGACCGCCCGCGCCCTCGACGATCCAACGGGTAACATCAGCGAATTCCCGCACCTCATCGTCAACCAGGCCCGCGTCCTGGACTACTTCGCCGAGTTCATGGCGAACTCCCCTACCCGCATGACCCCCGACTACGGGTACGAGTTCCGCGGCCTCGARGTCACCGRCGAAGGCGACTACCCGGTCATGGTCACCCTGCTCCACACGGCAGGACCCAAGGAAGGCCAGGAGCGCGTTGTCCGGGCCAAGTACGTCGTCGGGGCAGACGGCGCGCGGAGCAAGGTGCGGGAGTCGATCGGCTGCACGCTCGCCGGCGACCAGGCCAACCACGCCTGGGGCGTCATGGACGTCCTCGCCGTCACCGATTTCCCGGACATCCGCACCAAGTGCGCCATCCAGTCCGGCACGGGCGGCAGCATCCTGCTGATCCCGCGCGAAGGCGGCCACCTCTTCCGCATGTACGTCGACCTCGGCGAAGTCGACCCGCACGACAAGGGTGCCGTGCGCAACACCACCATCGAGCAGATCATCGCCAAAGCCAACGACATCCTCCACCCCTACACCCTCGATGTGCGCAACGTCGCCTGGCACAGCGTGTACGAGGTGGGCCACCGCCTCACAGACAGGTTCGACGACGTCCTCCCGGAGCAGCGCGGCACCCGCACACCGCGCGTGTTCATCACCGGCGACGCGTGCCACACCCACAGCGCCAAAGCCGGGCAGGGCATGAACGTCTCCATGCAGGACGGCTTCAACCTGGCCTGGAAACTCGGGCACGTCCTCGAAGGCCGCAGCCCGGAGAGCCTGCTGTCCACGTACTCGGCCGAGCGCCAAGTCATCGCGAAGAACCTCATCGACTTCGACAAAGAGTGGTCCACGCTCATGGCGAAGAAGCCCGAGGAGTTCGAAGACCCCACAGAGCTGGAGGACTTCTACGTCAGCACGGCGGAGTTCCCCGCCGGGTTCATGACCCACTACGCCCCCTCAGCCCTCATCGCCGAGCCAACACACCAAGRCCTGGCCACCGGCTTCACCATCGGCAAGCGATTCAAGTCCGCGCCCGTGGTGCGCGTCTGCGACACCAAYCCGCTACAACTCGGCCACCAGGCCAAGGCCGACGGACGGTGGCGCATCTACGTCTTCGCGGATACAAGCAAGGCCGGGACTGAACAAGGGGGAACGTCGCCCGTCGTCGACTTTGCCGAGTGGATCGCGAACTCGCCGGACTCGCCGCTGGC
>NZ_JBFRGF010000092.1:0-1294 GCF_052115205.1 Arthrobacter sp. 2RAF6 | reverse complement strand
GTGAGTTTCTTCATTTGGTGGGTCGCGTTGCGGCCCTCGAAGTGGGGTCCGAGTCCGTAGCCCTTGACGGTCTTGGCCAGGATCACGGTGGGTTTGCCCTTGAACTCGGCCGCGGCCTTGTACGCGGCGTAGACCTTGCGGTAGTCGTGGCCGCCGCGTTTGAGGTTCCAGATCTGCTCGTCGTCCAGGTCCGCGACCATGTCCTTGGTGGCCGGGGTCTTGCCGAAGAAGTGTTCGCGGACGAACCCGCCGGATTCGGCCTTGTAGGTCTGGTAGTCCCCGTCGACGGTTTCGTTCATGATCTTCACCAGGGACCCGTCGGTGTCGCGGGCCAGGAGCTCGTCCCATTCCCGGCCCCAGACGACCTTGATGACGTTCCAGCCCGCGCCGCGGAAGAACGCTTCGAGTTCCTGCATGATCTTCCCRTTGCCCCGGACCGGCCCGTCCAGGCGCTGGAGGTTGCAGTTGATCACGAAGTTCAGGTTGTCCAGGTTCTCGTTCGCGGCGAGCTGGAGCAGGCCGCGGGACTCGGGCTCGTCCATTTCCCCGTCGCCCAGGAACGCCCAGACCTGCTGGTCACTGGTGTCTTTCAGGCCGCGGTCGTGCAGGTAGCGGTTGGACTGGGCCTGGTAGATCGCGTTCATCGGGCCGATGCCCATGGACACGGTCGGGAATTCCCAGAACGAGGGCATCAGGCGCGGGTGCGGGTAGGAGGAGAGSGCGTGGCCTTCCTTGGACTTTTCCTGCCGGAACCCGTCCAGGTCCTCCTCGGAGAGCCGGCCCTCCATGAACGCCCGGGCGTACATGCCCGGGGACGCGTGGCCCTGGAAGAAGACCTGGTCCCCGCCGGAGGCGTGGTCCTTGCCGCGGAAGAAATGGTTGAAGCCGACCTCATACAGGGTCGCGGCCCCGGCATAGGTGGAGATGTGCCCGCCCACCCCGATATCGGCCCGCTGCGCCCGGTGCACCATCACGGCCGCGTTCCAGCGCATGTACGCCCGGTACCGGCGCTCGAACTCCTCGTTGCCCGGGAACGGCGCTTCCTGGTCCGCCGGGATCGTGTTCACGTAATCGGTGGTCGTCACCATCGGCACCCCCACCGACTGGGACCCCGCCCGCTGAAGCAGGCTGCGCATGATGAACTGCGCCCGCTCCGTGCCCTGCTCCCTGATCAACGCATCCAAAGACTCAACCCACTCGGCAGTCTCTTCCGGATCACGATCAGGCAGCTGGGAAGTCAACCCGCTAAGGATGTGTGAGGTCTCTTCTCCTGCAGCCACGTCCAACCTCTCTT
>NZ_JBFRGF010000091.1:0-1506 GCF_052115205.1 Arthrobacter sp. 2RAF6 | reverse complement strand
GGCCAAAGAGGCTATTATGCCGCGCCTCACCTTCGATGATTTCATCGTGTTCCTTTCATTGTTTCCCCCATTGATGTGCGCGGAGCTGCGCTACGGAGTCTGGTTTTGCGGGGTCTTGTCCGCTCGCCTGAAGATGAGGGCGAGGGAAGTGATGAGGGCGAGGATCCCGAGAACGGTTCCGCCGACGAGGCCGGCGGCCCCTGGCCCGCCGGCGGCCGGGAGCTTCACGGCCGCCATGTCCAGGACGGTGATGGTCTGGTTGTCTGCTGTCACCGAGGTTCCTGCGGTGGCCGCGTCCAGGGCGATGCTGCCGTTGCCCGCAACAGTGAACTTCACGGGGGTGGCCAGGAGCGAATAGCCGTCCGGGGCTTTGGTTTCGAGCAGCCAGTACGTCCCGGGAAGCAGGTTCCTGACCTCGATGAGCCCGGGTGACCCGGACACGGCACTGTTCACTCCGACCACCGTGGGGCCCATCTGCCCGGCAGCATCGTTGCGGACCTCAAAGCCCGCCCCGGTCAGCGGGACGGTGGAACCCCGGACCGTCCCGGGTCCTGCCTTTTGCACGAACAGGTGGCCCGTGGTGGGGTTCGTGGTCAAACACGCAGGCTCAAGCGGCCCCGTGGCCCCGGTGACGCATCGTGCCGGCGGGACGGCCCCGGTCCCGGTTGCCCCGTTCGTCAGGGCCACGAGCCACGCAGTCGTGTTGACCGTCACCGAGTAGCTCACCACGGCCGTGCCGTTGCCGGGGAGAGTGAACGAGGCGGTGGCCAGCTTGCTTCCGGCGCCCGGGTCCGGGACTGCCAGGGGTGTACCGCCATTGATGGTCAGCTTCGCCGAACCGGCGGTGAACGTGGCGTTGTTCAGGACCTGGCTCAGGTCATCGCTGAGGATGACACCGGTGATCGGGTTGATGGTGGAGTTCGTGGCGGTCACCGTGTAGGTGACCATCCTGCCCGCCGCCGGGTCGCCCGGGTTGATGTACGTTCCCGAGGCCGGGGAGGCCGTCTTGCCCAGCGTCCACGCCCCCACCGGGTTGACGGTGCAGATGGTGCTGCCGGCCGGGCACGTCGTCGGCGGGGTGATGGTGGTCGAGGGTGTCAGGTAATTCCCGAGCGACGCATCACCGAGGTTCCCGGCGCCATTGACCTTCACCCGATACGTGACGACGCTCTTCGCGCCGGCAGCCACGGTGCCCGTGACGGCCAGGGTTTTCGTTGCTGCCCCCGAGTTGTCCGCCACCAGCAAGGCAGTCCCGCTCGTGGAGGTCGTCGTGATGGAGCCGGCCACGAAACCCGAGGCATCCAGAACGTCCCCGAGCCAGTCCGTGTAACCAACGGTGGCCGGGGCGGTGCCGCCGGTGTTGTCGAACGCCAGCGAGTAACTCAGAACCTGCCCGGGCCCGACCATGGTCCCGGCCCCCGGATCCACGCCCTTGGAAGCCACCAGATGGGGCGTGAGGGTCGCGCAGGCGGTGTTGTCCGACGTCGGGCCCTGCTCCTGGCCCGC
>NZ_JBFRGF010000090.1:0-1526 GCF_052115205.1 Arthrobacter sp. 2RAF6 | reverse complement strand
ACGCCCGGAAATTGTCAAGCTGTGTGGAGTCACTGGGCTAGTTTTTGGGGTGTTTTGGTCTGGGGGAGGTTGATCCCGGCGTGTGTGGCGGGGGCCGGTGTGGTGGGTCGTTGGCGGAATCTTCCTGGGTGTCGTTCGTAGTAGTCCTGGTGGACTTTGTCTCGTTTGTTCCAGAGTTCTTTCCACGAGCCGTCGTGGACTTGTGATGGTGAGAACAGTGCGATGCCGGAGTGTTTGTGATCGGTGCTGTACCAGTGCACGTAGCAGGTGAGGTACTCCCTGGCGGCCTTGAGATCGTTGAAGATCCGGGGGTAGCCGGACCGGTATTTCATCGTGCGAAAGCCTGACTCCGAGAAGGGATTGTCGTTGGAGACGTACGGGCGGTTATGGGAGAGTTCCACGCCGTGGGCGGTGAGGGTGTCACGGAGCAGGGTTGATCTCATGGCCGGGCCTGAATCGGCGTGCACGATGCGCGGGGCGCCGTGCCGGGCGATGGCTGTCTTGAACATCTCCGCGGCGAGGTGGTCGGACTCGCGTTCCTCCACCCGCCAGCCGACGATCTCCCGGGAGAAGATGTCCATGATGGAGTACACCTTGAAAACCTTGCCCTGCCACTTGGAATAGATGTCGGTGATGTCCCAGGACCAGACCTGGCAGGGTCCGGTGGCCTTGAGGACCGGCTTTTCAGAGGAACCACGCGTGCCCCCGCGCTTGCGCGGGATGGTTGGGCGGGCCTGCTGGTCCTCGTACTCTGCCGCGATCCGCCACCACGAGCGGTTGGAGGCGAGCAGCACGCCGTTGTCCCAGGCTGTGGCGAAGGCATGGTCAACGGAGTTGCCCTTCCCCCAGCTGGCCAGGATGAGCCCCAGGATCCGGTCCTGATGTGCGGTGCTGATCCGGGATTCGTAGGCCCGGTCGGCCTGGTGGATCGGGTGCTGCACCGCCGGACGGGGATTGGACCGGTAATGCCAGGTCCCGCGCGACACCCCCGCCAGCTTGAGCGCTGTCCGCTGGGAGCCGATGATCACATGCAGCTCCAGGACCAGGGTGTTCTCGGCCGCTATGAATCGTTCTGAGCGCTCGTCGGGGTTGTATCGGGCTCTGGCACGCTCAACTCGTGCAAGAGCCCGATAGCTTTTCCCAGCGCGGAATTCGTGTCCTCCAGCTCCCGCACCCGCTTCTGGAGTTTTTCGACTTCGGCACGGTGGGCAGCCATTTCCTTCGCGCGTGCTTTTTCAAACGCGGAGAGTTCACGATTCGTTGGGACCATGCCTCCATGCTCCCGCGGAATCAGGCCACGGTCGATATCGCCCTGGACCATCATCTTGCGCCACCTGCGGAACGTCCATTCCGAAACGGACGTCGAGGCCATCCATTCCTTCCTCGTCCCGTGCGGCTGCAAATAGTACTCATGCATGAACTCACGGATCTCTTCACGCGTAAAACCCTTGTTATCAACGGCCATCGCCGGCTCCTTCAATCAACAGGTAATGAATGACTCACAACCAGCTTGACGATGAGGGGCC
>NZ_JBFRGF010000089.1:0-1527 GCF_052115205.1 Arthrobacter sp. 2RAF6 | reverse complement strand
GTCACGCTCGCGACGTTCCTGATGCTCACGGGCCTGAACCTGGCCCTGACCCGCCTGATCGGCGGGTCCGTGTCTTCCCCGTCGATTTCCAAGCTGGACGGTTTCGAGTCGGCCCACGCGGTGTTCGCGTCCTCGATCAGCATCGGCGGGGTCGAGGTGAAGATCACGGTGTTCTTCTGGATCATCCTGGTCGYGATCGCGTCCTGGGTGCTGCTGCGCACGAAGGTCGGCAACTGGATCTTCGCCGTGGGCGGGGACGCGAACGCKGCCCGTGCCGTGGGTGTTCCGGTGACCAAGACSAAGATCGGGTTGTTCATGGCGGTCGGGTTCTGCGGCTGGATCCTGGGCATGCACAACCTCTTCGCCTTCGACGCCGTGCAGTCCGGSGAGGGCGTGGGCAACGAGTTCCTGTACATCATCGCCGCGGTSATCGGCGGCTGCCTGCTCACCGGCGGCTACGGGTCCGCGGTGGGCGGKGCSATYGGTGCGTTCATCTTCGGCATGGCCAACAAGGGCATCGTGTACGCGCAGTGGAACCCGGACTGGTTCAAGTTCTTCCTGGGCCTGATGCTGCTGCTGGCCACCATCGTG
The DNA here is from genome assembly GCF_052115205.1 of Arthrobacter sp. 2RAF6. Classification (NCBI taxonomy): domain Bacteria; kingdom Bacillati; phylum Actinomycetota; class Actinomycetes; order Micrococcales; family Micrococcaceae; genus Arthrobacter; species Arthrobacter sp. 2RAF6. The sequence goes on along the minus strand of NZ_JBFRGF010000089.1, from coordinate 936 downwards.
AACCTCATCGTCAAACGCCGCGCAGAGCTCAAGTAGAAGGGCCGGACAAAACAATGAATGCCAAACAGATCGACCAGCAGACCCTGCTCAAGGACGAGAAGGACCCGCTGACCCACACCCCCGTGCACCTGCTCTCCCTGGACGSGGTGGGCAAGCACTACGGGAACATCATCGCCCTGCGCGATGTGACGATGGCCGTGGACAACGGCCGCGTCACCTGCGTGCTGGGGGACAACGGCGCGGGCAAGTCCACGCTGATCAAGATCATCGCCGGCCTGCACCAGCACGACGCCGGRACGCTGAAGATCATGGGGGAGGAGCGGAAGTTCAACTCGCCCCGCGACGCCCTGGACGCGGGCATCGCCACCGTGTACCAGGACCTGGCCGTGGTCCCGTTGATGCCGATCTGGCGGAACTTCTTCCTCGGCTCGGAACTGACCWCCGGGTTCGGGCCGTTCAAGTCCATGGATGTCCAGAAAATGAAGGACATCACGCTSRCGGAACTGGCCGCGATGGGCATCGACCTGCGCGATGTGGAACAACCCATCGGCCAGCTCTCCGGCGGTGAACGCCAATGCGTGGCGATCGCCAGGGCCGTGTACTTCGGGGCGAAGGTGCTGATCCTGGACGAACCSACCGCCGCCCTCGGGGTGAAGCAGTCCGGCGTCGTGCTCCGCTACATCCTGCAGGCCCGCGACCGCGGCCTGGGCGTCATYTTCATCACCCACAACCCGCACCACGCCTTCCCGGTCGGKGACCGGTTCCTGCTGCTCAAGCGCGGCAAGTCCATCGGCTACTACGACAAGAAGGACATCACCCTGGACGAACTCACCGCCCAGATGGCCGGCGGCGCGGAACTGGCCGAACTCGCCCACGAACTCGAACAACTCGGCGGACACACCGAAGCCCTCAAGGAAGTCCAAGCCGAAGTCGCCG
>NZ_JBFRGF010000088.1:0-1598 GCF_052115205.1 Arthrobacter sp. 2RAF6 | reverse complement strand
CGGGTTTCCCACCCCCAGGGGAACCCGGCACAATACGCATAGTCACCGGATAGTTAAGGAGATCGGCCATGACGTACGCTCACACGATTCAGCGAGTCACGATCTCGGGTACTTGCTTCTCCGGTGCCGAGATCTGGCAGACCGGCTTTTGGCTGGGAGACGAGAGTGCCGACACCAGCACGGCCACTCAGGCTCAGGTGGACGCGATCGCAGCGCGCTGGGCTACCTTCTTCTCCAGCGGCTCGACGCAGATCAACAACAGCTACATCACGACTCAGGTCAAGGTGGCAAACATCCTCACCACAGGCCACACGGATCCACTGAACGTCGTCTACCACACCTACGGGACACCGCCCGTGGGCAGTGCTGGCGGCAACCGGCAGGCGCCCCAGACCACTCTGGTAGCGACGCTGACATCGGCGCTGAGCCGTGGCCTCGCTGCAAAGGGTCGCATGTACCTGCCGGGCCCGTCCATGGCAGTGCAGTCGAATGGGCGCGTCCAGAGCTTCGACATTTCCGGGATCGCCACCGCGTTTCAGACCTTCATCAACGGGGTCAACTCCGACGGCACCCCCGATCAGCAAGTGATCCTTGTTGCCAAGGCGACGACGCTGCCCGCTGTGAAGCCCGCCGTCAATGCGCTGGTCACCGGGATCAACTTCGGGGACGTGTACGATACGCAGCGGAGGCGCAGGGACCAGCTCAAGGAGACTCGGACCGGCCACACCATCCCGTAAGGCCACTAGGCTTTACGTGTGACCTCGAACGGCGGCAACTGGAACTGTGACTACCCCAGCTCCTGAAGGAGCCGCCACACCTCTCCCAGGGCCTCATCGTCGTCCCGCGTCGCCTGGTCTCGCTCTGCGGCCGTCAGGGGCAACTCCATGGTCCTGCGTGCTGTCCTCCGGCACCGTAGGATCGCTTCCGAAAGCTGCTCCCGGATCTCGTCTCTGCTCATGCTGTGGAGCCTACTGGCTCGGTGGCGGTTCGTGGGGTTTCTGCTCTGTTTGCTCCTGCTCTGCAGGAGCAGAGCGCATCCTGATGGTGGAGTAGGAAACGGGTTGTTGCACGCCCCCCCAAACCCCCCCAACTTAAATTTGGGGTCGGTCTGGGGAAGCGTCGCATGCTCTGTGAGCCATCCTGACGGAGCCAGTGAGGGGTCCTGGGCGCTACGACTGCCACCGGTAATTGCTGTCCCGGTCATCCTCGAGGGAGCCATGGCCACTACAGCCACAGAACCACCCAACCGTTAAACGAAGCCGGTACAGGGCATTTCCTCCAGCGTGTTTATTAACCCACCTGAGTTAAAAAGGCCGGCCCTTTGTGGCACAGGTGTGTTAACTCAGCTGTGTTAAAAAGATTGCTCAGGAAATCCCACGATCTGCCGAATTAAGTTCTACAATTCGCCTTATGGGTCGTCCGCATATTCGTCATATGCCTTCCCTGAGCCGGGTTTCCCACCCCCAGGGGAACCCGGCACAATACGCATAGTCACCGGATAGTTAAGGAGATCGGCCATGACGTACGCTCACACGATTCAGCGAGTCACGATCTCGGGTACTTGCTTCTCCGGTGCCGAGATCTGGCAGACCGGCTTT
>NZ_JBFRGF010000087.1:0-1752 GCF_052115205.1 Arthrobacter sp. 2RAF6 | reverse complement strand
ACTTATGATCGAGTGGTACTTATGATCGAGTGGTACTTATGATCGAGTGGTACTTATGATCGAGTGGTACTTATGATCGAGTGGTACTTATGATCGAGTGGTACTTATGATCGAGTGGTACTTATGATCGAGTGGTACTTATCATCGAGTGGTACTTATGATCGAGTGGTACTTATGATCGAGTGGTACTTATGATCGAGTGGTACTTATGATCGAGTGGTACTTATGATCGAGTGGTACTTATGATCGAGCGGCTGGGCTTGGGCTTGCTCGACTAATGTCCAGTGATTCCAAGCAACATGAGGTCCTCCGGCGAAGGCCTCGCAAGGTACATAGGAGCAGGTGCAGGGTGTCTATCATGAGGCTGTGCCTCTTGGCGGCCGAATCCTTACGAGCTCCCACGAGACGACATCGTTGGCGCTTGGGGTAGTTTCGTTCGGTCGCGTCCCGGGATCGGACTCTATTGCGGAACTGGTGGGGGAGACTCCGGAGGGTATCCAGCACCAGCCCTGGCAGCCAGTCCCAGGCCAGCCACATCAAGACTCACAGTGGCGTTAGCCTTAGGCGCGTTTGCGGTCCTAGGAGGCGCGCGACGGCGGGTGGTCCAGGCCGCCAATCCGGAGAGGAACAGGCAGACTTTGAGTCCTATTGCCGCGCACGCTGATGCTCGTTCTGATCGGTGTCCCAGAGCGGCGAGGAACCGGGCGGCGCGCGACTTTCTCTCGCGTAAGAATGGCCGTCGTGGGATAGTACACCAGGCTTCCCAATATGATTGGCCGGTGGATGATTATATTGCGTGGTTCCAGAAATTTGCCCCACTGATCGGTGGCATTGTCGGCGGCGTAATAGTCCCACTTGGAGGGCTATGGATAAAGCTGCGAAGTGGCCGCCAGGACCCCGCGGCTGTGCGCTCCATGAAGCTGCATGCTAAACTTCACGACACTCTGCCAGAGTCGACTAGGGCGCCAATCCAGAGGCTCATCGAGTTCGAAGCTGCTCGCTATTCCGCCGCGCTCATGCGGAAGGGGAAGCGAAAGGTAAAAGGCGGGAACGTTACAGCGTTTGTGCTCATCGCTTTGACGACCGGCGCGTTGGTCTACGCGTGCATCGCGTGGGGCCTCATCTGGTGGCCAGCTTTCATCGGAGCAGCCATCGTCGGGTTGTTTGGTGGCGGCCTTCTTGCCGTCGGTAGCCTTCAACTTTTCGACTACGGAGACGATGATGAAGCCTCTGCTTCTAAGGCGAACGAGGCCTCTAGTCGAAGACCCGTCGACGCTAAGCGGAGCTAACCTCCAGCGAGGGCCCTGAGCTTCGCCTTACAAACGCGGCGACGAACGCGCAATTGCCGCGTTGCGGAGTGCGGTAGTCGCCGTTTGTTGCTTATGTTGGTCAGGAAGGGGGTGTGCACAATGTGCACACCCTTGCCGTCGGACTCGGCCGTACCGGGGCCGGACTGGGCCGTACTCGGCATGTTTTCTGGAGTTCTCACTGTTTGCAAGGCCCGGAAGCCGGTTCGAGTCACACCTCGGGCACAGCATTCCCCCTCGTCAGAGGGGTTTTTGCTTTAACGTGTGTACAAAGCTTGTGGGGCGAGTTCTAGCGATCGACTCTTCTATGTCTGTCAAGCCGCTTCCTGCACCTTTTTCGCCTGAGCTGAAGCCATCAGAATTCTGAACACGCGTCGGGCTAGGAAGCGCTTGACGCAACGCCGGATTTCTTTATCAGTTTTGCCCTCGGCGCGGCGCTTCTCGG
>NZ_JBFRGF010000086.1:0-1890 GCF_052115205.1 Arthrobacter sp. 2RAF6 | reverse complement strand
GTCCCCAGCCGCGCAGCTCGATGCAGCTTCCGCATTCGGCGATGAAGTTGTCGTGAATGGAAAGCGCGTCCGCGTGGTAGATGGTGAGGGCGTTCTCAAGGTAGACGAACCCCATGCCGGTGACGCGGAATGAGTCATTGGCGTTCGCGACATAGATGCCGGTCTTGCCGTTGACGTAGGTGTTCTCGGGGTGCATCCCGGAGCCGTCCGGGTTGAAGTGCAACCCGTCGATGCAGAAGTTGGAGAACTCGACCCAGCTGATCCGCGGGCTGGGGTCGCTCGCTGTCCGCGTTGCAGGGTCAAGGATCTGCTGCGGCTCGTTGAGTCCCCGGATCATAGCTTTTCCTCGGATGCGCGCCTGGGCCTGGGCAGCACCGGAAGTGGGCCCTCATTGGAACAGCACCACGAGCGGATAAAACCGTGAGTAGCCCCGCATTCATTAAGGCGGCATGGTCGTTGCAACACCCCCCAAGGTTCCGGTGTTGCAACTGTGAGGCTTGGTTTAGCTGGTCTGGGACTGGCTGGCAGGATAGATTCCGGCCGTTCCACCCCGTAGACGTGACTCCTGTTGCAACTGACCCCAAGGGTGTCATTCGGTCGACTTGTCCGTCTACGGTGGTGGTCGGCCGGGACCCGTCCGGCCCACCACGGTAGCTTGATCAGAAGATTGTCCACCCTTACGGGCGTGACCCATCACAGTGCTGTTCCGTTGTGATTCCTACCCGGACTGGTACCGGCCTTTACGGCCATCAACCAAGTCCATCTCATAGGAAAAGTACGGTGACCGCATGTCTATCGTCGCTCATTCTCACCCGTTTGTCGTGGGTGTCGACACTCACGCCCGAAACCACGTCTACGCCATCCTCGACGCCACCAACGGCGCCATGCTGGATACGCAGTCATTCCCCACCACCACCGCCGGCATCAACCGAGCCATCAAATGGGTCGCACGCCGCACCAACGCCGACGCCGACACCCTCTGGGTCATCGAAGGCGCTGCGTCCTACGGCGCGATCCTCGCCGGCGCCGTGGCCACCCATGGATTCCCCGTTGCCGAGGCTCCTCGCATGGATGCGAAGAAGAACCGCGGGGTCGGTAAAACCGACGCCTTGGATGCCCACCGCATGGCCATTGCCGTGCTGCCCCTACCAGTTGAAAAACTGCGTCGTCCCCGCTTGAATGAAGGGATCCGCCAGGGCTTGCGGATCCTCGTCACCGCTCGCGAATCCATAAGCAAGGACCGCACCCGCTCGATCAACGCCCTGAATGCTCTGGCGCGCAGCAACGATCTCGGTATCGATGCCCGCAAGAAGCTCACCCCCGCCCAGATCGAGGAGATCTCCCGGTGGCGTGAGCGTGAGGAAGAACTGGCTTTGAGTATCGCCCGGGCTGAAGCAATCCGTCTAGCCAAGCACATCCTCAACCTTGACCAGCAGCTGAAGTCCAATGAAAAGCAATTAGACGAGCTGGTCAAGGTCAGCGAGGCCGCTCCTCTACTCGAAGAGAAAGGATTCAGAGCGGTGACCGCGGCAAAGTGCTTGGTGGCGTGGTCGCATGAGGGGCGGGTCCGTAGCGAGGCGGCTTTCGCCTGTCTGGCTGGCGTGAATCCCATCCCTGCATCGTCAGGTAACACGGTGCGACACCGGCTCAACCGGGGAGGCGATAGAAGACTCAACAGCGCTCTTCATATGGCTGCGATCACCAGGATGACGTATGACGCTGAAACCTGCGAATACGCCGAGAAGCGCCGCGCCGAGGGCAAAACTGATAAAGAAATCCGGCGTTGCGTCAAGCGCTTCCTAGCCCGACGCGTGTTCAGAATTCTGATGGCTTCAGCTCAGGCGAAAAAGGTGCAGGAAGCGGCTTGACAGACATAGAAGAGTCGATCGA
>NZ_JBFRGF010000085.1:0-2025 GCF_052115205.1 Arthrobacter sp. 2RAF6 | reverse complement strand
GGCGAATTCTGGGGGTCGACGCAACACCCGTGGTCAGCTGGCTATTAGTAAATCACGAAGTCGCTCGGCCGGGGTGTCCCAGGCGAGGGTTTTGCGGGGGCGGGCGTTGAGTTCCTGGGCGACGTGTTCGAGGTCTTCGGGGCCGTAGGTGTTGAGGTCGGTGCCTTTGGGGAAGTATTGACGCAGCAGTCCGTTGGTGTTTTCGTTGGATCCGCGCTGCCATGGGCTGTGGGGGTCGCAGAAGTAGACGTCCATGTCGGTGGCGATGCTGAAGGCTTTGTGTTTGGCCATTTCCACGCCTTGGTCCCAGGTGAGTGAACCGCGTAGGTGCGCGGGCAGGGAACCCATGGTTGTGATCAGGCCGTCGCGCACCGTTTCGGCGGTGTGGTCCCCCGGCAGGTGGACGAGCATGACGTAGCGGGTGGAGCGTTCCACCAGGGTGGCGATGGCCGACTGGTTGTGTGCCCCGGTGATGAGGTCGCCCTCCCAGTGGCCCGGGACTGCGCGGTCCTCGACCTCGGCGGGGCGTTCGGAAATGTTGATCATGGGGTCCCGGAAGCGGCTGCGGCGTTCCTCCGGGTTCTGGTGTTTCTTGCGTCGGGTCCGCCCGGTGCGCAGCGCATGCTGGACTTCCCGTTTCAGGCCGCCGCGGGCCTGGACGTAGAGGGCCTGGTAGATCGTTTCGTGGCTCACGCGCATGTTCGGGTCGTCGGGATAGTCCTTGATCAAGGCATGGGCTATCTGTTCCGGTGACCAGCGCAATTTCAGTTTCGCTTCCACGTAGCGGCGCAGGGGCCCATGCGTTGCCAGTTTACTGGCCTTGGGTCGGGCGCGGGCCTTGGTCGCGGCCCGGTGGGCGCCGTAGGGCTGGTATCCGAGCCTGGGGTGGCTGTTGCGTTTGATCTCCCGGCTGATGGAGCTCGCGCTGCGTCCCAGGGCCCGTCCGATCGCCCGAATCGATTTCCCGGCGCGGAGCATGTCGGCGATCAGTTCCCGCTCCCGCTGGGCCAGGTAGCGCGAATCAATGGTTTGTTCCAGGTGTTCGATCGTCATGGTTCTCGGTGCGGGCAGCACAGGCCGTGCCGGCGGCTCCGAGGGCACAGCGGAGGGAGCCGCGGCCGTCGGTGGCGCCGGCGTTTCCTCGCACCCGGCCGGCAACTCCGGCATCAAGGTCAGCGCCGGCGCGTCAAAGGGCTCGGCAGCGGTCTCCAGCATGCTGCGGGCTTCGGCAAAAGCGGTAGTCACCTGACATGTATATGCGGTGTCGGCATTTTGGTCCGCATCGGCGCCGGACGTGGCGGCCGGGGCGGCCCGGGCGGCCTGGTCCCAGTCATAGCCGGTGCGCCGGTTCACCCCCACGATCTCTGAAGCGGCCTTCTGCGTGGCACCTTCTTCACGCAGTCGCGTGTATTGCGCTTGCTTTTCGGCACGGCTTTGCAGGATGTTTTCCACCCCGGCGGCACGAGCCCAGCTTTCGCCCTGGCTGCGTTTGACGCCGGCTTCACGGGCGGCCACGCTGATGTTCCCCACGCGCGCCAAGACGGCAAGGAACTCGGCCTTCTTCGGCGCCAGCGCCAGCTGCCTGGCCGTTGCTTTTCCTAGGGGTTTTCGCTCGGCCGCGGCCAGCGAATACGACCAGCCGAATGCGGTCTGGGTGTTGATGCCCAGCTGCCGGGCCGCGGCGCTGACGCTGCCCAGTCGGTCTAACAGCACGAAGAACTCGGCCTTCTGCTCCGCGGAGTATCTCGCCCCCGCTGGCCGGCCATCATCCTTCGTCCACATCAGGCAGGCGGAGCCGGTGAAGCCCAGTTCCCGGGCCGCGGCAGCCACAGTCCCCAAGCGTTCCTTGGCTTCAAAGAACAGCGCCTTGTCTTCCCTGGAATACTTGCGGTACTTCCGCACCGCCCGGGCCACGGGCGAAGAACCCGATCTTTCCCTTAAGGAAGAACTCTGAATTGATGGTGGTTCCATGATCGAGGAAACTCCCGAATATCGGGGGTGTTGCAACGATCGCTAGAACTCGCC
>NZ_JBFRGF010000084.1:0-2038 GCF_052115205.1 Arthrobacter sp. 2RAF6 | reverse complement strand
TGGAATACTTGCGGTACTTCCGCACCGCCCGGGCCACGGGCGAAGAACCCGATCTTTCCCTTAAGGAAGAACTCTGAATTGATGGTGGTTCCATGATCGAGGAAACTCCCGAATATCGGGGGTGTTGCAACGATCGCTAGAACTCGCCCTCCGCGAGTTCCCTCTGACGTTGGCCGCGGTTTGTGCCTGGCGCCGCGGTGGCCTGTTCTATTGTGTGGGTGGCGGGTTCATGGTCCTTGCTCGTGGCCCGTGCGCCTGGTGGAATCTAGGGTTATGTGCCGTCCTTTTCTGCTGTTTCCGGTGGCCAGTTGTTGGTCGTCACTCATTCATCGCCCAGGAGTTGTGGTGACGACATGATGAAGCCGAATCTTCTTCGAGGAACTTCCTCGGATACTGCCTTCTGCGAACCAGGCAGAGTGCGCTCATCGCCTATTTGTCCGGTCAAAGGTGGTGTGCACATCGTGCACACCTTTGTGCACGGGCGGCTTTTCGACCTGCATTTTGATCCCTTCGTACGGGTTCTCCGCCACCGCTTCATGCAGTTCTCTGTTGCAGGCGACATGACTTCGCGGCCTGGATCCTCGGTGTCGGTGGACGTTCCTGTCAGCGAAACGCCTTTGGGCTCTTGGGTCCGATCCGTCGACAGAGTCCAGGTGTGTGGGATCCGGGCTTTCTTCCCGGCTGTCCTGGTTTGGTTGGGTCCCACCTGTCCATATCCGGACGTGGGGCCACTCTCATGCCTCTCTGAGCCTGTTCTTCAACGGCCGTCGGCATGCTGGCGTGGATGACCGGAAACGGCCGGCGGATCAGCGGCGGCTTTTGGGCACACTGAGCGTATCCCGCAAGCCCCGGGTTGCGGGAGACATCAAGGGAGGCCCTGTGTAGTTGGCCATGTTCGTCTCGTGTCTCACTTCTATGACTCGGAACCGATCGGTCCATGTCGTTCCATGAATACTGCTCGTTTCGCGATGTTCGGTTATCCGAGGCTCTCGAACACCAACGTTGCCTGGATGCGGTCGCCGCCACCGATTCCCTTGCTCCCGCTGCTCGCGGTGGTAATGGTATGGAGTCGATAGCCCTTCGCGGCCTGATCGTTGATGGCCTTCTCCAAGGAGGTCAGGTTGCCCGAACCGGTTCCCCACAGTTTCTCTTTGAGGATTACCTGCAGGACGACATACTGCATGACACGACTTCCTTCCGTTGCTGGCCAATTGGGAGCAATGCTACTCGATGGGGCGGGCGCTCCTCCGGGGGCGTGAGCGACGGCGCCGCGAGCGTTCGACGGCGCCACGGTGTCAACGTCGCGGCAGCGTCCCGGCCACAACAAGACTCACACACAGGGATCATCGTGGGCTTTCTCAAAATCGGGCGTTTTCCGGAAGTCGTGCTTCTGCTTTGACGGCGGTGAAACGGCGGGCATATTGAAGCAGCTGCTTATCGACCGCCCTCGACGGGGTGTACTCACAGGGCTACCTTGGACTCATGACCGAAGAGCACGCGGAAGAAGAGGGCAAGGGGCCCAGGAGGGGAACGCAAGCCGCCGGCAGTATGGGCAGCAAGAGGCCCCGTGCTGGAATCCAAGCACGGCCGAACCAAGCGGAACGGGCCGTTGGTTGACGGTGAGACTTTGGCGGCGGTCAGGACGGCGGCATCTGCCCGCGCTGTACCGGCGAAAGGCCGGCATTCATCAGGCGCGGATTTCGGCCGGTAGTGCGTGCAACCAAGGATTTCCCCGCGAGTCATCTCTTCCTCGTTTTCCTGTGTGAACCTTGTGTAGGGTGGGAAAATCACGCCGACGGGCCTCGTCCCCGCCGTGCGTGAAGCGAGGCGTCAAATGGGAGGCGGGCATTGGAACCCATAGCGGTCGAAGGCGGCAAAGGTACCGTGGAACTTAGCCTCGATCCACCGGTCGGGTTGAGGTCGTAGCGGCGGGTTAAACGGAGAATGCCTGTCGGATCGGGAAAAATGGGGTTTGTCTAGAACTCCGTTTAACCAATCCGAGAGGCATCTCGTAGGTGCAACTTTTCCATAGATCCAC
>NZ_JBFRGF010000083.1:0-2043 GCF_052115205.1 Arthrobacter sp. 2RAF6 | reverse complement strand
GGCTAGCGAGCTGGTCTCCGGCGACTGGGACCCTGCCGGGGCGGCGCGTCTGGTCCTCACGGAGGAGACCACCGTCCGCCTCCTCCTCGCCCTCGAAGCCGAGGCCCCGAACCCCGAGCACCCGGCACACCAGTACATGAAGAAGCACAACGAGAACGCCATCCTGGCCTACGCCGCGGCGATCAAGCGGCGACAGGGCGAAGGGCGAGCCCGGCCCGGCCTTGACCCGAAGAGCACCGCCCGACAGATGATGGCGCTCTGGAGCGGCCTCCGGGCCCAGTGGCTCATCGACCCCTCATTCGATTTCCCCAACGAGSTCGCACAGGCCTTCCGCGCCCTCACCGGCGAGGCCGCCATGGACACGAAGAGAAAGATCGAAGAGCTTATCGCGACGATCTGAACAAATCACTACCCGCACCCACCCCCGTGCCGCGGGAATCTGAACCCGCGAACTACCGCAAAGATGCAAAGGAATCAGCATGACAACAGAAGCCCGGTTCRCCGGWAAGACCGTCATCGTTACCGGGGCTGGCTCCGGCATCGGACGAGCGACCGCCGTCCGCCTCGCCGAGGAGGGCGCCCGGCTCGTCGCCTCCGATGTGTTCGCCGAGCGACTCGACGAACTCAAGGCATCGCTCCCCGGASYAGACGTCAGGACCATCACAGGGGACGTCTCCGACCTGCGAACGGTCGACGCGATCGCCGAAGCTTGCGAAGGCCGACTCCACGGGTTGGCGAACGTCGCCGGAATCATGGATGGCTTCCTCCCTGTCGGTGAGCTCGACGACGAGACGTGGGACCGGGTAATGCGCGTCAACGTCACCGCGCCGATGCGTCTGACCCGCGCCGCCCTGCCTATGCTCATCGAGGCAGGCGGCGGCTCGATTGTGAATGTCGCCTCCGAAGCCGCGCTCCGAGGCTCCGCGGCGGGTGCCGCTTACACGGCATCGAAGCACGCGGTCATCGGACTGACCAAAAACACGGCGTTCATGTACGGTCCGCAAGGCGTGCGGRCCAACGCCGTGGCCCCSGGTGCGGTCGCCACGAACATCGAAGCRGCGGTCCGCAGCGAATTCGCAGCCAGCCGGATCTTCCCGTTGATGCAGGCAATCGGCTCCCCCGTCGCGGACGCGGAAAGGCTCGCCGCAGCGATTACCTGGCTGTTGAGCGATGACTCGCTCAACGTGAACGGAGCCATCCTGCCCAGCGACGGCGGATGGTCAGCCGCCTAAGCAGGCAATTTGCCAGCGCTGCAATTGAAAGGATTCAAGCTGGCGGCTGGACCACGGGCCAAAAACGTGTCCTGCCCAGTGTGGAGTGAATGCGCCTTCAGCCCGCATGTCCCCCGCCCTAAGTCGTCGGCGGACCAGGGTTCCYTCCGCCCGCGGCTGCACCTTATCCACRTCTTCCGAARCTACGAATCCCGAACAACGATTCCGCGGCCGCGCCGCGGAGAAAGGACCTGACTATGAACAACTTCCCGCCYGGCTTCCTCTGGGGCGCCTCYACCGCACCTCACCAGATCGAGGGCAACAACATCAACAGCGACTGGTGGATCCAAGAGCAGACCGTCCCCGGCATGGAACCCAGCGGCGACGCCATCGACAGCTATCACCGTTACGCCGAGGACATGAAGCTGCTCGCCGACGCGGGCCTCAACTCCTACCGCTTCGGGATCGAATGGGCCCGGATCGAACCGCTGCCTGGCCGGTTCTCCCGCGCCGAGCTCGCCCACTACCGCCGGATGATCGACACCGCCCTCGGACTCGGGCTCACACCGGTCGTGACCCTGAACCACTTCACCACCCCGCAGTGGTTTGCCGAAGAAGGGGGATGGCTGGGAGAGAGGGCGATCGAGAGGTTCACCTCCTATGTGGCCGAAGCAACCACGATCCTGGACGGGGTGCCTTGGGTGATTACTTTCAACGAGCCGAACATGCTCGCCATGATGGCCACCATGCGCCGGATGATGACGGCCGCCCCCGACGCCCAGCAGGACTGGCAGAGCCCCACCGTTGACCAGGATCCCCGGCCCCAGCTGCC
>NZ_JBFRGF010000082.1:0-2051 GCF_052115205.1 Arthrobacter sp. 2RAF6 | reverse complement strand
CCCGACGTCGAGATCATCGTGAACCTGACCATCCCGGCCGCCCACGTCGAGGTGGCCACCGCGGCCGTCAACGCCGGCAAGCACGTCTGGACCGAGAAGCCGTTCTCCCTGGACCGCGAATCCGGCCTGGCATTGTTGAAGACGGCCGACGCCGCGGGCATCCGGCTGGGCTGCGCCCCGGACACCTTCCTGGGCGCCGGCCTGCAGACGGCCCGCCGGATCATCGAACGCGGCGACATCGGCACCCCGCTGACCGCCCTGACGATGTTCCAGACCCCGGGCCCGGAGTCCTGGCACCCGAACCCGGCGTTCCTCTTCGCCCACGGCGCGGGCCCGCTGTTCGACATGGGCCCGTACTACATCACCGCGCTCGTCCAGACGTTCGGTTCCGTGAGGCGCGTTGCCGCCGTCGGATCCAAAGCCAAGGAGACCCGCGTGGTCGGTTCCGGACCCAAGGCCGGGGAGGAATTCCCTGTCGAGGTCCCCACCCACGTCTCCGCGATGCTGCAGTTCGAAGGGGGCGCTTCCTCGCACAGCGTCTTCAGCTTCGAATCCCCCCGCCTGCGGATGGGCTTCGTGGAGATCACCGGCACCGAGGGCACCCTGGAAGTGCCGGACCCGAACTACTTCGACGGCGACCTCAAGCTCTGGCGYCCAGGGGCCGAGGAAGCSGAAACCATCCCCGCCACGGGRCCGGCCAACGGCCGCGGCATGGGCGTGCTGGACATGGCCCGGTCCCTGCGCGCCGGTGTCCCGCACCGCGCCCAGGGAGCCCTCGCCTACCAYGTGGTCGATACCCTGGTYTCCATTTCCGAGTCCGCYGAAACCGGCACCTTTGTAGGCGTCGACAGCTCCGCCGTGACCTCCCAGGCCCTCCCCGAGGACTGGGACCCGATGGCCGCCACCCTCTAGGAATCACTCATGACCAGCTCCGCCCCCACCCCCACCACCCCGCACACCGGCGCCTCCCCGGAAGGCACCAGCGCAGGCAAGACACCCCTGGGTGTTGCCGCGATCGGCTACGCGTTCATGGGCAAGGCCCATTCGAACGCGTGGCGGAATGTGGCCGGCTTCTTCGACGTTCCGGCCTACGAGCAGAAGGTGCTCGTGGGCCGGGACGCGGAACAGGTCGCCGAGGCCGCGGCGAAGTACGGGTGGAGCGAGTCCGCCACGGACTGGCGCCAGGTCATCGAACGCGATGACATCCATATCGTGGATATCTGCGCCCCGGGCTGGATGCACGCCGAAATCGCCATCGCCGCGCTGGAGGCGGGCAAGCACGTCCTCGTGGAAAAACCCCTCGCGAACACCCTGGCCGAGGCCGAAGCCATGACGGAAGCCGCGCGCGCCGCCCGCGCGCGCGGCATCGCGTCCATGATCGGCTTCAACTACCGCCGCGTCCCCGCCCTCGCCCTCGCCAGGGAACTGATCGCGGAGGGCCGGCTGGGCACGGTCCGGCACGTCCGCGCCGCGTACCTGCAGGACTGGCTCGTGGACCCGGACTCCCCCATGACCTGGCGGCTGAACAAGGAAACCGCCGGGTCCGGGGCCCTGGGCGACATTGCCTCCCACGCGATCGACCAGGTCCTCTTCCTCCTCGGGGACACCGTCACCGAGGTCTCCGGCCGGCTGCACACCTTCGTGGACAGCCGTCCCGGGCCGGACGGTCCGGAACACGTCACGGTCGACGACGCCGCCTGGGCCACCCTGACCCTCGCCTCCGGGGCCCTCGCCTCCGTGGAAGTCTCCCGCATGGCCACCGGCCGGAAGAACTCGCTCACGATGGAAATCTACGGCGAGAAGGGCTCGCTCCTGTTCGACCTGGAAACCATCAACGAACTCGGCTTCCTGGACGCCACGGTGCCGGTCCGGGAGCAGGGCTTCCGCCGGATCCTGGTCAACGAACCCGAACACCCCTACATGGGTGCCTGGTGGCCGCAAGGCCACGTGATCGGCTGGGAACACACCTTCACCCACGAAATCCGCGACTTCCTTCTGGCCATCGACGCCGGAACCCCGCCGACGCCCTCCTTCGAGGAAGGCCTCGCCGT
>NZ_JBFRGF010000081.1:0-2095 GCF_052115205.1 Arthrobacter sp. 2RAF6 | reverse complement strand
CGGGCCAGGAGCAGGGCCCGACGTCGGACAACACCGCCTGCGCGACCCTCACGCCCCATCTGGTGGCTTCCAAGGGCGTGGATCCGGGGGCCGGGACCATGGTCGGGCCCGGGCAGGTTCTGAGTTACTCGCTGGCGTTCGACAACACGGGCGGCACCGCCCCGGCCGCTGTTGGTTACACCGACTGGCTCGGGGACGTTCTGGATGCCTCGGGCTTCGTGGCCGGCTCCATCACCACGACCTCCACGAGCGGGACTGCCTTGCTGGTGGCGGACAACTCGGGGGCAGCAACGAAAACCCTGGCCATCACGGGCACCGTGGCTGCCGGCGCGAAGAGCGTCGTCACGTATCAGGTGAAGGTCAATGGCGCCGGCAACCTCGGTGATGCGTCGCTCGGGAATTACCTGACACCCTCGACCACCATCACCCCGCCAACGGCGTGCCCGGCCGGCAGCACCACCTGCACCGTCAACCCGGTGGGGGCGTGGACGCTGGGCAAGACGGCCTCCCCGGCCTCGGGAACGTACATCAACCCGGGCGACCCGGCTGCGGGCAGGATGATCACCTACACGGTGACCGCCACGAACTCCACCATCAACCCGATCAGCGGTGTCATCCTCAGCGATGACCTGAGCCAGGTCCTGAACAACGCCACGTTCACCGCCGGTTCGGCGAAGCTGACCATCAATGGCGGTACACCCCTGGCAGTCCCGGACCCGGGCGCCGGCAGCAAGCTGGCCACCGCCTCCTTCACTCTCCCCGGCAACGGCACGGCCGTGGTGAGCTACTCGGTGACGGTCAACACGACTGCGTGGCTCGTGGCCCTGAGGAACGGGGCAACCGGGACCGGGGCCGTCCCGCCGGCACGATGCGTCACCGGGACCACGGCGCCGCTTGAGCCTGCATGTTTGACCACGAACCCCACCACCGGCCACCTGTTCGTGCAAAAGGCAGGACCCGGGACGGTCCGGGGTTCCACCGTCCCGCTGACCGGGGCGGGCTTTGAGGTCCACAACGATGCTGCCGGGCAGATGGGCCCCACGGTGATCGGAGTGAACAGTGCCGTGTCCGGGTCACCCGGGCTCATCGAGGTCAGGAACCTGCTTCCCGGGACGTACTGGCTGCTCGAAACCAAAGCCCCGGACGGCTACTCGCTCCTGGCCACCCCCGTGAAGTTCACTGTTGCGGGCAACGGCAGCATCGCCCTGGACACGGCCACCGCAGGAACTTCGGTGACAGCAAACAACCAGACCATCACCGTCCTGGACATGGCGGCCGTGAAGCTCCCGGCCGCCGGCGGGCCAGGGACCGCCGGCATCGTCGGCGGAACGATTCTCGGCATCCTCGCCCTCATCACTTCCCTCGCCCTCCTCTTCAGGCGAGCGGACAAGACCCCGCAAAACCAGACTCCGTAGCGCAGCTCCGCGCACATCAATGGGGGAAACAATGAAAGGAACACGATGAAATCATCGAAGGTGAGGCGCGGCATAATAGCCTCTTTGGCCGCACTAGCCTCAGCCGGGATGCTCGCTCTCGGAGCCGGAGGCGCACACGCGGCGAACACCGCGAACATCGACCCGTCCAAGACGGGTTCGCTGACCATCCACAAGTACGAGAAACCCGCGACGCCGACCAACCTGCCTAACGACGGAACGGCTCTGAGCGCGGCCCAGTTGCAGGGACTGACCCCGATGGCAGGGGTGACGTTCACGGTCCAGAAGGTGAACAACATCGACCTGACGACCAATGCGGGCTGGACCGCCGCCGCAGCGTTGACGCCGGCCCAGGCCGCGGCGCAGGCGGCCAGCCCCGGCACGACCACCACGACCGGCGCGGCCGGGACGGCGACCCTGGGGAACCTTCCCCTGGGCCTGTACCTGGTGACGGAGACCGGCTACCCGGCCGGTGTGACTCCCTCGGCCCCGTTCCTGGTCACGCTTCCCACGACGGACCCGGCCGGCGGGAACGGCTGGCTGTATGACGTGAATGTCTATCCCAAGAACGCGGTCACGACCGCGACGAAGACCGTCAACGATGCCTCCGTCCTCAAGCTCGGCGACAACGTGCAGTGGACCATCACCTCCGACATCCCCAA
>NZ_JBFRGF010000080.1:0-2863 GCF_052115205.1 Arthrobacter sp. 2RAF6 | reverse complement strand
TGGTCACGCCCCCGGTGGCGGTGACCAAGTGGGGCAACATCGTGCTGCACAAGCAGGATTCCCGGAGTTCGGCCGCCCTGGCCGGCGCCGTGTTCTCGGTCTACCCGAGCCGGGCCGATGCCCTGGCCGGCACCAACGCGATCAGCATCTCCGGTGCCGGCACCTGGACCACCGATGCCAGCGGGAACCTGGTGATCTCGGGCCTGCGTTACTCCAACTGGGCCAACGGGGCGACAGTGAACCCGGGCCAACCCGGCTACCAGTCCTACTGGCTGGTCGAGACTAAGGCCCCGACCGGGTACGCCCTGCTCGCCCAGCCGGTCGAAACCACGGTCACCAGCACCGACCCCTCCGCCGTGACCGTGACGATCGACAACGTCCTGGCCAACGCCGGATTCCAGCTGCCGCTCACCGGCGGCGTGGGAACCTGGGCCCTGACCGCCGGCGGGATCCTCGTCCTGGCAAGCGCAGGCCTGTTCACGCTCACCGGCCACCGGAAACGCAACCAGGCAAAATAGGCGGCTGCGGCGCCCGGAGTGTGACCCGGCCGATGTCACGCTCCGAAAATACTTTCCAACTTTCGCGTCACGATCCGCGAATTGCTCCCACTGTTTCAGTGGGTGGTCGTTTCTCCCCCAGTTCATTCAAAAATTGAACCTGTTTTCTGCGACACGAATCGCGGGAAGCGCGCACTTGATGGCTAGAGACCACCTGTGTGCCCGCTCCCGAAAGTGAAGCAAGAAAAGCCTATGAAGCAGTCCCTTCCAGCCAAGCTACTGGCAATTCTCCTCACAGCAACGATTGTCGGCCTTGGCTTGGGCAGCACCCTGCCTTCACCCGCATATGCGACGACGCCGGGAACCCCGGGGGTACCCCAGGCCGGTACGTCGGTTTACACCGAGGACTTCAGCAACCAGAACGCGACGTCGTCCGCCATCAACATCCTGAACTACACCGGTGGTGCGGCCGCCGCCAACATGACGTACACGGCGGACCCGCAGTACACGCCTGCCGGGAATCAGTGCAATGGGTGGATCCTCAACTCATTTACGCCGCAACCGTCATGGTCAGCCGACAGCGGATGTGCGAACAATGCGCCGTCAGCGTGGCAGAACCTTCAGCAGATTGCCGTGCAGCTCGGTTTGGCGCAAGGCCAGACCGCGGCACAGGCCGCCAGCAACCAGGCCCTTTCGGCGTTCACCAACTCCCCGACCGGCCAAATTGCCGCAGGCACCGAATTCAAGACGGCCAGTGCGAACGCAATTCCTGCCATTCCGGGGCATTACTACGCAGTCTCTGCCTATTTCGCCGCTATGAACTGTCCTGCGGCGGGCGGCGCAAATCAGCCGAAAGAGACGTTTTCCCTCATCGTGAACGGCAACCCGATTTTGCTGAGCTCCGGACTGAACCCGTGCACCGACCCTACGAATTGGGCGACTCAGGTGACGAAGCTGCAGTCAGCCGCTTATCAGATACCGACAGGGTCCACGCCATCGCTCGGCTTGTCACTGTATAACGCGACAGCAACCGGTAGCGGCAACGACGTGGCGTTCGACCTGCCCCAGATCGTCGATGTCACCCCTCAGTTGGACAAATCATTCTCGCCCGCGCTCATCGCCCCCGGCCAGACCTCCACCGTGACGCTGACCGTGACCAATACCAATGACTTGAATGCGAAGAACGACTGGAGCATCACCGATACGCTGCCCGCCGGCGTCGTGATCGCGCCGACTCCCGCGATCGGTGGCACGTGTGTCCAGCAGGGTGGTGCCGCTTTCGTCAGAACGGGAGTCGCCGGCTCGAACACCTTCACGGCCACGGGCGGTGATCTTGCCGTGGGGCAGGCATCCTGCACCATCACGTTCAACGTGACCGCCGCAGCGGAAGGGACGTATGTCAACGGCCCGGCCAACATCGTGACCAACCTCAACCCGCCGGCGAACGCCTCATTGACCGTCCGGGCGCCGCGGATCACCCTGACCAAGGCGCTCGGAGCCCCGCGCGGGGCGGCAACGGACCAGTTCACGATGCAGATCCGCACCGGCGGTGCGACGGGCACGGTGGTCAACAACCCCGCGAACTCGACCACGACAGGTACGGGATCGTCAGTAACTGCGGGAACCGGCACCACCGGCGCCTACGTGGCCACCGCCAGAACAACGTATACCCTGACCGAAGCGGCCGCCGGAACGGCGAACCTAGCGAACTACGCCGGCACCATCACGTGTACGGACTCGTTCGGCCTGCAGACGGGGTTGCCGAACGGCGCAACCTTCACCGGATCGCTGGCCATCACGCCGGTTGCCGGAGCCAACATCGCGTGTACCCTGTCCAACACCGCCCAGCCCATCATCAACGTCGCCAAGACTGCCGGCGCGGTTACCGGTCCTGACGCGAACGGCGCCTTTGTCGCGAACTACACTGTCACCGTCGCGAACACCGGTTCGGCGGCCGGGACTTACGGTGGACTGGCGGACACTCCGGCGTTCGCCCCGAACCTGGCTGTCACGGGGGCTTCCTGGAGAACGTCCGGGGCCGGGGCTCCTGCGGGCGGCTCGTCCCCGGCACCGGGTCCTTACGCGCTGGCACCGGCCGGTTCGGTCATCGGTGCGGGGGTCACGCAGACCTTCGATCTCGCGGTCACGTTCCGCTACACGAACACCAGCCAGCCGGCGGCGTGCGCCGGGCCGGGGACGGGCTTGTTCAACTCGGTCGCGCTGCCGGCGGGCCAGGAGCAGGGCCCGACGTCGGACAACACCGCCTGCGCGACCCTCACGCCCCATCTGGTGGCTTCCAAGGGCGTGGATCCGGGGGCCGGGACCATGGTCGGGCCCGGGCAGGTTCTGAGTTACTCGCTGGCGTT
>NZ_JBFRGF010000079.1:0-3019 GCF_052115205.1 Arthrobacter sp. 2RAF6 | reverse complement strand
GATCCGTGACCATGTCGGCCTGGTCTGGTACCAGCGCACGGTCCGCGTACCGCGCGGCTGGTCGGAGCAGCGGATCATGCTCCGCTTCGACGCCGCAACCCACGCCGCCGCGGTCTACGTCAATGACACCCTGGTSGCGGAGCACGTCGGCGGATACACACCCTTCGAAGCGGACCTCACCGACGTCGTCACGGCAGGGGCGGARTTCCGTCTCACCGTCGCCGTCGACAACAGGCTCACCAACATCACCATCCCGCCCGGGAAGCTGACCGTCGGCGCCGACGGCAAGGAACGGCAGAGCTATTTCCACGACTTCTACAACTACGCGGGCCTCGCCCGCTCCGTCTGGCTCTACAGCACCCCCCGGTCCCACCTCACCGACGTGACCGTGACGACCGACGTCGTCGACGGCGGCACMGGGTTGGTGAGTTACCGCCTGGCGAGCAGCGAGCCGGCTCCCGCRAGCGTGCGYCTCATCGACGAGGCAGGAGAGACGGTCGCCACTGGCGAAGGACACTCCGGCACCCTCCGCATCGAGGACGCCGTGCTGTGGAGGCCCGGCGCGGCCTACCTCTACCGCCTGGAGATCGAGATCCATGACGGCTGGCACGTCGTCGACGCCTACGAACTCCCGGTCGGGATCCGYACGGTCGCCRTCCAGGGCGAGCAGTTCCTCATCAATGGCGAGCCGTTCTACTTCACCGGCTTCGGCAAACACGAAGACTCCGCCGTCCGCGGCAAAGGACACGACAACGCCTACCTCGTGCACGACTTCCGCCTCCTGGACTGGACMGGCGCGAACTCGTTCCGCACCTCCCACTACCCCTACGCCGAGG
Organism: Arthrobacter sp. 2RAF6; assembly: GCF_052115205.1. Lineage (NCBI taxonomy): Bacteria > Bacillati > Actinomycetota > Actinomycetes > Micrococcales > Micrococcaceae > Arthrobacter > Arthrobacter sp. 2RAF6. Next base: position 2,183 of record NZ_JBFRGF010000079.1, on the reverse strand, counting down.
AAGTCCTGGAGTTCGCMGACCGGCACGGGATCGTGGTCATCGACGAGACCGCCGCCGTCGGACTCAACCTCGCCGTCGAAGCCGGTTTGACCGGACAGCCGCCGCGGCCCACCTTCTCCCCCGAAACCTTCAACGACCAGACACAGGCCGCACACGCCCAGCACCTGCGCGAGCTCATCGACCGGGACAAGAACCACCCCAGCGTCGTCATGTGGTGCGTCGCCAACGAGCCCTCCTCCAACGAGGACGGGGCCAGGGAGTACTTCGAACCRCTCATCAAGCTCACSCGSGARCTGGACCCGACGCGCCCGCTGACGACGACGGCGGTCATCTTCGCAACGTCCGAGAACGACCGCCTCGCGGACCTCGTCGAYGTYATCTCGCTCAACCGCTACTACGGCTGGTACGTCGCCACCGGCGACCTCGAGACCGCCGAGCAGCTCCTCGAGGCCGATCTGCGCGGCTGGGCCGCCAAACACGGCAAGCCCATCATGATGAGCGAATACGGCGCCGACACCATCGYCGGCCTCCACTCCGTGCTCGACACCCCGTGGACGGAGGAGTTCCAAGCAGGCTTCCTCGCCATGAACCACCGGGTCTTTGACCGGATCCCGTCCTTCGTCGGAGAGCACGTCTGGAACTTCGCCGACTTCGGCACCGGCCCCGCGATCCACCGGGTGGACGGGAACAAGAAGGGCGTCTTCACCCGCGACCGCCGGCCCAAGACCGCCGCCTTCGCGCTCCGCCAGCGATGGACGGGACTCCACGGACGCAAGCCAGGGTCAAACACCGCACAGAACGCGCAGCATCAAACCGCGGCACCTGACTTCATCGAAGAACCAGCCYTGTCCATGCCCGCAGGAACCCCAAGCTCCTAGCGGCCGCAACCCCACCGTGGGGGCGGCCTCGCCGCCGCCCCCACCCCGCCAGTCACCAATCCTGCCGTACCCAGAAATAAGTCGCGCACATCGTACCCAGACAAAGGAGTCATCATGGTCAAGCCCAGCTACGGGGACCTACCGCCAAATCAGACAGAATCCGCTGTCCTCACGGACGCAGGTTCCCAGCAAGGGACCCCCGGCGGGGTCCCCGACATTGAGGCGCCACCGCTGAAGAAGGCCAGCGCCGGCTACCTCACGCTGATGTCACTGGCGAACTTCGGGGTCTCGATGGCATTCATCGTCCCGATGTCCTACTCCCTCGCCCTCCGCGTCTCCCAGCTCGCCCCGGGCCACGAAGAGGTACTCGGATACGTCGCCGGCACGGCCCAGTTCATCTCCATCGCCGCCAGCCCCCTCGTCGGGGTCTGGAGCGACCGTTTTCGCTCGAGGTTCGGCCGCCGCTCCCCGTTCATGTTCGGTGGCGCGCTCCTCGGAATCCTCGGACTCATCGGGGTCGCCCTGGCCCCCACAGTCCCGCTYGTGGGCCTAGGTTGGGTCTTCGCCCTCTTCGGCTGGGCAGCAGCGGGCCAGGCCATCGTGAACCTCCAGGCAGACCGCATCCCGGAAGAGCAGCGAGGCAAGATCTCCGCGCTCAGCGGCCTCTCCGCCCAGATCGCCCCCGTGCTGGGCATCGGCATCGCCTACTCCGTCTCATCCAGCACGTTCCTCGTCTTCGTCGTCCCSGGCCTCGTCGGCCTSGCACTGGTCTTCCTCTTCCCCCTCGTCAAGCGCGAAGGCAGCTCCGTGGGCCTCGTCCACRACAGCACCGTCACCGTCAAGGCCCTCCTGGCCAGCTACACCTTCAACCCCCGCAAGTACCCGGACTTCGGCTGGAACTGGTTGGGCCGCTTCATCTTCTTCATGGGCCTGTACTTCAACACCACCTTCGGCAGCTTCTTCTACGCCCAGCGCCTCGGCCTCCCCATCAAGGAAGTCGCCGGCACCATTGCAATTATCGGCATGCTCGGCATCATCGCAGCCAGCGCAGGCGCCCTCACCGGCGGCTTCCTCTCCGACAAGCTCCGTCGACGCAAGCTCTTCACCTTCCTCGGCGGCCTGCTCTTCCTCGCCGGCGGCATCACCGAGGCCTACGCCCACTCCTTCATCACCCTGCTTGTCGGCGCACTCATCATGCAGTGCGCAATCGCCCTCTTCAGCGCGGTGGACGGAGCCATCATCTTCGCCGTGCTGCCCGACCGGGCACAGGCCGGACGCTACATGGCCGTCGTCGGCTTCGCACAA
>NZ_JBFRGF010000078.1:0-3606 GCF_052115205.1 Arthrobacter sp. 2RAF6 | reverse complement strand
GGCTCCCGTGAGTTCAGCGAAACTGAGGGTTCCTCGGTGGGAACCCGAGGGTCCGTTCCGCTCTGGACCAGGGATCGACCCGTGGGTTCGGCTCAACCCGTAGTGGGGGTGGCTCACCCTTCAGGCTTTTCCCGCACACATATGGAGCACAGTATGCAGGGATCCTAATAGTAACGGGGGCGCTGCTTCGGTAGCCGGCCGCCTTTCGGGCTATGGCCTGGCATGTCCGGTCGCACTAATGTGTCGTACATGAGGTGAAGAACGTCCCTTAAGGATCGCGCCGATGATGAAGTGGACACGGAACTCCTTACGGTTTCCGGAACAGACGATCAAGGATCTTGCCTCGCTWAAGTATGTGTACCTTGTGGTCGGTGCCGGCTGGGTCGTGTTTGGGATTTTTCAACTCCCAGGGTGGCGGGGCTACCCGTACATCATCCTTGGAATCCTTTGGGGTACTCTTTTTCTGGCGGCCAAGAGGGAGATACGGCGGCGTCAGGAAAGTAGTCCATCGACGAAGTGAACACCGTCTACGGTCCCTTCCGACCTAGGGAATACAAGGTCTCGCCGTGTAACGGTTACCGCCTACGCACCGACGCAACGGGTACCTCCCTTCGCGATACGCCAAAGGTGTGAAGGGCAACGCATCTTGGCTACGAACCTGGCCCGGTTGCCAGGCCGAYGGCTGATCGTTTCTGGTCAACTATCGCGCTAACGTTGGATATTTCACTTTTTCACAAGCCACYYCWAGTGTCGCGTTCGACCGAGGTTTGCAGCAGCTGCCGGGCTGAGCTCGCGTAACGGATGGCGGTCTTGGGGTCGAGGTCGAACACGACGGCGAGGTGGAGCGGGTCAGGGCCGTGGGTGAGTGCCTCTTCGAGTTGCCGGTCCATGCGCAACCGTTCCAGGGTGGCGTCMTGGCCGCGGAATCCGGCGTCGATCCAGTGACCGCTGACCGGACCGGTCTCCAGGGCAGTCATCTGGTTGATCAGCATGTGAGGGTTGGCGGTGTTGGGCCATCGGGAGCGGCGATAATCCAGCCACCCCGCGAAGATCCGGTGGGTGAACTCGTCGAGCGGGCGGGTGCGTCCGGCAATGGTGAGGCGCCGATTGCCGAGATCGACATCGTCGAGTTGCAGGGCGCGGATCGCGCCGGTGCGGGCTGCATGGATGGCGGCCAGCGCGAGGATCAGGCGGTCGGCTGGGCGAGCAGCACCGGTGGCTGTGCGCTGGATCTGACCGGGTTCCAGCGGCTGGATGAGCTTCGAGACCCGGTCGCCAAYCCGGATGCGGCTGGTCGGGTTGCGGAACACGATGCCGTGCTTCTTGCAGAAGCCGAACAGCGAYCGCAAACCGATCAGCGTGTTCTGGCGGGCCGCGCCGTGAAGTACGTCCAGGACGGCGAGCACCTCGTCTCGGCTGATTTCGCGCAGGTGGTCGTGCCGTTGCGACCAGTCCAGCAGCACCGGGCGCACGATTCTGGCGTACTGCCAGACCGTTCCGATACTGCGCGGCTCTCTTCGGGGCCCGCCATTTCGCAGGGTGCGCAGCCAGGTCTCGGTCTCGCGGGCAATGCCCGGCGCGATGCCGTCAAGTTTGCCGTCCAGCCAGTCCTCAAAGGAYGATCGCCGGTCGTCGACGAGGATGCCCATCTCGGTCAGGACGWCGGCGGTGCGGTCGCAGCTGAGGTTCAGCCGCCGGAGGGCATCGAACATCGCGGTGTAGAACACCACATCGCCGTCAACGTGCGGAGACAGCAGGATGACCAGTGCGCGCTGGACCTCGAACCGGACTCGGCGCGACCATCCCCGGGCCTCGCCGATCCGGTGGGCGAGGTAGTTCCCCCAGACCAGCCAGGGGTTCTCCGGGTGGGCGTCGGTTTCCTCGTCGAAKCGGGTRTAGTCGCGGCGGAKCCCGTCGAACAGGAACGGCTGRAACCATGTGCTCGCCGGGCGTCCGGCTGGTGCGGGCGGTTCCTTCTTCGGCCGGCCGCGTTGCCCCTGCATGCGCGGCGGGGTCGTCTTCGCGCCGCGCATYGAGGCCATGTTGGCGAAGAACAGCTGGTGRTGCCGCACYTGCCCGAGATAACGGCTTGGWATGGCTGCCCAACGGACATCGCCGCTTTCSCGCGCCTGGGCGCGGGCCTGGGCCCAACACAACCTGCAGTACTGCTTGCGGAYCGGTTCCCGGCGGCCGCAGCCAACACACTCGCTGACCGCATGCTCCCGGGCGAACATGTAGCAAGCCGCGCAAAGACCATGGCCGAAGGAACGTCCCCACGCCAGACAGCTTCCGCAGCTGCGCASCACGCCCGAGATCCCACTSCGGCCTGTCACAGCGGCGGCAGCGACCGGCCGTCATGGCGCTTCGGTGTCACCGCCGGAGCGCCGGCTGCTGCGGCCTTCGGCTCCTGCTCGGCGCCGGGCTTGGGGACCTTCTCGGGCTCGGGGAGGAGCACGTCGCCGATCGGGCAGCCCAGGACGGCGCAGATGACGTCGAGGTCCTCGAGCTTGATGCTGGCCGGGGTGCCGGACCAGAGCCCGGACATCTTGCCCGCAGAGATCACCAACCCGTGCTCGGCGAGCATGCGCTGCAGCTCGCTCGCCTTCCAGATACCGCGGTTGGCGGCAGCCAAACGCAAATTCCATTTCATGAGAGCATCCCTTCCAGCCGCCTGGCCGCACGCTGCTGGCCGGCGATCCACGCGTCGTCGATTCGGGTCCGATGAACGTGAACATAATTTAAAGTCGACGCGATCCAGGAGTGTCCGAGTAGCTCCTGGATGGAGATCAAGTCCAGCCCGGACAAGTAGAGCTGGCTGGCGCAGAAATGCCGCATGACATGCGGAGTCAGTCGATCCGCCCAGGTCGGCAGGTGCRCCGCGGCGGCCTCGGCCAAGCCGGTGCGCAGGGCATCGTCGCCGATGCGTTTGCAGGTGCCGTCGGTGTTCTTGCGTTCGGACGGGAACAGCGGAGCGCCGGGGCGGGTGTGGTTGTCATCGAAGTGTGCCCAGACGTCCTCGATGAACCAGCGCAGCGTCCGGTCCGCGCCGTTGATTAGCGGCACCATCCGCTCACGCGGACCGCTGCCCCGGGCACCCTTGCCGACGCGCACGTGCAGCTTGCCGAACCGGCCCAGTTCCCACTTCACGTCGGCCAGGTCGAGGCAGCGGACCTCGTTGACACGCAGGCCGACCTCGGACATCAGCTTCGCTGCGACGAAATTGCGGGCGGTCGGGGCGAACTTGCGACAGGTCAGCAGYTCCTCGCGCCATCCAGCGAACAGGGCGGCGACCTCGGCGTCCGTGGGCGGGATCCGCAGCGCAGCCTGCTTGCGGCCGCGGGGCTTGTTCATCTCATCGATCGGGCACTCAACGACCCTGCCGGTCAGAGCATGGATCTCGACCTGGTGCCGCAGCTCGAGGAACGCGAAGAACGTCGTCAGCGCCTGCGCCCGCGCCAGCCGGGTCCCCTTAGCCGCGTCGCGCAACACCTTGCCGAAGTAGATGTCCGCGTCGGTAGGCTCCATGTCCCACAACGGCTTCCCGAGCCAGGTGCGCACCTGCTCCAGGTGACCGATGTCCGAGCTGATCGTGCCATCCGCCAGCCC
>NZ_JBFRGF010000077.1:0-4065 GCF_052115205.1 Arthrobacter sp. 2RAF6 | reverse complement strand
ACCCGGAAGCTAAGACCCACAGCGCCGATGGTACTGCACCCGGGAGGGTGTGGGAGAGTAGGACACCGCCGGACAACCATTAACGGTCCAGGCCCCGACACCACATGTCGGGGCCTGACCCATTTAACACCCCAACCCAAACAGACCCCAGCCCACCCATGACCCGGAAAACCCCAACCCCGGCTCACCTATCAACGGCCGCGGGCCAACCCCCGCTCACCTATCAACCGTTGCGGGCCAACGCCGGCTCACCTATCAACGGTTGCGGGCCAACGCCGGCTCACCTATCAACCGTTGCGGGCCAACGCCGGCTCACCTATCAACCGTTGCGGGCAAACCCCCGCTCACCAATGACCCGGTTTCCACCAATGCAGGTTCACGTAGACCCGTACAATATCAGGATGAGTAGCATGCAACAGGTTACTCCCGGAGTGTCTCTGACAGCGCAGGCCACAAATATGCTGCGGGCGGCAATCACGTCCGGCGAGATGACGCCCGGGGAGCACTATTCCGCGATCGGGCTAGCCGAGAGACTCGGCGTGTCCAGGACGCCGGTACGTGAGGCCCTGCAGCTACTCGAAAAGGAGGGCATTGTCCGGATCGAGAAGAACCGCGGTGTCCGGGTCCTGCAGATTTCACTTGATGAGATTGTGCAGATCTTCCAGATCCGAATTCTTCTTGAGCCCCCGGCAGCGGCTCGGGCCGCCGAGGTCGTCACCAAGGATGACCTCGAGCATTTCCGGGTGCTGCACGGGCGCATCCTGGATGCTGCAGCCGGCGATGATGGTCCCGGCACCCTGCAGGCGGACAAGGAATTCCACTTGTTTCTCATGGGCTTGGCGGGCAATCCCCGGCTGATGGCGCTGGATGGGGAACTCCGCAATCTCGTTCTCGCGCAAGGCTTGGTGACCATCCCTTCAATCCGAAGCAGCCAGGACTTGGCCGACGACCGTCGAGGCATTCTCGAAGCGTTGGAGGGACGGGACCCTCAAGCTGCGTCGACGGCGGTTCGAGAACATGTCACCCGCACCGCCCGGCTTCTCATTGCAGGTGTTTGCGCGAAGACGCCTGGACTGTCCGCCGATGCGTATCTGGCGAAGCTGGATCAACTGATGCAATTCCGCGGCTGACTCCGATACGACGAAGAATTGTTTACACGCCGGAGACATTCCCTTAGAGTTGCATGCAACATACAACCATCAAAGGAGATGTGTCGTGACGTCCACAGTGGGCAGCCCCCGCGGTCTGCCACAGCCCTTGGCTGGTATACGGATCGCGGACTTTTCGCGGGTTCTTGCCGGTCCGTTGTGCTCCATGATGTTGGCCGACTACGGTGCCGAGGTCATCAAGATCGAAGGTCCTGCCGGCGACGATACCCGGGCGTGGATCCCGCCTGTGGAAGCCGATGGGACCGGCACCTATTTTGCAAGCGTCAACCGGAACAAGAAATCCGTTGTCGCCGATCTCAAGTCCGATGAGGGGTTGAGCTATGCCCGTGCCCTCGTGGCCGGATGCGACATCGTCATCGAAAACTTCCGTCCTGGCGTCATGACGAAATTCGGTCTGGATTATCAGACCGTCTCCGAGAGCCGGCCGGACATCGTCTACTGTTCAATCTCGGGCTTCGGGGCCGGCGCCGGCGCAGATCTGCCCGGCTATGACCTGCTAGTGCAGGCGCTTGGCGGTCTGATGAGCATCACTGGCAACCCGGAAGGAGAACCAAGCAAGGTCGGGGTTGCCCTAGTCGACGTCCTCACTGGACAGAATGCCGTAGCGGGGATCCTGATGGCGCTGCGGCTGCGCGACGCCACAGGGACCGGCCAACAGGTGCAGGTCAACCTCCTCTCCTCGCTCCTTGCAGCCCTGGTGAACCAGGGCGCGGCCGCCTTGGCAACGGGCAATTCGCCTGGCAGGCTGGGCAATGCACACCCCAGCATCGCCCCCTATGAGACATTCCGCACTGGCGGCGGCACGCTCGCCATCGCGGTCGGCAACGACCGGCAGTTTGCGGCCCTGGCGTCAGTTCTAGGGCTCAGGGGTTTGTCCGAGCAAGCGAGATTCCTCACCAACGAACGCAGAGTAGCGTCCCGTGAGGAGCTTCGGATTGTGATCGAGGCTGCCCTCCATGCTGACACTGCTGCGAGTTGGCAAAGGAAGTTGCTCGCCGCGAGTGTTCCTGCGGGCAGGGTCAACAGCGTCGGCGAGGCCTTCGAACTGGCTGAGAGCCTGGGGCTGGAGCCGTCAATCGTTGTCACTGATCCCTCCACAGGCCGGGAGTCCAGGCAGCTTGCCAACCCCATCCGGCTGTCCGCAGCAGCACCGAACTATCGGCAAGTTCCCCCGGCCCTTGGTGAGCACCAAGGGTCCACCTTCTAATCCCCAAACACTTCCGTGAAAGGCGCATAATTGTCCGATATCAGCGATCTGATTGATTTTGATTCCCTCCTTAGCGCGGATGAACGTGCGCTGCGCGATTCGGTGCGCGCCTTCGTGGATAGCGAAATCAGGCCACACATCGCAACCTGGTATGAAAAGGCCATTTTCCCGCTGGACCTTGTCCCCGAACTCGCCAAATTGGGCCTACTCGGCATGCACCTGAACGGCTACGGCTGCGCCGGCCGATCCGCCGTCGACTACGGCCTGGCTGGAGCGGAACTTGAGGCTGGGGATTCCGGGTTGCGCACTTTCGTCTCGGTGCAGGGCTCGTTGGCGATGAGCGCGATCTACAAGCACGGTTCGGATGAACAGAAAGCCGAATGGTTGCCGGCGATGGCGGCGGGGGAAGTGATCGGCTGCTTCGGACTCACGGAACCCACGGCGGGATCGGATCCGGGTGGCATGACTACGTTTGCAAACCGCGACGGAGGCGACTGGATCCTGAACGGATCAAAACGCTGGATAGGCCTGGCGTCGGTAGCCAAAGTCGCCATCATCTGGGCCCAGACCGACGGCGGTGTCCGCGGCTTTGTAGTCCCTACCGGGACCCCTGGATTCACGGCTACGCCGATTGAGCCGAAACTGTCCATGCGAGCCTCCATCCAATGCGACATCGAATTGTCCAATCTGCGACTACCCGAGAGTGCGGTGCTGCCGAACGTCGTCGGGCTCAAAGGCCCCTTCTCCTGCCTGAACGAGGCGCGCTACGGAATCATCTGGGGCGCCATGGGCGCCGCCCGCGATGCGTTCGAGGTAGCCCTCGACTACTCCAAGGGACGCCTGCAGTTTGGCAGACCGCTGGCCGGTTACCAGCTGACCCAGCAGAAGTTGGTTGACATGGCTCTGGAGATCAACAAGGGATTCCTCCTCGCCCTGCACCTCGGGCGCAAGAAGGACGCCGGCACGTTGCAACCGGACCAGATCTCGGTCGGCAAACTGAACAACTGCCGCGAAGCCATCAAGATTGCGCGCGAAGCCAGGACGATCCTCGGCGGCAATGGAATCACGCTGGACCACTCACCCTTGCGGCACGCTAACAACTTGGAATCCGTTCGCACCTATGAAGGCACCGACGAAGTCCATACCCTCATCTTGGGTAGCAAGCTCACCGGCATAGCTGCCTTCCGTTAGGCGGGGCCCGACGGCGGAACCCGCGTTCCGCCGTCGACGACACCGCGGCGATCAGGCCCTGTCGGGCAGCCGGAGCTGAGGGGAAATAGCGGGGCGTCAATGCTGGATTTGCGCGGTGTACTGAAGCCGTGTAATGTCTTCTAAGTCGCCGCGAGGGAGACAGCCTAGAGCTGGGAACCACGGGTGGCCACCCCTTCGAATTGAGCCTAGAACGGCTGGTGCTTTGTGCGCCGCAATTCGAGGGGAATTCGAATTGTTGCCCTCAAATTGGTTGAAATACTGATTTGCAAAGTGGTAACAGTTCGGGTAAGTTTGGAAAGTTGCTCCGGAGCGATCCTGGATCCTTGGTTGGGTGTGGGTGGTGCCGGGTGTGTCTGTTGTTTGAGAACTCAATAGTGTGCCAAGTTTGTTGATACCGATTTGTTTTTATGAATTGGTTGTTTTGGCTGGTCCTGTGTCACCTCCGTGGTGCGGGGCTGGTTTTTTACAGCTGGTTTC
>NZ_JBFRGF010000076.1:0-5725 GCF_052115205.1 Arthrobacter sp. 2RAF6 | reverse complement strand
ATCTGACCACCCAGCCGACCCGGCGCAACCAGGACCACGGAACACCACCGGCAGCAAGGCCGGCAACCCAGTCATGCCCATCAACCGAACCCGGACCAAGATCAGAAACACCCCGCCCCATCAAACCTGACCGGTGGATCGAGGCTTAGGTCCGACGGGATAATCCACCTTGTCTGGAACGACAGAGTCAACATCGAGGCTGTCGACGCCCATGCGGCAATGGCTGCCGTCAATGAGGCCGGCAAGGGCTCGGAATACCCGATGCTGGTCGACATGGCGACGACGGAGTCCGTGCACCGTCATGCCCGTGCTGTTTTCTCTATCCCGTGTGCGGCCTCCCGGATCGCATTGCTTGGGACCAGCCCTGTTGACCGGGTTCTGGCAAACTTCTTTCTTGGTGTCCACATTCCGCCATGTCCCACTCGCTTCTTCACGTCCAGGGACGATGCACTGCTCTGGCTGATGCAGGACCTGGCCGAATGACCCGGGCCTGAGCATAGGCCAAAGCTACGCCCGCCCACGCACCCGGGGATTGGGTGTAGGCATGCAGCATCCCCGGCGGCGCTTTCAGCACGCGCGGACATCTCCGGAGCTCTCGCAGTGGTCCCCCGGCCGTCATGAAGTTGGCCCGCCCGGACCGGACCTGCAAAAACTAGTACACCGGTACTCGTGCAATGGCGCCGCGCCGGGTGTTGACTTGAATCGGAATCCGTGTGGACCGGCCCGCCAGCCGTTGACCGGTTATCGGACGGGCCGGCGACGAAGAGAGCGTCCAGTTCCTGGAGCCTGAGCTCTCGACCCCCAGACGTCGCCGGCCCCTGTCGTGCCCTGCGAATCTCCGCGCCACGGCTTGGAGCGAAGCGCTAATTTCCCGGGCTCATCGCGCCGCTGCAGAGAAGTACCCGGCGAGGATCCTCAGTTCCATTCACTCTTCGGAAGGCTCGTCTGCGCCTTCTTGCGCTCGGACCTCTTCTTCGTAGACGTATGGCCATTGGCGGCGCACCGCGAACTCGCCCAGCCACCCTGCAGGCGGTTGTGCGCCCGATTTGCGAGGATCTCGAGGGACCGCACAATTTCCCCGGGGCGGCGCTCGGGCCTGCCGGTGAAGTACCCCAGCAATATTATTCACGGCCGTCGCTTCGTGCGGTGTCATTCGAGCCATACGGTAACCGTAGAACGCGAACCGTAGAATGCGCGGACCGGCTCAGGAAGCCTTCGTGGGCCGGTTCGACCTTTTCTTCGACCGCCCTCTAGCCGATCCTCCACCGCGCCGAAACCGCGGGTCCGATAAATGAGGCCACTCGGTCTGGCAGGTTTTCCGGTGTATTCAGTTGCAGTGACGGGAAGTTTCGGGCTTTAGGCTTTGCGTTTCCCTGTGTAGTACCCGGCAAACATCAGGATTAGGCACAAAAGGCGAGTATGTACGGCAAGTCGCCGATTCGCTCTTGTGCGACTTGAATGGCAGCTGGGTGCCATAACGACAGCATAATCGCCGCCGACGCCGGCTAAACGAGCGCTGGCTCGAAGCTCTCGACCATGCCGTCAGCGTGCCCTAGGGTGGCGTAACCCTCGGCGTATGCTTCACTTCCGGTGGCGCCGCCTGCCATTCCCGGAAGCACGAAGCTGTTCAAACCCCGGACGGGTCAGTTCAATTTCGTATTAGTCCGGGGGGAAGCGGGGGGAGAAGTAGCCTTCCATCCAGTAGGGCGTGTAGTTGTAGTGGCCATAGACCGCTTCCTGGAAGGCCTGGGTACTGCTTAGTTCGGGGTCGTACTCCGGGGCCCCGGCCACGTGTTCGCGCGTAAGGTCCACGGTAACTTCCTCGGCGCTTATGCCGGTGACGGCGTCCACCGGGATGAAAGAGTGCTCCTTCCCGATGCCGAGGAACCCTCCGGAGGCGACGAACAGGAAGCGCACCCTGTCGCCCTCGGGGTCGATCAGGAGGTCCTCGACCTTGCCGAGATCCTCCCCGTCGCGGTCTTTGACCACGAACCCGCGAATGTCTTCCTCCCCCAACGCCACGGTCCTGTCCGTCTCGCTCAGTTTCACCAGCTGACGGGCCTCATTGGCAGTCATCGCAATCCCTCCACTCTTCGTTTGCTGCTTCACCCGGGATGTCTCCATCGTAGAAACTCCGGCAGAAAGCAGGCAATGCCCACCAATCGGTCATATGCGTCGGGGCCTCGATGACCGGCTTTGCCGCCACCGGCTATTACTGCAGCAAACGGCCAAGCCCGTCTTTCGCCGCCCCAACCGGGGTGGTGCCCCGTGCGGCTAGGGCACGGTGTAGGAGTTCAGCGGCCTGCCGGTGGTGCCGTAGGTGAGGTCCAGGATGAGGAGGCCTTTGCGTTCGAGTGCGCTGAGGTAGCGTTGGGCCGTCGGGCGGCTGACGCCGAGCTGCTCGGCGATCTCCGCGGCGCTGACGGGAGCGCCGGCCGCGCGGACGGCGTCGAGCGTTTTTTGCATGGTGGGCTGCAGGCGCGGTGCCGGGGCGGCGGGCCTGAGCCCGGCCGTGCGGGCGTTGTAGAGGCTGTCGATGGTTGCCTGGTTGGCGGTCGATGCGGATTCCAGTTCCTGGCGCCACGTCCGGTAGGCCTCCAGCTGTGTGCGGAGCCGCTCGAAGCTGAAGGGCTTGACCAGGTAGTAGACGGCGCCGCTGGCCATGGCTGACTTGACGGTGGCCAGGTCCTGCGCGGCGGTGATGATGATGCAGTCCACCGGGGTTCCGGCTGCCTGCAGGGACCGCAGCAGCGAGAGCCCGTCCTCGTCGGGAAGGTGCACGTCCAGCAGGAGCAGGTCCGGGTTCAGTTCCGTGATTGCCTCCCGTGCGGCTGCGGCGCTGTAGACCTGGCCCACGCATTCGAAACCCTCGACTCTTGCCACGCGGGCGGCGTGGATTCCGGCGACCCGGAAGTCGTCGTCAACTACCAATGTCCTGATCATCGCCTGCCCTCCTGTCCGTCTCGGCAAGGGGCGGGTTTGCCGGCAGCCAGACCTCGAAGTTGCCGCCGGGCCCGGGGAACACGTCCAGGGTTCCCCCTGCCCGGTGCACGATCCTGCTCACCAGGGCCAGTCCGATTCCACGGCGCATGCCGGGGCGGGGGTCTTTGGTGGAGTAGCCGTCCACCACGATCTGGTCGATCTTGTCCGCCGGGACGCCGGGGCCGTTGTCGCGCACGGCGATGAAAACGCCGTCGGCGTCGTCGAACTGTACGGTCACCGTGCGTGGCCGGGGCGTATTGGCCAGGGCGTCCACGGCGTTGTCCAGGAGGTTGCCGACGATGGTCAGCAGTTCCGCCTGGTCAATCTGCGGATGTTCCAGCCCGGACCCGGCGGTGACCTCGATGTGCACGTCCTGTTCGGCGGCGACGGTGATCTTGGCCAGCAGCAGGGCTGCCAGCTCCGGCGGCGCGATCCGTGCGCGCAGCCCTTCGCCGAGCGACCTGGAAGCGTTGGATATTTGTGAGACGTAGCTCTTGGCCTGTTCCACTTCCCCCATCTCCAGCAGGCCGTCGACGATGTGCAGCCGGTTGGCGTATTCGTGCTCCAGGGCGCGCATTGCCTCCATCAGGCCCCGGACGGAGTGCAGGTCCCGGACCAGGCTCTCGATCTCCGTGCGGTCCCGCAGGGTGATGACGGAACCGATGCTCCGTCCGGCGGTCGAGACGGGCATGCGGTTGACCACCAGCAGGGCGTCCTCGGTCAGCGCCACCTGGTCCGCGCCGGGGAGCTTGCCGGTGAGCAGGTCCCGGAGCCGGCTCTCCGGGATCAGTTCGGCGACCGGTCTTCCCAGGGCCGGTTCCTCGATCCGGAGCAGCCGCCGGGCCTCCCCGTTGATCACCGTGACGCTCCCGTCGTCGTCCAGCCCGAGGACGGCTTCGCGGATCCCGTGCAGCAGGGCCTCGCGCTCCTGTAGCAAGGAGGCGATCTCGGCCGGTTCCAGGTTGAAGGTGACACGCTTGATCCTGCGGGAGAGCAGCAGCGAACCGCCGACGCCCAGGGCCAGGACCAGGCCCGAGAACCCAGTGATCAACCAGATGTTCTGGGCCTGTGTGTCCAGGACCCGGGTGTCCGCGATGCCCACCGACACCTGCCCGATCACCGAGCCGTCCGCCCCGAAGACCGGGGCCTTGGCGTTGGCCGAGGTGCCCAGACTGCCCTGGTCGAACCCGACATGGGTTTCGCCGTCCAGCACCGCGACCGGTTCCTCCAGCTTCTGCCCGATCAGCGCCGGGTCCGGGTGGGAGAACCGGATGCCGTCGCGGTCGGTGACCACGACGTAGGCGGACTGCGCGGCGGCCGTGATCTCCCGGGCGAGCCCTTCGATGATGTGCTGGGGATCCTTTACCGCCAGGGCCGAGCGGATCTCGGGCATCTGCGCGGTGGTCGTGGCGATGCCCAGGGCACGCAGCTGGTACTGCCGGTCCAGGGTCTGGTTGCTGATCATCGTGAAGAGAAACCCGCCCAGGACCACCGTGAGGACCAGCAGCGAGAGCGATCCCAGGGGATCTGGGTGGTCAGGGTCCACGAATGGCCGCCGCTCCGGAAGCGCTGCGCCGCTGACACCCGGTTCACCGGGATCCGCGGTACGGCCGGGCGTCTGCCCGGTGGCAGAAAACGCACAAAACGTGCACTTTTGCTGTTAAGGCGCACATCTTACTGAAGGCTTCTGGCCCGGATGATCACTTCCTAAGCTTTACATAGTTTCAGTGATCCACATCACGAATTCGTCGGACTCCCAAGGAAGGGATCCGGGTGGCGGCGCAGGCTGCCGCCGGATAAACGAACTCATCGGACCGCCTCGATTCCCTGGCACACCCCAACGCGGTGTCTCGGAATCAGCGGTCACAAGAACAGAAAGACAGAGAGGTCTTAGCGTTATGAATGCTATCCACCCCAACCGGCCGCCCGGGGCCCCCGAGAGGGCTGAGGACGCCGCGGGCATCGACATCGTCGGGTTGACCAAGCGTTACCTCACTCCCAAGAACGAGACATTCACTGCCATCCGCGATGTGACGCTTAGGGTCGAACCCGGCGAGTTCTGCGCGATCGTCGGACCGACGGGCTGTGGCAAGTCGACCACGCTGGCTCAGGTTTCCGGGCTGGAGCGGCCAAGCGCGGGCTCGGTGAGGGTCCACGATCAGCTCGTTGACGGCATCACCAACGGCGTCAGCTACATGTTCCAAGCGGACGCGCTCTTCCCGTGGAAGACCGTTCTCGGAAATGTCTTGATCGGCCCGGTCCTGCTCGGGACGCCCAAGAAGGAAGCCACCTTGCTTGCAAGGGACTGGCTGCGCCGCGTGGGCCTGGCCGGCTTCGAGGACCGGTATCCGCACCAGTTATCCGGCGGCATGCGCAAGCGCGTCGCCATGGCGGCGGCGCTGATCAACAACCCGCGGATCCTGCTGATGGATGAACCGTTCGGCGCCCTCGACGTGCAGACCAAGGCCATCATGCAGAACGAGCTGCTGCAGCTCTGGGAGGAACTGCGCCCCTCTGTCCTGTTCATCACGCACGACCTCGACGAGGCCGTGGCGCTCGCGGACAAGGTGGTCATCATGACCAGCAGCCCGGGCACGATCAAGGATGTCTTCGACATCGATCTTCCCAGGCCGCGTGGAGATGTCCAGAAGATCCGGCACGAGGAGCGGTTCCTGGAGCTGCAGGGCCAGATCTGGGAGTCCTTGAAGGACGAAGTCACCCGCGCCTACAAGCAATCGGCGGG
>NZ_JBFRGF010000075.1:0-7848 GCF_052115205.1 Arthrobacter sp. 2RAF6 | reverse complement strand
GTCTCCCAACCGGTCCGGCAGAACTGGCAATCGCCACAAGCGGACCAGAGCCAGGCGTTGCCCACCAGGTCCCCGACCGCCAGGTCCGTGACACCCTCACCGAGGGCCACCACTTCACCCACCCCTTCATGTCCAGGCACGAACGGCGGTGAAGGCTTGACCGGCCAGTCCCCCTCAGCGGCGTGCAGGTCCGTGTGGCACACCCCCGTGGTCATCACCCGGACCAGCGCTTCCCCCCGGCCCGGAACAGGAATGGGAAGGGACTGGATCTGAAGGTCCTTGCCGAATTCAGTTACTACGGCTGCCTGCATTGTCGTCGTCATTGGCGAAATCCTTGCGTCGTTAAAGCGTGGAGCAAATGGAGCATGAAATTTTGGCGCCGGGGCCGAGACACAACCACCACGAGACCTCGTTGCGAGCAGGTCGATGGAGCGCTGGCTTCAGCCTAGGAGCGGGAGGGTTGCGAGCAGGTTGCAGCCTTGTGAGTCAGTTCACATGCACCTCCGCGCTCCACGTTCGGATTCCGCGCCTCGTCGAACTTCGATGGGTCAGCAGGACCGCTTGTATTTTGTTCGACACCGCCCCATCATGGAGCCGTGACGCCGCCAATTAAGTCTGCGCATCGGATCGCGACCGCGTTCCTCTCCCGCTGTTCAGGGAGGAAAACGCATGACCGAAACGGCCATTGAGCTCATAGGCGTCACGAAGCGATTCGGCTCGCTCACCGCCGTCGACGACCTCAGCCTGCAGGTTGAACGCGGGGAGATTTTCGGCCTTCTCGGGCCCAACGGCTCGGGCAAAACCACCGTCATCAACATGATCAGCGGCCTCAGCCGCCCAAGCTCCGGCGGGGTCAGGGTCCTGGGCATCGACCTGCTAAAGGATCCACGCGGGATCCGGCGTTCACTCGGGACAGTACCGCAGGAGAACGCCCTTTACGAGGAACTCACAGCTGAAGCCAACCTCCGGTTTCACGCCGATCTCTTCGACGTGCCCAAGCATGGTCTCGATAGGAAGATCACCTCGCTGCTCGAATTGGCGCAACTGGAGGAGCGCCGGAAGAGCCGCGTCGCCACGTTCTCCGGCGGCATGAAGCGAAGGCTGGCATTGGTCCGGGCCATGCTCCACGAACCGGAGTTGCTCTACTTCGACGAACCGACCCTCGGAGTCGACGTGCAGAGCAGGCATGCCCTCTGGGACCGGATCCTCGAGCTCAAGGATCACGGCACCACCGTACTCATCACCAGCAACTACCTTGAGGAAGCCAACGCCTTGTGCGATCGCTTGGCCATCATCGACCGCGGACGGCTGGTCGCGCTCGACTCGCCCTCAAAGCTAAGGCGCAGCTTCGGTGACACCGTGCTTGAAATGCGCACGCATCCGGCGCCTGGGGAGGACATCGTTCGAAAGGTCCTTGCGCTCCCCGGCGTTGTCTCGGCAGTTGCTTCCGACGGCTCGCTGAAGGTCACTGTGGAGGGCGGTGCCGACGTCACCGGCAAGGTCGTGACCGAAGTCGTCGGATACACGAGCCTGGAGGAGATCCAGAGCCGGGAACCAAGCCTCGACGAGGTCTTCCTGAGCCTGACAGGCAAGGAGCTCCGGGAATGAGCCTCCGGCATGACCTTCGCGTGATCCGGGCGGTGGCGACCACGGACATCAGGCTCACCCTTCGGGAGCCGCTCTTCGCGATCATCGGCGTCCTCATCCCCATCAACTTTTTGCTTCTCTTCCTGCTCTTCGCGATCAGCGGCGGCCAGGCGCCGATCGCCGTCGTGATGAATGACCACGGACCGCTCGCGGTACGCTTCGTTCAGGCCATGGACGGCGCGCATTCCTTTATCATCCACACCGCGACCCCGGCCGACGCGGAACGCGAGATCCGGGCGGGCAGCATCGTCGCCGTTGTGACCGTACCGCAGGATTTCGACGCCGCACTCGCCGCCGGAGCCCGGGTCGACGTCCCGGTGGAGGTCAACAACTTGAACGTCGACTTCACGAACGACATCCGGCGGGCCGTGCCCCTCTCGATAACATCCTTCTACGCCGACGCGTTCCCTGACCAGGTGGTCGTGAGTGCGCTCGAGTCCGATGTGCAGGCCCAGGACACCGGCTACATTCCGTACCTCGCCGTGAGCATCATGGTTGCCGGCCTGATGCTCGCGTCCCAACTGCAAGGCAGCGTCAATACCGCGCGGGACTACGAGCTCGGGACCATCAAGGAACTCGCACTGGCGCCTGTGAGCCGCTTGACCATCGGGGTGGGCAAGGTACTGGGAGCCGCAGTCCTCGCGGCGGCGTCCGCGCTGCTGCTACTTGCCGTCGTGGTCCTTTTTATCGGGGTCCATCCGCTCCATCCCCTCGAAGTATTGGGCTTCGGACTCCTGATCCTGGCGGCGTTCCTCGCCCTCGGCGTCCTCGTCGGGACTCTGGTTCGTCGGAGACAGCAGGCAATCCCCCTGTCCATCGCGGCCGTTCTTCCCCTGTTCTTCTTGAGCGGACCGTTCGGGCCGGCGAACTGGCTGGGCGCCATCCCCGGCGGGATCGCTGCGATATCGCCTCTCACGTATGCGATAGCCGCCTTCCAGCACGCCTTCCATGGT
Organism: Arthrobacter sp. 2RAF6; assembly: GCF_052115205.1. Lineage (NCBI taxonomy): Bacteria > Bacillati > Actinomycetota > Actinomycetes > Micrococcales > Micrococcaceae > Arthrobacter > Arthrobacter sp. 2RAF6. The sequence goes on along the minus strand of NZ_JBFRGF010000075.1, from coordinate 5,248 downwards.
TACCAGACGGCTCCGCAAGGCCTGACTGTGGACGCCATCGTCCTGGGAGCCTTCAGCGTGGTGGCCGTGGGGTGCGCGGCATTCGTCTTCGGCCGGCGGGGGGCGAGGCACTGATGGCTGTCCGACGTGCCGTGCTCGCCATAGCGGCGAAAGACATCCAGACCTGGTTCCGGACGCCGTCCGCGATTCTGGCCAGCCTCCTGCCGCCCGTCGCCTTCCTGCTGATCATCTTCGTGGTGGCCGGGGCGGTCGGCCGGAATCCGGTCGCGCTGGTGGTTGAGGACAGCGGGCCGCAGGCGCAGCGACTCGTCTCGATCCTTGAGGACTCGGACGCGTTCCGCGTCCAGCGGGCGACTCCCGCTGAGGCCACTCACCTGCTGGACACGCTCCAGGTTGCGGCGGTCATTACCGTACCCGCCACGTTCGACGACGACTACCGGGCACAGCGGCCCGACCCCGTCAGCGTGCAGATCAACAACCTGAACCTCGACTTCACCAACGATCTGCGCCGCTCAGTTCCGGCTGCCATTACCAATTTTTATGCCGGCCAGCCGGACACTCCGATCAGGGTCGGCGTCGCCGAATCGGACCTGAGGCCGCACGACGTCGACCTGGTCCAGTTTCAGCTCGTGCCGATCCTCGTGCTCCTGCTCACGATCATGGGGATCGTCAACGGCGGGTTGGCCGCCGCCCGCGAGTTCGAAGACCTGACCATCAAGGCGCTGTTGCTCTCGCCGATCGGCCGCGGGTCGCTCATCGCCGGCAAGATCCTGGCGTGCTGGGTAACAACCATGCTCGTGGCGGCGGTGGTCCTGGGCCTGTCGTTCGCCTTTGGGGTCCTCCGGCCTGCCGGCTGGTATTGGTTGCCAGCGCTGGCCACGATCGGACTGATCGCGCTGGCGGCCGCTGGGCTCGGGACTGCTTTGGGAGGTGCGCTGCGGCGCTTCTCGGCCGTTGCCGGGGCTGGTATCAATCTGTCGATCTACCTGTTTTTCCTCAGCGGAGGAATCAGTGTTGCGGCGTTCTTGCCGGATTGGATCCAGGCCATAGCGCACTTCACGCCAACGTTTTACGGGGTGGACGCCTTGGAGGCCGCGATCTTCTACCAGTCGACCGACAACCTGGGCCGGGACCTCGCTGTGCTGCTGGCGACGGCCGCGGTCGGACTCGTTTTGGGGACCGTGTCTCTTCGACGGCGGCTGGTCGCTTACTAGCCTCCGTCCGTCTGCCATCCGCCCGTTCCCGCGACATTGACACGAAGCTGACAATAGAAAAGAAGATGCAATCCTTCTTACGACCGACTCCGGTAGAAGCGGTACCCCGGCTAGCTGTGGCCCTCGGCATCCCCAGAGACCGGTTGGTCTTCAAACGCGATGACCTGATGGGCCTTGCGGGCGGTGGCAACAAGGTGCGTAAGCGCGAGCCGCCGTCGCACGCCTCCTCGACGAGATGGGCTGTGCCAGCGGTGCGCTTCGCATTGATGAAGAGCAGGTCGGGGCCAGATACGAATACCTCACGGAGGCGGCACGAGAAGCTATAGATCTGACCGCTCGGATGGAAGGAATTATCCTCGATCCGACATACACCGGGCGCGCCATGGCTGGCTTAATCAGCGCAGCACGCCACGATCTTCTACCAGAAGGCACAGCGGTGTTTCTCCATACAGGCGGGCTGTCAGGCCTTTTCGGCAACGACCAAATCCAGTCCTAAAGCTGCGAAACCCATCACGCTTGCTTTCCAATGGTTGGGGGCCAGTGGGTTTCGGTCGGCGGCATTCGCCACCCGGCCGCCGAGGCGCCGTCGATCAACGTTCGGATCGCGCTTGTGACCATAGGCCGCGTGTCATCCGCGCGACGCAGCAGATCCCAAGCCCACAGCGGTACCGGGGACGTGACAGGCCGACGGGTCAACGTGGGTGGCATCGGCGCCGCATGACGCTTGGGCGACTGGAGCACTGGCCGCCTCAAACGGGCCACGTGCTCGAAGAATGCGGGTCCGGTAATGCCGCCGTCGTCGATGTGTGTGACGGACGCCCCACTGGCGTGGGCGAAGGCCAAGGCGTAGCGGTTCCACGAGTCCCAGGACGCTTCGTCGACATCGACGAGGGCCGTGAGTCCGGCTGCCGGCACACTGTCGTGACGAGCCGCGTGGTGCGTTCCTGGCATGACCGCTTGCAATCGCTCGTAATTTAAAGGCTCGGCGGCCAGGCCCTGCCGCACAACGTCGGCCTCCTCAATCCACGCGATGGCGAGATCGAGGCTGCCTTCGGCCACCCGCGCTGCCTGAGTGTGGGATGGCAGGACCCACTCGTCGAGACGGATACGAAGGTTGGGTAATGTCATGATCCCTGGGGGAATCCAACTGACATAGCCCAGCCGCAGCGGCAACTGTCGGTCGCCGTTTCGAGCCCGATCGAACGCTCGCGCGGCAGCGGCCAAGACCTCCCGGGCATCAGTCAGGAACTCGCTGCCGGCGGGCGTCAACTCGACGTGCCTGCGATCACGGATGAGGAGCCGAGTCCCGAGCTCGCGCTCGAGGTTGATGATCTGCTGGGAGAGCGACGGCCCCGCAATGTGAAGCCGCTCTGCGGCTCGACCGAAATGCAGCTCCTCGGCGACAGCGACGAAGTAGGTGAGCTGCCGGAGTTCCACGGGTTGATTGTACGCCGGGATGACCGGTGAGAGGCGGGGCCTACCAGTGTTCGGATACAAGTCGTGGACCGCAGACGGGCACTCGGGTTCACTCAAAGAATGGAATTCCTCACCACCCTCACCACGAACGTCCCACATGGAACGCCAGAATCGGTGGTCGACGCTACAAAGGATCGCGAGGCTATCCGCGCTGCCGAACTGGCGCAGATGGGCCACCTCCTGCGATTGTGGAGGCCGCCCACTGAGCAGGGCGAATGGCGCACCCTCGGCCTCTGGAGCGCCGACACAGAGGCCGCTCTCAAGGACATCCTGGCCTCGCTCCCGTTGCATGTGTGGATGACTGTCGAGATCACGCCACTGAATCCACACCCGAACGATCCCGTGGCGGCGAAGGCCTGACCAGCATCGGGGGTACAGGCGCTAGAAACGCGTACTCCACAGGTCCCTGCCTTCGCTCCTAGACCCTGCTTCGACGTCCTCTGACTGCGCCGAAGATCAGCAGCACGATGATGGCTCCCAGGATAGACAGCAGCCAGGTCCTCAGATCGAAGAAGTCTCCTAGTCCACCACCGAAAACGAGGGAACCGATCCAACCACCAAGAAACGCCCCGACAACTCCCAGAAGAAGGGTAAGCAGCAAGCCGCCGCCTTGCCTTCCAGGAAGAATGGCCTTTGCGATGGCCCCCGCGATCAGGCCGAGCAGAAGAAAAGCGAGAAATCCCACGGTGCATCTCCTTTGCAACGAAGACGAGCGCCAGTCCGGCGCCTCGCCTCTGAGTCAATCAGCATGCTTACTGACAGGCAAGGCCCCGATCAAGAAATGGCCAACCGTTCACGGAGTGTCCCGCTTGCTTGGCTGCAGCCCGGACGCCGGCTTCTTCGTCTTCTTCGGCTCCGGAACGGTAGGTGACGTGAGCGCCGCGGTTTCGGCGGTCGCCGTATGCGTCAGCGCTACGAGCGAGGCGGCCGACTTCGTCGTCGTGGGCGTTGAAGTAGAGCAGGAAATTGACGTCCGTAATGCGGCGCCCCTGGTTGTCCCGGCCGCGGATCCCGTCACCGTTGAGGAACACCCCCACCGAGCGGCCGAAGCCGCTGTCCCAGTCCGACGGCGTCATGGTRGTTCCGTCGACATCGAGCCAGACGATGTCCGGGAGCCTYTCGCCYTCACCGCGAAGCACCGGGCGTCCGTCGAAGAAACGGCTGCGCCGGAARGTGGGATGCTTGGCACGCAAAGCGCTGACCGCGGCCGTGAACTCCACGAGGGGCTGGTCCACGCTGTCCCAGTTGATCCACGTCAGCTCGGAGTCCTGGCAGTAGCCGTTGTTGTTGCCCCGCTGCGTCCGGCCCAGCTCGTCACCGTGCAGCAGCATCGGAACACCCTGGGACAGAAGCATGGAGGCGATGAAGTTCCGCTGCTGGCGGGCACGAAGACCCAGGACCTTCGGATCCTCCGTGGGCCCCTCGACRCCGCAGTTCCAGGAACGGTTATGGGACTCGCCGTCGTTGTTGCCYTCSCCGTTCGCCTCGTTGTGCTTCTCGTTGTASGACACCAGATCGGCCAGCGTGAACCCGTCGTGGGCCGTGACGAAGTTGATCGAAGCCACCGGGCGGCGCCCGGAATGCTCGTAAAGGTCCGCCGATCCGGTCAACCGCGAGGCGAACTCGCCCAGGGTGGAGGGCTCCCCGCGCCAGAAATCACGGACCGTGTCCCGGTACTGGCCGTTCCATTCCGTCCACTGCGGCGGGAAATTGCCCACCTGGTAGCCGCCCGGACCGACGTCCCACGGCTCGGCGATCAGCTTGACCTGCGAAACCACCGGATCCTGCTGGATCAGCTCGAAGAAGGTCGAGAGCTTGTCCACGTCATAGAACTCACGGGCCAGCGTGGACGCCAGGTCGAAGCGGAAACCRTCCACATGCATTTCGGTGACCCAGTAGCGCAGGGAATCCATCAGCAGCTGCAACGAATGCGGGCTGCGCACGTTCAGCGAGTTCCCGGTACCCGTGTAGTCCATGTAATGCTTCTCGTCACCATCCATCAGACGGTAATACGCGGCGTTATCGATCCCCTTGAAGGACAGCGTCGGGCCCAGGTGGTTTCCCTCGGCCGTGTGGTTGTACACGACGTCGAGAATGACCTCGATGCCGGCCCGGTGGAGGGAACGGACCATGGCCTTGAAGTCCTGGACCTGCTGGCCGGTATCGCCCTTGGAGCTGTAGCTGTTGTGCGGGGCAAAGAAACCGATCGTGTTGTAACCCCAGTAGTTGTTCAGCCCCTTGTCCTGCAGGATGCCATCGTTCGTGAACTGATGCACCGGCATAAGCTCGATCGCCGTGACCCCGAGCTTCTGCAGATGGGAAATCACCGCCGGATGGGCCACACCGGCGTACGTGCCACGCTGCTCTTCCGGAACCTCGGGGTGGAGCCGGGTCAGGCCCTTGACGTGCGCCTCATAGATCACGGACCGGTGGTACGGGATCCGCGGGAGGTGGTCACCGTCCCAGTCGAAGAACGGGTTGATGACCACACCCATCATCATGTGGGGCGCGGAATCCTTGTCGTTGCGGGAGTCCGGATCCCCCATGTTGTACGAGAA
>NZ_JBFRGF010000074.1:0-8642 GCF_052115205.1 Arthrobacter sp. 2RAF6 | reverse complement strand
CCGCCGGAATACTGCGGAAGCACCTCGGTGATCCCGAACTCGGGCGAGAAATAGGCGATGCACGCCGGAGCGTCCGGACCCAGGCCCTGGTACCAGCGCGGCTCACTGAGGTACCGGTCCAGGTCCGCAGCCGCGTGCTGGACACGCTCGACAAGTTCATTGTTGGAAGCAAGTTGGTCCAGCTGGTCGCGGCTGATTGACCCGAGGAGGCTTATTGGATCGTGGCGGCTCTCCTCCCACAATTCCTGGTCAAGGCTCTCAAAGAGCTCACGGGTAGGCCGGTGCCATGACCAGCGCAGATTCGTGGCGAGACGCGCCAGTGGCCGGATCGGCTCGGGGAGCAGGGTACGGACGGTAAACCTTCGAATTGCCTTCACGAGCGTCACACTAATCCACTCGGTAGACAGCAGGAACAGCTTTCGGTTTCTTTTAGGTAAATGACACATTGCGCGGAAGAGTCTGGGGTACCTCTTCGCAAAATGCGATTTTTCTCGCTAACGTCGAGGTTGTGACCACTACTGCAGCACCGCGATCCAGCTCAGCATCCAAGTCCAAGCAGAAGACCGGTATCACCGAAGGTCTCAGGTTCGGCAGATTCCCGATCACGGCTGTGCAGCCCGTGATCGAGGAAGGCCGGTTCCCGGCCAAGGCCTTGCCTGGTGAAGATTTGGTGGTTGGCGCCACGGTCTTCCGTGAGGGCCACGACCAGCTGGGGGTGAGCGCCGTCCTGCTGGACCCCAAAGGCAAGGAACGCCAGCGTGTCCGGCTCGCCCCGGCACCGGGTGAGCGTGGCAAGGGAACCGACCGTTGGGAGGGCTTGCTGACCCCGACCGCGCCCGGAGCCTGGACCTTCGCAGTCGAGGCCTGGCACGACCGCTACGGCACATGGCATCACAACGCGGAGGTGAAGGTCGAGGCCGGCATCGACGTGGAGCTGATGCTCGCCGAGGGCGTCGCGCTACTCGCGGAAGCGGCCGGTGAAAGCACGAGAAACGGGGCGGACAAGCGCATCCTTCGCGCTGCCTCTGAAGGCCTCGCCGATACTTCGAAGACTGCCGAGGAGCGCCTTGCCGCCGGCTTCAGCGCAGAGGTCGCAGCCGTCGTCGAGCGCCAGCCGATCCGTGAACTGGTGACCGTCTCGGAACAATACCCTCTCCTCGTGGAGCGTGACCTCGCCGGCCGCGGGGCCTGGTACGAATTCTTCCCCCGTTCCGAAGGTGCCGTTTTCGACCCCACCACGGGAACGTGGACTTCAGGCAACTTCACGACGGCGGCCAAGAGGCTCGACGCCGTTGCGGACATGGGCTTCGACGTCATCTACCTGCCGCCCATCCACCCGATTGGTTTCCAGCACCGCAAGGGACGCAACAACACCTTGACTCCGGGTCCGCAGGATCCCGGCTCGCCGTGGGCCATCGGCTCCGAAGCCGGCGGCCACGACGCCATCCACCCGGAATTGGGATCGTTCGAGGATTTCGACGCCTTTGTGGCCCGCGCCAATGAGCTGGGCCTCGAGGTGGCGCTGGACTTGGCGCTGCAGGCCGCCCCGGACCATCCCTGGGTGAAGACCAACCCTGAATGGTTCACCACCCGCGTGGACGGCAGCATAGCCTATGCCGAAAACCCGCCCAAGAAGTACCAGGACATCTACCCGCTGAACTTCGACAACGATCCCGCGGGTCTGTCCAAGGAAATCCTGCGGATCGTCTTCCTCTGGGTGAGCCACGGCGTGAAGATTTTCCGTGTGGACAACCCCCACACCAAACCGGTGTGGTTCTGGGAATGGCTGATCGGCAAGGTCAACAAAAAGTACCCCGACGTCGTTTTCCTCGCCGAGGCGTTCACCCGCCCCGCGATGATGCACGCCCTCGGCCGGGCAGGTTTCCAACAGTCGTACACGTACTTCACGTGGCGGAACACCAAAACCGAACTGGAATCGTATTTCCAGGAGGTAAGCCACGAATCTCCGGCGTACTTCCGACCCAATTTCTTCGTCAACACCCCGGATATCCTCACCGAATACCTCCAATACGGCGGTCCGGCTGCGTTCCGCATCCGCGCAGCACTGGCCGCCACGGCCAGCCCGCTCTGGGGTGTCTACGCCGGTTTCGAGCTGTACGAGCATGTGGCGCGTCCCGGTGCCGAAGAGTACATCGACAACGAGAAATATGAGTTCAAGGACCGCAACTGGGATGCCGCTGCGGCTTCCGGGCACAGTCTCGCCCCGTACATCACGCGGCTTAACGCCATCCGGAAGGCCCACCCGGCCCTGGGTGACCTGCAGAACCTGACTTTGCATCACAGCACGGATGACGCAACCATCGTGTTCTCAAAGCACAAGACCTTGCCCGACGGCAGCAAGGACACCTTGATCATTGTGGTCAACGTCGATCCCCACGGCACCAGGGAAAGCACTGTGACCCTGGATCTCTCCGCTCTTTCGCTGGATCCGTCCGACTTCACCGCCAACGGACGGTTCTGGGTGGATGATTTGGTCAGCGGCGAAAGCTGGGAGTGGGGCGAGTACAACTACGTCCGACTGGACGCCCACGTAGAGCCGGCACACATTCTCAATATCCGGAGGTAGCCTTAGTGAGCTTCAATCCGCAGGGTCAAAGTCAGTACTTCACGCCGAAGAACACTTTCGAGCTGAATGCCCCGGGTCTTCAACATGACCCTCATTGGTATCGGAAGGCTGTTTTCTACGAAGTGTTGGTGAGGGCCTTCGCGGATGCGAATGGTGACGGTTCCGGTGACTTCCACGGACTGATCGACAAACTGGATTATCTGCAGTGGCTCGGGGTGGATTGTTTGTGGCTCCCGCCGTTCTTCGATTCGCCTTTGCGCGACGGTGGTTACGACATTTCCGATTACACGTCCGTGTTGGACGAGTTCGGCACCATCAGCGACTTCAAGCGGCTCGTGGCCGAAGCCCATGCGAGGGGCGTCAGGGTCATCATCGACCTCCCGCTGAACCACACCTCGGACCAACACCCTTGGTTCCAGGAGTCACGCAAGAACCCGGATGGCCCGTTCGGCGACTTCTACGTGTGGAGTGACACCGACGAGAAGTACCAGGACGCGCGCATCATCTTCGTGGATACGGAAGAGTCGAACTGGACGTTCGATCCGATCCGCCGGCAGTTCTTCTGGCACCGCTTCTTCAGCCACCAGCCCGACCTGAACTTCGAAAACCCCAAGGTCATCGAGGCCGTCCACGACGTCGTCAAGTTCTGGCTGGACCAAGGCATTGACGGATTCCGGGCAGATGCCATCCCGTACCTCTTCGAAGAAGAGGGCACCAACTGCGAGAACCTGCCGGCCACGCACGGCTTCCTGCGGGACCTTCGGAAGATGGTGGACGAGAACTACCCCGGCCGTGTGATCATCGCCGAAGCCAACCAACCGCCGCACGACGTCGTGGAGTACTTCGGCACGGAGGAAGAACCGGAGTGCCACATGGCCTTCCACTTTCCCATCATGCCGCGCCTGTACTACGCGCTCCGCGACCAGAAAGCCGCCCCCATCATCGAGACACTGCGGGATACCCCGGGAATCCCGGCCGGCGCGCAATGGGGCACCTTCCTGCGCAACCACGACGAACTCACCCTGGAGATGGTCACCGCCGACGAACGTGCCGCCATGCTGGGCTGGTACGCGCCGGATCCGCGTATGCGGGCCAACATCGGCATCCGGCGCAGGCTCGCTTCCCTGCTGGACAACTCCCGCTCCGAGATGGAGCTGATCAATGCGTTGCTGCTTTCCCTGCCCGGCAGCCCCTTCTTGTACTACGGCGATGAAATCGGGATGGGAGACAACATCTGGCTTGACGATCGCGACGCCGTCCGCACGCCGATGCAATGGAACCCGGACCGCAACGCAGGTTTCTCCAATGCCGATCCCGGAAAGCTCTACCTGCCCGTCATCCAGTCGCTGGTCTACAACTACAGCATGGCGAACGTTGAGGCCGAAGCGGCCCATTCCGGTTCGCTCCTGCGCTGGACACGCCAGATCCTGAGCGTCCGGAGGAACCACGCGGTCTTCGGGCTAGGAGGCTACCGGAACGTTCCGGCAGACCACGAGGTGGTTCTTGCCTATTTGCGCGAACTCCGGGAGGACAATCCGGAAGGCGAGGATGCCGAATCCATTCTTTGCGTTTTCAACTTGTCCCAACATCCGGTTGCTACCACTTTGGACATCCCTGAATACGCCGGAAGAGGTCTAAGGGATGTGTTCGGAGGCCAGCCTTTCCCGGGAATCGGCGCCGACGGCTCCCTGACCCTCACACTCGGCAGCCACGACTTCTTCTGGCTGCGGATACGTTCGGCGGGTTCCACCGGCTCCTCGCCGTACACCCAGGCCATCCCAGTGCTCTCCATCGAAGGCTGACATGAGTCACATGGCGCCCACCACGGTCCTGGCCTCCCTGCTCAAGGAATGGCTGCCCCGGCAGCGCTGGTTTCCCGTCAAGGCAGGGTTATTCGAACTGGATTTCGTCGGCTCGTTCGGGCTTCCCGCGCCCGCCACCGGGACCGGCCTGGAGGTCCAGCTCATCTCCGTTGCCTACGCCACGGCCGATGGCGGGAGGCAGACTGACATCATCCAAGTACCGCTCAGCTTTCGCTCCGCGCCCGCGCCCGCGTTGGCAACTGCCTTAGTGGGCCAGATCGGCGGAACAAGCGATGAGGACCCGCCGGTCTGGGTGTACGACGCCCCCCACGATCCTGACTTTGTGACTGTATGGCTCGATCTCATCCGGGGTCAGGCGTCCGCCGAGCCCGGCGAAGGGGAGTGCACCGCGAGCGGACATACCGTGCCGGGCAGCCTGCGGCTGCCCACCGCCTCAGGATCCGTGCGGGTCTCTTCCGGCGAGCAGTCCAACACTTCGGTGATCGTCGACGACGGCGTGTCCGCGGCGATCGTGAAGATCTTCCGGGTCCTGTCGGTCGGCAAGAACCCCGAGGTGGAGGTGGGCGCGGCCTTGACCTCGGCGGGAACGAAGGAAGTGCCCTCCACGCTCGGCTGGATTACCGGAACCTGGGAGGTACGGACACCTCTGGGCCGGCACGGCACAGCCTCGGCGGATTTCGCCGTTGCCCACGAATTCCTCGCCGGCGGGCAGGACGCTTGGCGCCTCGCCGTCGACGCTGCGGCATCAGGCAAGGACTTTGCCACAAAAGCCCGCCAGCTGGGCCAGGCGACTGCCACCGTGCACCTGCGGCTCGCGGAAACCCTCGGAACCGCGCGGGAACGCGTTCCGGGCCAGGACATCGCGCCCGAAGTAGCCCGGCGCGTGCGCCAGTCATGGGCTGAGGCCGGCACCGCCGTCGGGCCCCATGAGCAGCAGCTTGAGGCACTCCTGACGCAACTGTCCGGCAAGGAAGCCGGGACGCTGCAGCGCATCCACGGAGACCTTCACCTGGGCCAGATCCTCTTGGTGCCCGGCGCCGCGGGCCAACCGGCCCGGTGGGCGATCCTGGACTTTGAGGGCGAACCCCTGAGGCCGATCGAACACCGTAACATTCCAGACGTTCCCCTGCGGGACGTCGTCGGAATGCTGCGGTCCTTCGACTACGCGGCCGGTGCGGCCATCCGCGAGAACCCGGGCGCCCGGGTTCCCGCTACGTGGGTTGACGACTGCGCCGAGGCGTTCCTGGCCGGCTACGGCGACATCACCCCTGGAACTATTGACCGCCGATCGCCGCTGTTTGTGGCATTGTGGCTGGACAAGGCCTTGTACGAGGTGATCTACGAGCTGCGGAACAGGCCGGACTGGTTGCCCATTCCGGTCAATGCTTCGCGGCAGCTCCTCGGAAACACAAGCCCCGGCACGGATGCCGCGGCGACATCGGAAGGTAAGGAAATGACAGGCTCAGCACGTACCGAACGGCCCCGAGTCCCGCTGTATGTGGACGCCGCTACCCTGGGCCGGGTGGCCGCTGGTGCGCACCACGCCCCGCACTCGGTGCTGGGCGCCCACCTTGACGACCACGGCCACGTCACCATCCGCACGGTCAAGCACCTCGCGGCGGAGGTAACTGTAGTCACCGAAGCCGGTTCCACCCCGATGACCCACGAGACCGACGGGGTCTGGGTGGCGGTCCTCGAACCGCTGCAGCACGGCCACGTGCCGGACTACCGCCTGGACGTTGTGTACGGCGATTCCGCACCGGTGACGATCAACGATCCCTACCACTACCTTCCAACCGTCGGCGAGGTGGACCTGCACCTCATCGGAGAAGGCCGGCACGAACGGCTCTGGGACACACTGGGCTCCCATGTCCAGCACTACCGCTCCCCGCTCGGCGATGTGGACGGCGTCTCCTTCGCCGTCTGGGCGCCCAACGCACAGGCAGTCCGCGTCAAGGGCGACTTCAACTCTTGGGACGGGCGTGAGCATGCCTTGCGCTCCCTCGGGTCTTCAGGCGTCTGGGAAGTCTTCATCCCGGGGGTTGTAGCAGGGGCGTGCTACAAATTCGAGCTACTCACCAAGGCCGGCCATTGGGTGGAGAAAGCCGACCCGCTCGCCTTCGGCACCGAAGTTCCCCCCCTGACCGCGTCACGCGTGGTGGAATCCGGCTACCGCTTCAAGGACGACGCCTGGATGACGGCGCGCGCCAACAAGGATCCGCACAACTCGCCCATGAGCGTCTACGAAGTCCACCTTGGTTCCTGGCGCCTTGGCCTCGGGTACAAGGAGCTGGCCAAGGACCTCGTGGAGTACGTGAAGTGGCTTGGCTTCACCCACGTCGAGTTCATGCCGGTGGCCGAGCACCCCTTTGGTGGTTCATGGGGCTACCAAGTCACGTCCTACTTTGCTCCGACCTCCCGCTTCGGACATCCGGATGAGTTCCGGTTCCTGGTCGATTCATTGCACCAAGCGGGCATCGGCGTCATCCTTGACTGGGTCCCCGCCCACTTCCCGAAGGACGCATGGGCTCTTGCCCGCTTCGACGGCGAACCACTGTACGAGCACTCCGATCCCCGGCTCGGCGAGCACCCGGACTGGGGCACGCTCATCTTCGACTTCGGCCGCACCGAGGTTCGCAACTTCCTGGTCGCGAATGCCTTGTACTGGCTTGAGGAATTCCACATCGACGGGCTTCGGGTGGACGCCGTGGCCTCCATGCTCTACCGGGACTATTCCCGCGAGGAAGGGGAGTGGTTCCCCAACGTCCACGGCGGCCGCGAGAACCTGGAAGCCATCTCCTTCCTCCAAGAGGTCAACGCCACGATCTACAAGACCCACCCGGGCGCAGTGACCATTGCCGAGGAATCCACAGCGTTCCCCGGCGTCACCGCACCGACCAACCATGGCGGTCTGGGATTCGGCCTCAAATGGAACATGGGCTGGATGCATGACTCCCTCAAGTACATCTCCGAAAACCCGGTGAACCGCCGCTGGCACCACGGTACGGTGACGTTCTCCATGGTCTATGCCTTCACCGAGAACTTCCTGCTGCCCATCAGCCACGACGAGGTAGTGCACGGCAAGGGATCCATGCTGCGCAAGATGCCGGGCGACCGCTGGCAGCAGCTCGCCAACCTGCGGGCATTCATGGCGTACCAGTGGGCGCACCCGGGCAAGCAGCTCATCTTCATGGGCACCGAATTCGGCCAAGAGGCCGAATGGTCCGAACAGCACGGGCTCGACTGGTTCCTTGCCGACATCCCCGCGCACCGCGGACTGCAATTGCTCACCCGCGAATTGAACACGCTGTACAGTTCGACGCCGGCCCTGCATGTCCGGGACAACGAGCCTGGCGGTTTCCAGTGGATCAACGGTGCGGACGCGGATCGCAACGTACTGACCTTTATCCGGTGGGACCACGACGGAAACCCCTTGGTGTGCGCCGTGAATTTCTCGGGAGGCCCGCACCAGGACTATGTGCTTGGCGTCCCGTCTGCCGGCGCATGGCAGGAAGTACTCAACACAGACGCCGACGTGTACGGAGGCTCGGGTGTGATCAACAGTGGTGAACTGCTTGCCACCGCACCCGGGGCGGAAGGACTGCCTGCTGCACTGACCGTTACCTTGCCCCCGCTCGGAGCTTCCTGGTTCGCGCCGGTGGGGTAGTTGTTCTGCTTGTTTGAGGGTGAAGGGTCCGGAAGACTTGAGTTTCCGGGCCCTTTGCGTGGATCCCGCGGACGACCGCTGAAGCGCCGGGATCCGTCTGGTGGGGGTTTTGCCTCCCCGGAGAACTGGTGGTATAGTTAGTACCCGCGCTGCTCCCCAGTGGAGATCGGTGAAGTTGACTAAGTTCCTCGTGAAAATCAAGTCAAGAACGCCGATTTGACTAGGAGGCTAGCAGCCGGTAAGTTTGGAAAGTTGCTCCGGAGCGATCCTGGACCCTTGGTTGGGTGTGGGTGGTGCCGGGTGTGTCTGTTGTTTGAGAACTCAATAGTGTGCCAAGTTTGTTGATACCGATTTGTTTTTATGAATTGGTTGATTTTGCCGGGCCCTGTCCGCCCCTGTGGGTGGGGTCTGGTTTTCAGCTGGTTTCAAATTTTGTGCAGCCCTTCGGCCGTTATTTCCGGTGGTTGTGGTTGTGTCTGTTTTTGTTTTACTTCAACGGAGAGTTTGATCCTGGCTCAGGATGAACGCTGGCGGCGTGCTTAACACATGCAAGTCGAACGATGAT
>NZ_JBFRGF010000073.1:0-8766 GCF_052115205.1 Arthrobacter sp. 2RAF6 | reverse complement strand
GATGACGTAGCCATACGGGCACTTGATGTCGAATTGCTGGGTGCGCCCAAAGGTGGGTTTGTAATACGACCAGGGAGCCACGATCGTATCGGCGTACGGAGTGCCGGAACCGTTGGCTTGAGGGTTGCACTTCAAGTGAGCAGAGACGGTGTAATAAGTATCGGGCGTGCCAGCCGGGGGAGCCGTGGTGGCGATGGCCACGCGAACGGTGGCATTATCCAGTTGGGTGAAGCTGGTAATGGAAACGCGCGGATCAACGACGCCACCAGGGCCGGGATTAGTAATGCCATTGTTGTTCACGAACAGTTGGCCGGGATTGAACTGGATCCAGAAGTCTTTTGTGGCGTACAGGCCAATGCCGATGCCGACGACGGCGGCAACGGTCCAGCCGATGGGATTGGAGACAACCGCGGCTGTGACGACGGTGCCGCTAACAGCCTCGACAGCACCGGCGATAACAGGGGCGGAGATCAGGCCACCGTCAGCGAATGCCTGGGCGTTGGACGGTGTAGTGACAATCAGGGAAACGGACACGATGCCCGCAACGGCAGCGAACGCGAATGGCCGGGCTATCCGGCGAAAGAGTCGACGTACACGGAGCATCAGTGCCCCCTCTCAAAGTTGGGAAATTAAAGCGACAATGGCGGGGCGTGGTTCCCTGGGGTGGAACCGGCAATATCGGGTATGCCAGTTCGCGGAACCATGCCCCGCCGTACGAACTCAGATCTTGCCGAGGACGCGCTTGCCGATATTCCACGCAACGAACGCGATAGCGACGCCGAAAACGACGGGCATGGACGTTCCAACAACAGCCAGAGCGGCATCAACACCACCGCTGATAGCTGTATCTACTGGACCTGCAACCAAAGGAACCATTTGAATTCACCCCCTAAAATGGGATCAGGTTGGGCGCCGGTGGAAACTCGCAAGGTTTTGACCACCGGCCCCCGCCGCTAAAGAATCCGCCGATTGACGGACTCTAGATCTTGCCCAGCACGCGCTTGCCGACGTTCCATGCAACGAACGCGATAGCGACGCCGAAAACGACGGGCATGGACGTCGTGATAACGCCGGTTGCGGAACCTACAGCACTGGCAAGGGCTGCACTAACAGCTGCTTCCATGGGATACACCCCCCTTCAAATATTCCGTAGTGACCCGCACGCGCTACGCACGCCAGGAGTTGAAAATTGCGATCATGGCCCCGAGCAGCAAACCGCCGCCTATGGCCAGCCCGTAAGCCGACCCAAGTTGAGACATGTTTTCCCAGATCACCGGCGACGCACCCACCAAACAGCCACGCAGAGGGAGAGCAGGAAACCGAGGAAGCACAGGCCAGCCAGCCCGAGAGAAATAGCACTCATAAGCTGATCGAGGCCGATCATGGGAGCCAGCTATCAGAGCCGAACAACAGGTAGACAAGGAACCCGAACACGGAGACGAGCGAGGCGAAGAAGGCGGCGAGATCCATCAATCCCGCCCCCGGTACGCCACGCCCCAGAGCAGGACCAAAGAGACACCGATGGAGACGGCAAGAGCCACGGACACCACAGGCGACGCCATAAGCGACTTGACGTGATCGAGCAGCATTAGTTTGTCTTTCCGATCATGTGGAGCAGCGCGAACCCCAGGAGCGGAAGGGACATGAACGCCAGGAATCCGGCGATACCGCCGACGACGGGAAAGACAAGATCCTGGGCAGTCATGGAGTCACGGACGTTTCATCTGTGACGCAAGCAGAGCGGCGGCCAACAGAAGTAACAGCACCAGACCGACTGTTATCCCTGTGAATTGCTCGCCGTCGAGGACTACCGTCGTCGGTCCCGAGGGTGGAGCCGTTACGGTAACTGTCGCTGTAGGAGTTGACGAAGGCGTCACGCTCGAAGAAGGGGAGGGAGTTGGCGACGGATCGGACGAGGTTGTCTGTGGTTTCAGCCCGAAGCTGGCGTTTGACCTCGCGGATATTGCGAACTGCACGCTGGATACCTCCGATGAGATACCCTGCGGACCCGCCAATAACGGCGGCAATGAAGTAGGCAGAGAATACATATTCGTCCATCACCGTCCCCTAACGCACGTGCAGCCGGGACGGTGTTGGACCGAATAAACATCGAGAATGCCGAACCGTTCGACAATGGGACGGCAGGAGATTTGAGAATTGAGCGAAGCTTGAGCTACTTGAGAGGCAACTACTGCGGTTGACGACATAACATGTCCTTAGCCTTGCGAGAAGTAGAGTTCTAACAGGGTCAGGGGTCCGGCTGGTAACCGGACCCCGCCTTAACAGGCGAGGACGTTACGCGGCAAGCTCGGAAGCGTCGGACTCGTCCGGCCAGAGATCCAGCACGCGCGCCTGAACCTCGGAACCATAGATCGAAACCTCAACGAGGTAGTCAACCTGGTCGCCCTTATCGACGGAGCGGGTCCGGAGGTTTTCAAAAGTGCCGGTGGAGTCACGGCGGGGGAGTTGGACAACGGTAACGTTCTGATCGGCAACCAGAACGTTTGCGGATTCAATCCGCCATTCCTCGCCAGCGCGAGGCCCGTTCTTGATAATGCCCGAGCGAGCAGAGACGGCCAGAACGCTACCGCTGACGCGGGCTAAAGCTACTGATGCCATTTTTTTACCTCTTTTTTGTTTTCCGGTAGAGCGGGACCCAGTTGGTTTCTGGGCTAACAAGACTTACCTTAAACGATGGATTTAATGCCCCTGTGACAATTCCGATAACGGTTCGGTAACGAAGCGTTTATCCGCGTAACCCTGCCGAAAAACTGTGCTAATCCCGACAAAATTTCTCTGGACTAAATGCCATGTCGTCAGGTACAAGCGGACCCACCAAAGCAACGGCAGTTTACTGCCCTGCCGAAGGGCAGTGGAAGAGCTATTCGTAAGTTACCTAGCCGGGGCCGCTGCGCGGCCCCTCTGAAGAGCGGCAGAGGGTCCAGCAGGGGGCGGAGGGAACCGAAAAAGCAGGGGAAACCAGAGGAGCATACCAGCACGAGAGGGGCGGGGAGCAGTACCTGGGGCCTGGGTCCTCTCAGGCGCATGGCTGGGTCCGGAGTGGCCAGGGAAGGGACGGAAGCCTACCGGCATAAAAAGGTCAGCGGCAGAGCGTCCCGACGCCGGGGGAAGGGCACCAGCAGCAGCGGGGAGCCTTGCGACTTCCGGAGTTTTGGAGGATCCAGAAAATTTTCGCGGTTTTGTCGGCAAGCCGGGGGGAAGCCTGGGCACTGGTCAGTCTCCCATGGGCTGAAGCCCGAAGCGCGGCAGTCCCACCGCAGAGAATGAAACGGGTTTTCTTCAGCCTGGACGACACCGGCCCCGGGCATCCACCACCGCCTGTCGGAAACCGGAAAGTTTCTGGCCGGGATCTAAAGAAGGCATGGGGGCTACCGCTGGACTTCTGGCGGTGATTACCACAGTCGGGGGCGGAGACGATCACCACCACAAAACGTCAATAAGTCTTGACGCCCGACCCAACGTCAAGTAAACTTGACACATGGAGAAGAACACAGCCCAAGCCACAGCATCCCTTCAAAAAGCCGCAGACGAACTGAAAGCCGCGCAGGGTTTCGTGCTGCTAGCAGTCCTGGACGCCCGTAAATCCGGCACCAGCTGGGCGGCAATCGGCGAAATCCTGGAGATTTCCAAACAAGCCGCACAGCAGAAGTACGGGCCATTCGTGAAGTCCCAACTGGAAGCGGAGGCACGGTGGACCGAGCAGGAGAACGCGAACAAGCCACCGGAAGCGGCAACACTCGTTGACGAGCACGTGGCCGGCACTTCGGTTACGCCGTCAATTTTTCTTGAACCGAAAGCGCCGGCACCAGCCCCCAAGCCGATCTACGAGCCGCTACCCGACTACACGAACCCGCACGGCTGGGGCGCAGACGAGTGGCAGCAGGACAACCCGAAACACTTTCTGGTCAGCGACGACAAGCCACTAAGGCCAAGGACGTGCAAGTACTGCGGGCAGAAGGACCACCGCAGCAACCCTGGGACGTGGATTTACCCGCAGTGCACGCCAACCTGGGGAGATCCCCGCTACGTCTTAGAAAAGTGATCCCTGGGAAGGGGCCGACGCGAGAGCGTAGGCCCTTTCCTCGTCCTCGGGGGACATTGGGGCGTCGTCGGGCAGATCGTCCGGTACAGGAGCCGCCAGGGCCGCTGCAAGGGCATTCCAACGGGCTTGACCGAATGGCCAGGGCGCACCCATCAGGCCGCGACCAGGACCAGGGACCGGGAGAACTCACCGGGCGAATAGAGCTTGTAACCATCGACGCGGCAATGTTCCCGTAGCCACGCAAACGCCAGCGTCATATCCTCGTCAGCCTCCACAGCTTCCAGGAGCTCTTCGACCCGAGGCTCAACGGCTTTCCATTGCGCGTCGCGCAGTTCCAGGACAACATCCCCGGCAAGTTCATCATCGGCAATTTCCTCGTCGGTCAGCTCTACGCCGAGTTTGAGAGCTTTACGGAGCCAGGGTGACCAGGTGAGTTGCCGCTTGCCCTTGCTGGCTTCTTCCCATTCCCACCAGAGCGCCATGTCTTCGGACACCACGCCGTCAGCATCGACAGCGCCGCCGTCCATGGCATCAGCGAGAATCTGAAAGGGCGTACGGTTCCCGAGACGGCCATTCTTCCCTTGACCGCCAGCAGCTTCCCAACCGAGCTTGCCAGCCTTATCGCGACCGCCGAAAGTTTGCTTCGAAAAGTAGTCGGCGACTTTGTGTTCATCGGCAGGGCCAACCAAGCGAACGTCAACGCCATGTTTCAGCGTGGGAGAACCGAACCCGGCAGCTTTGAGCGAGTCCCGCCACCGACCAAACATGGAATCCCCGAGCTTCATGGCCTGATCGGAGGTAATACCGCCATGGACGAACAGGAGCGCGTGAACGTGGACATGCCAGCCGTTCTTGCCCTGGGTGGTTTCCACGACACGAGCGAAGCCAATCCGGCGACTTCTTTCGACCTGCCCCGCGCGTTTACCGGTTTTGATAACACGGTTGACCGGGACGCCGTATTTCTCTTGCTCGTCTTTCCAGGCACGGCCCGAGGTTACGTTGCCCCAGCCAGCAGAGATCCCGCGCGTCCACAAGTCGTTGAGCCGTTGCCCGGCACGGTGACGCATAGTCAGGGTGAGGAAAATGACACGGCCCGAGGGAAGCGGAGCAGGGGCGTTCTTAGGCTGTGGACCGTAAGCGGGAGTGTGCCACGCGGAGACGGCAGCAGCTATGTCCTGCGCGCGGACGGCATTGATTTTGTGGGAGCAGACAGGGCAAGCCCAAACGGAACCGCAGTGCTGCACGTTGCCGACACCGGCAAGACGATCATCACCGACACCGGACGCCTTGATAACGACAGACTGGCCCTTGACGGCATCACGACCGCAGTAGCGGACCCGCTTAAGCGAGGAATGGAACCCCTGGAAACGACGGGCAGTGTACCGGGCGCGACGACGGGACTGCCGAGCTACTGTCTTTCGGTGCGCCTTTGCCGGTAAGCTTGTCAATGCAAGCACCCTTCCTGTAGTAAAAAAACTTTTGAGCGAGTTTGGGAAGTGCTGACCGGCCCAGTGTTTCCGCACATGGGCCGGTTTTTTTTGGCTACGTTTTGCCCAGCCAGTCACGAACAGTAGGCCGGGAGATCCCGGCAAGACGGGCAATTTCAACCTCAGTCAGGCCAACGGCAGCCGCAGCGACAACGACAGAACGCAGCCGATCCTTGCACCGGGTGACAGCATCGAGGGCATCATCCAACTCGGAGCCGCGAAGAATGAGACTTTTACGCGCGTTGTCCTGGTCGCGTTCCAGCTTCGGAGCCTTGAATTGTCCCATACCCATGTCAGGCACTTTACACAGATTCACAGCAGTATCAAGCATGAACATGCCCACCACCGGCAACAATTTCAACTGTGTCACCATCGACGACGGCGGCAGCGTCGGCAGCGCGACGACGGGCACCGCGAACCGTGGCCGGGGAATCACAAGTGCACTTCTGGGGAGTACGGCGACCGCCGCAGTGATCGCAGCGGCCCGAGTCGGTGACCTGGCCAAGCTTTTCCACGTAGCCGTGTGTGTCGTAGACCGATTCGGCAGCGGAGCCGGGACGCCAGAACAGGGTGCGAACTACGGGCTTAATTTTTTCGCGTTTCGCCGTGGTCCATTCATCGAAAACGTTGGCATCGAAGGTACGGGCGTACATGAGCCGTCGAGCGCCCCAAATCCGTCCTGTGTCGTGTTGGTGTTCGCCCTCGATATCGCAGGTTTCATAGACGAGCGTTTCGGAATCGACCGACAAGGTTTCGATATCGTGTGGCCCGTCGAAGGGAACGCCGTCTTTGTGAGCGACCGGAAAATAGCCCATGGTGAGGGTGACACCCTGGGAGACCTCGCGAAGAACCTTGGAAGCACGCGACCAACTGGGGGCCGTCCAGCGACAGACGACCTCGCGACGGCGAAGTTCCTGTAAAGATGCCTTGACGCCAATGGGGATATCGTCGCCAGTCGTGGAGGCAACCGCGCCGCCGACCTCGTCAAGGATCAGATCGACGTGTTCACAGAAAATGATCTGCGAGTAGTCAGTGAGCGGAACATAGAGCGGATGCGGTGCGCCGGAAGGCGTGACGAAAGGCATGGTCGAGAGGACCCTACGGACGCCGTGAGTTTGGCCGCGCCGTGTGTGGAGGTGGTCCGGATTGTCGCAGGACCAGGGAACGCCGCGCAGTGTCGGGATGGAGTCCTGCGCGGCGAGCAACGATTTTCCCGCGCCGTTGGGACCGATGTACCCCATGATGGGAAGCCCTCGGCGGCGCTTAACAGCAGTCGCCTCGGGGGTGAGCAGCGGACCACGGTTCAGGGTGGAGATAAGAGCGGAGACGACAGACATTAGAGCAACCCATCTTTTGAGCGGTGGCCGCGCATCAGCGAAGCTTCGGAGCCAATAACCGGGGAGCGTTTACGGGCATAGAAGAACCAGACGGCAACGACGACCAGGAGGCCGAACGCGACGCCGGAAACGAGCGGGGGAAGGACGGACATGACGAAAAGGAGCCAGCCGATAAGCGCCAGGACGAGGACGCCAAGCGGGACCAGGAGCAGGAAGCGGAAAATTTTCATGCTTTCGTGGCACCCCCACGCAGGACACCGACGACGATCCAGACAATGAGTGAGACGCCGATCATGGGACCGCCGAGAGCAAAGAAGGCTGTGAACAGTCCGAACATTTCGGTAACGGGGAGAAAGTAGTTCATGTCTCCAAACCATGTGAAATCGAGCAGCGAAACGGGCATACCGGCCATGTGGTTTTGGGACATGAGCCACTGCACCATGTCGAGGATCCAGTTAAAAATCGCATCTGTGACCATTAGGACCGGCCCCCCGTCAGGCCGGTACTCCGGCCGCTGGCGCGTCCGTCCGTTCCGTTGCAGCCGGGGCGACCGGCCCCAAGTGTTCTCATTTGTGATTCCCCGGAGCCACACGAAGAAATGGTATGGAGGCGTACCAGATAGAACGGATCAGCGGCCAGACCATGGCGGTAGCCATCATGGCGAAGATGGCCACGCGGGAGCCTCTGAGAGCAGCCGTAAAGGACGAGTCACACACGACGTTCCAGGAGTGGCCAGCTATAGCGATATTCCAGTCTGGACAAGCAGCCGTATGAGGGGCGCTCATGCCGATACCAGCAACCCAGGAGAACGGGGGAGAAGCGACGGCGGTATTGGTGATGTTTTGCATTCGTGTCTGCAGGGCTGTCTGTTGCGAGGTCTTGGGGATGAACGCACAGCCCAAAGGTTTCAGCACCCATTCGACGGGATTGAACATGCCCCAGCCGGTAGGGAAGCACTCCTGCGAATTGGAATCCGCAGACGGGCTTGTCTGCCCAGCGTCGCCGGGGGCGGGAGTCGTGCCGGTGGTAGTTCCAGTACCGGGGAGTGTCTGCGGAGCGGGATTATTGGGCAGTGGACTGCCCTTGAAGTCGGTGTTATCCGACGTGTTGGGATCGCCGTCGGTATTAGCCTGTGTGGCGGTCCTGCCACCGGGATAATAGGCACCTTCCAACGGTGCGCAGACGGCGAGAGCGACGGCATAGGGTCCGTGTTTGCAGGAAACGCGAGTGTGGGTGGAGTCTGCCTGATCGACCTGGGTCCAGTGTTCGCACTCGAGGTTTCCAATGGTGCAGGGCTTGCCGTCGATGGAAATTTCAAGCTTGCAGCCAGCGCCAGGCTTGGTCGGATCACACAGCGGTTCGTTCGGATCGACCGTGGGAGCGTTCGTTTCCCATACGCGGGTGGTCGTGCCATCCAGATCGTTGAAGGCGTCGATATGCATCTTGCCGGTGTTGTGGCCCTTACCAGCAGCAGCACAGGACGGAACCTTGACAGCCCCCTTGTCCCCCTGGACGGCGGCATTACCGTCAGTCGCAGCAGTCACAGTGCCAAGCTGCCCGTTATCACTGATGCACTCAGCCGAGACAGTGTAGTGAGTCGTAGCCCCCCTGGGGTCACCGGACATTCCATTTTGGATCAGGGTGCCCCAGCGCATGACCTTTGTGGGACCACCACCGGGACCGGAGGCAGTGAGCAGAGGATCACCACCGGCAGGGCCGACGATAGCGCCGATGACGTAGCCATACGGGCACTTGATGTCGAATTGCTGGGTGCGCCCAAAGGTGGGTTTGTAATACGACCAGGGAGCCACGATCGTATCGGCGTACGGAGTGCCGGAACCGTTGGCTTGAGGGTTGCACTTCAAGTGAGCAGAGACGG
>NZ_JBFRGF010000072.1:0-10352 GCF_052115205.1 Arthrobacter sp. 2RAF6 | reverse complement strand
CGCTGTGGGTGAAGAATCTCCGCATGTCTCCGTTCGGATGAGATTTCGGGGTAAACCGCCCTTGCGTGATCTCATCGCGCAGCTGGACGACATCCACGGGGTCAAGAAGGTCTCCGTCGCCAGCGACAGCGGTGACCAGGACGACTCACGCTGATTCATAGCCCTACCACGGCGTATGCCGGAGCCTTTTGCGGTCCTCCGGTGCACCGGTGTCAGGACTCGCGGCATGTCTTCAGCTATGGGTCATTGGCTCTCTGACTCGCCACCAAACTGTATGTTCTTCAATTCATCTATCGCTCTGCAGGAGCTTCTCTATGACTATTCTGTCGTCTGCCACGGCCCATCTCGCCAAGAGTCCGTTGCCCTTGTATGACCGATCTCAGGTCACGCCCGGGATCATGCACTTCGGGTTCGGGGCTTTCCACCGGGCACACCAGGCGGAGTACCACCTTCACACGAACCCGGCTTTCATCAGGGCCGTCACCGATGCCAGCCAAAACATCCATGACCAAGGCATCGAAACCGCCATCGCACTGCAGGCCTACCAGGGCGAAGCCAGCTCCTAATGCTCCATTTCCAAGGTAATGACCGCCGTATCAAGAAGTACAACGAGCAAGCCCAGGCCGGCGAAGGGCGCGACGTGTTTGACCGTCCGCTCTCTCCTGCGTTTCAACGGCAAGAAGAGGTGACAGAACCCGTGTCTCAATCAACTCGGTGGTCGCTGTTCACGGGGGCTCAGGCCGCGACATCACCGGCCGGCCCATCTCAGTCGACCAGGGTGGCATGTCATTTGTCCCTGCCGTCCCCTCAGTTGGACCGTATGTTGAGACTAGCTAGGCCGCGAATCGTGAGTTCAGCGGCCGTTCCGCTTCCCGCTGGTGCACCCCATCATGCTGTGCTGAGCCGTGCCGACGGAATGGGGCCGTAAATGACTCCCGAAAGATTGCCACGACGTAAGGGCTCAACACCGGTACGGCTATGATCAGCCGCCAGTACAAAGAGGAACTGAACGGCAAGCCCTCCCCTAACAAACTGGGTTGGGGTGGCGGGCAGTGAGGGTGGAGTATGAGATATAGGCAGGGCACTACACCGCGACAATCACGTCGCGTGGCGCAGCCCTACGCCAGCTGCAGCACCTGGGGCGTGATCTGACAGTCCCGTTTTCAGCCGATGGCCCGATACCTGACTTTCGCGGCATTATTGCAGCGCCGTGGCCCAACCGTATCCGTGATGGTAAATACGAGTTCCAAGGGGTGGAATATCAGATTCCGACGAACGAGCCGGAACGTGACTGCGCCCTGCACGGCTTTGCCTTCGACCTGGACTGGACGGTTGAGGAAAAGGACGATTCTTCTGTATGGCTCATGTGCTTCATCCGGGCAATGCCCGGATACCCCTTCACATTATGTTTGTCAGCGCGCTATCGCTTAGACAATCACGGCCTGCACACCAGCATCACCGCGACCAATATCGGCGGTAAGACGGCGCCCTACGGAGTCTGCCCCCACCCGTACTTAGTAGCCGGCCCAGCTCCAATGGATGAATGGACGCTTCGTTTTCCTGCGAGCGGCGTCGGGGGTTTATGGAGGAACTCAGTAGAGAGGGTGTTGCCCCTACTCAGGTACGTTGTTCAAGACCTGAATGATGCGGAGGCGGCGCGAAACGCGGTTAGAGCGTTGCTGCGGTCCAACTCGCCCCCGACCGCGATATTCGCCAGCCAGAATCTGGTGACGATCGGTGCCATGAGGGCGCTGCGCGAATGCGGGCTCCAAAAGTCGGTTGCCCTCGTCGGCTTCGACGACTTCTCTCTTGCTGGCCTGATCGAACCCGGCGTTACCGTCGTCGTCCCTGACCCGGAAAGAATGGGACGAATCGCTGCAGAAATGCTGTTCATGCGGATCGGCGGGTCCCGGGCAGAACCCCGGACCCACATCGTGCCCACAGAACTTCTAGAGCGTGGGTCCGGGGAACTTTGGGCAGCGGGAACGATGTAGTGCCCCTCCGACCCTGAAAATACCGCCGTCAGGTCAGGACGGAAGGAATAGACCATGGCAGACGCTCCAGGATGAGCATCAGATGTCGAAACCTTGCATCTAATGCAAAAACCCAATCCTGAGCTGTAACGATGCGAATCTGCTGTCGGCTCAGCGCAGGAAGACCAGGCTGACCTGAAGAAACGCACAATTGACGCAGTGACACGAGTTTCCTGCACTAAACGAAACTCGCCCTACTCAAGGCCGATAAGGGACTCTCTGCACTAACTGATTCTTTTCGAAAAGGAAAAGAGGATGGACTACCAGCAGGTAGTCCATCCTCTTTCTGAGGCCAAGATCAACTAGCTATGCCGTCCCTCTGACACCGCGAATACCATTGACCGCGCCCCTCCACCCATCTACGCCTCGTCTACGGTTCCCCCTTCAGGCAGTTCTGCACAGTGCCGCCGATGGGTGGTCTCCACGTGTACCCAACCGTTAACTGTGGGGACTGTGACCTCGAAGGTGCCTAGTTGTCTCGGTGTTCAAGTCGCCGTTGCCACTGCTTGGGTGACTAGTGAACCGCTTTTTCGAAGGTTGTGGAGGAATCACCAAGGTCGCTGAACAAGTCGATAGGTGTCTCCTCTTGAATCCTTGCGCATTGAACCGGTCGCGGCGCTGTGTCGACGTTGAGCCGGAAGATGTCTGGCCTTGAATAATGGCCAACGACGTCGAAATCGAATTTCCACCTTGCGATTTCCCCCAGGTCGAGGTCGGCATAAATGATGCATTCGCCTTCGCTCGTGGGCGCAACAAGAAATTCACCGGAAGGCGCGACAATACAGCTACCCCCGCTGGACATTACAGGGTCCGAGCTCGTGCCCTGTGCCCGGTGATGGTCATCGGGAAAGTCAGCAACGGTTGTGTATTGATTGCTCGAGAGCACAAAGCAACGGCCCTCCTTGGCAATGTGCTGCATGGACGCGGCCCAGTCAGGCCGGTTGTCAGCTGTAGGCGCCAGGTAGATCTGGATGCCCTGCGTGTACATGTGGAAGCGCATCAATGGCATGTAGTTTTCCCAACAGATGACAGCCCCGATTTTGCCGACTTCCGTATCGAAGACCGGCATTGTCGAGCCATCGCCAAAGCCCCACACCAGCCGCTCCAAGCCTGTGGGCATCAGCTTGCGGTGTTTTCCAAGCAGGACGCCTTCGGGGCTGAAGAAGAGAATGGTGCAGTAGAGCGTGCCTCCGTCTCGTTCTAGAACCCCAGTGACGAGATGGATGTTGTTTGTCCGTGCCACCTGGCCAATGCGCTGCACTTCCGCTCCCGGGACATCAATCGCCCCTTCCCAGTAACGCCTGAACGCGTCACGGCCACGCGGAGTGCGCCCGCCCACGAATGATCCGAAGTCCTCGCCGCGGGCATATCCTCCGACGAACACTTCAGGGAACAGGATCAGTCTTGCCCCTGCTGCTGAGGCGTCTTGGGTGAAATCGGAGAGTTTTTCAATGGTCGCATCGGTGTTGCCGTAGATGGATCCGGCTTGTGCAACTGCGACTTTAACTTGATTCATTGCAGATTTCCTTTTCATGAGTGAAGGCCGTCCCGCCTCGTTTGCTGACCGCTGGGACGCGACGTCACTGGCGCGACATCAGGAGATCGACAATCCTGTGCGCTGGGTGAGCTCACTGGGCGCAGGTACATCTGCGATGGAGTTTTCCTGTGCGGCTACAGCCGATTCTGACCAATTTTTGCCCGGTTTCCACAAGGGCGGAATGCTTTTCGAGGCCAGGGGACAGAACCTATCTGGAAGATGGCTGAGGTGGCCAGCGATCCTCTTCCTTCCGCTGGCCACCTCAGTTGTCTGCCTAGTACGTCGTGATCATTCGCTCCGGAACGCGCGTGAGAAGCCGCGGGCCTTCATTTGTGATGTGGAAGGTACTTTCGATCCGGGACTGGAATCCATCCATGTAGACGCTTGGCTCAATGGCAAGAACCATGTCCGCCTCGAGTTTCCGTTCTACGCCTTCCGCGATTCCAATTCCGATGAGCTCGGTGCCGAGGGTACGCCCGGTACGGTGCATGACGTAAGGGCCAAGACCCCCCTCGACAAGAACACTGCGAACGGCCACATCAATATCGGAGACAACGGTTCCTGGGTGCAGCATGGACACCCCGACTTCGTATGATTTCTTCACCGTCGCATTGATGTCCTGCTCAGTGGAGTCCAAAGGTCGTTGCGCGATGATCCGGCCGAAACCGAGCCTGTAACCCAACAGGTAGGGCACTCGGCACAGATCGATCGCAACAATGTCAGTTGGCTCGATCAGACGGGTTGAAGCTGTACCGTGTGAACGGTTCAGCCGCGGCCCGGAGGTCAGCAACTGCGCACCCAGCCCGATAGGAGAATCTACGTACAAGTCGTTGTAGGTCTCGGACTCAATGACCTCGGCACAAGCGCGAACGTTGTGCTCCAAACCAAGCATGGCCACGTCGCATTCGCGCAGGCCGCCTCGCTTAATTGCCTCAAGCTCGACCTGGAACATGCTTGCAACTAAGACTCCGGAGGCTTCAAACAGCCGCACTTCCTCCGCATCTTTAACATCCTGTTGACGCTCGAGGCTGCCTGAGTTCGGGACCACGGTGAAGCCCTCGAACTTTTCCTCAAACGGCCGCTTGGCTTTCTCCGTCAGGAACGACTTGTCGATGCTGATGCGTGCGTCGGATGGGCCCTCTTTTTCGATGAACCCCCGGACGAGTCCCCAAGCATCGCCCGAGTCGTCCGGTGAAGTCCATTCCACATGATGCTCAATGTTGAGCGGAACGTTCTTCGTCGCGGCCTCGGCGAAGGCCCTTTCAATTTTTGGTACGACGAGCAGGGGAGTTCCGTCTTGCGGCACAGTAAGACAGATGAGACGGCCGGGTTCGAAATATTCAGCGCGCGTGGCGTACCCCCAGAACCCCGTCAAGTAGCGGATGCTCCCCGGCAGCATCACGATGCCGAAATCGACGCCTTCTTCCCGCAAAGTTTCTTGGTACCGCTTCAGACGGCCCGTGAAATCAAACTGGTACATCTAAGTTCCCTTCAAAGTAAAAATGTTGTTGCACTTACGCACTGGCTTTTTTGAGCGCCCGTTTGCCCTGTTTAGTGATCCTCGCGGTCTAGGAGAATCGTTCGAAGCGAAAGGGAGCCAGTTCCGCGGAATGGTCTTCGCCGAGCACTTCAGCGGCTACGAGCCCGCCGGCGTAGACGCTCAGAGTCACACCGCTGTGCGAGATAGCGAAGTGGAAGTTGGGCAGTTCCGTTACACGGCCCAGGACGGGAAGGCCGTCCCCGGGAATTGGTCGCTCCCCGACTCGGACGCTCTCGATTGTCGCGTTGCGAATTCCGGGGTAGAGCGCGCACGCTGCTTCGACGATCTTGTCGACCGCAGCCTG
Source organism: Arthrobacter sp. 2RAF6 (assembly GCF_052115205.1). NCBI lineage: Bacteria > Bacillati > Actinomycetota > Actinomycetes > Micrococcales > Micrococcaceae > Arthrobacter > Arthrobacter sp. 2RAF6. The sequence continues at coordinate 4,938 of NZ_JBFRGF010000072.1, read as the reverse complement.
CTCGACGCTGACCTCACCTGTAGGTGAAACTTCGACGGCACCGTCGTGCTGGTAGGAGTGCAATTGAAACCGCCCACCACCGTCAGGCCGCACATGGACATTCGGCGCCATGACAACACGGCAAGCTGAGATCGCGACTGGTGATGTGTGAACGAGAATGCCGCGAGTGTTGCTCATGGGCAAAGTAAGTCCCGCGAGTCGCGCAACTTCCGATGCCTGCGGGCCGGCGCAGTTAACCACCGCGTCAGCGGCGAGTTGCTGCCCTGAAGCCAGACGAACAGAACTCACCAGACCGTCCGCAACGTCAAAGCCTACGACCGCGTCATTCCATACCTTTTCGGCCCCTGACTGCGCCAAGAGGTACCCGATCAGCCGGGCCGGTGAAACCCATCCTTCGGTCGGAAAGTAGGCGATTTCATGGTCCGGCAGCTCGGTTGGGTTGATGTCCGGTTCCAGCCGAACGGCGTCATCTCGGCTGATCCATTGAGCTGGATACCCGTAGCTGAGGCCAACCTCGACTTTTCTGCGGAGCTCTGTCCGCTCGCCGTCATCGCCACCCCATTGAAGGTTCCCGGGTTCTTGATACCAGTCACTGCCGCTCACTGCATTAGCTAGCTTCCGGTGTGCTTCCATGCTGGCTACGTTGAGATCGTGATACTCGCGGGGTTCCTTCCCCCCATTCGCGTTGATCCAAGAGAAGGTGGCATTGGACGTGCCTCCCCCCGGCACCCCGGCGTCGACGACTGTAACGTGCGCACCTCGCTTCGACAGCTCAAAAGCAACCGCAGCCCCGTAAACACCGGCGCCAATGACAATGACTTTTTCAGCCATGAAAGAATTTCCTCATCTGTAGTTTTTCTCTACTGAGCCCACTCGACAGCTTGGGGAACGCCAGCTGATCGGGGCGCCTGCAAACCGGCGAACAAGGGGACGAACGCATGTAACTAGTTGCATGCTTCAAAAAAATAGACTTTGACGTCAAGCAGTCACTGACGGGTCTACTTCTTCGGCCGAGCTGGGGCGGAGAAGATCATCCCCTGGGCCGTCAGGTTCTGAACTGACACTCTTCCGGCGATTCCCAATGCCGACCATGGCGACGACCATCGAGATTGCGCTTAGCCCTGCCAGATAAATCCCCGGCGCGAGACCGTATCCAAGGGAAACCCACCAGGTCGCAAGGAATGGTGCGGTTCCTCCGAAGAGTGCGTACGCCAGCTGGTAGGACAGGGCCGCTCCGGAGGCACGCACGGCCGGTGGAAGCAGTTCGACCATGGCCAGCGCAGTGGTTGCGGTGAATCCGCTGTAAAGGAGGGCGAGCACCGTGATGATCAGCACCGATTGAAGCAAGGAGCTGTTCTCCAGCATGGCCAGTGCTGGTACGGCCAGCAAAGCCAAGCCGGCTGCACACGTAACTGCAACCTTTTTCCGTCCGACACGGTCAATGAGGCGCCCGGAGATAGTGCAACCTATCCCCAGCACGCTCCACAGCACCAGCTGCACGATTAATGACTGACCGATGCCCACCGAGATTTTCGCCGCCATGTGGGAGACGAGGAAGGTGCTCATAATGTAGGCCGCTGTGGCGTTCGTCATAGACCAGCCCAGAATGATCAGCAGTGGCTTCTTTGAAGTTCTCAGGGCTTCTCTGATTGGTGTCTTTTCCACGCTTCCGGAAGTACGAAGCTCCTGGAACACTGGTGATTCCTCCACGCGGATACGCAGGTAGAGGCCTAGCAATCCAAGGGGAGCGGCTATCAGGAACGGCAGTCGCCATCCCCAAGAGAGCAGCTGTTCCGGGGTTGTGGTGAGTATCACGGTCAGGGACACAGCAACTGCCACGAAACTGCCGATGTAGGACCACACTGGCGTGATTGCGGCATAGCGACCGCGTTGGTGGTCGGGAGCGAATTCGACTACGTAACTAGTCGAGCTGCCGTATTCACCTCCGGCTGCGAGAGCTTGGGTGAGGCGGAATAGCAGCAGCAAAATCGGTGCCAGGATGCCAACTTGGGCGGCGCCGGGCAGCAAGCCCAATGCCAGGGTAGCGATGCTCATCAAAAGAACGGACAGCAAGAGGGAGCGTCGACGGCCTAGGCGGTCGGCGATTTGACCGAAGAGGAAGCCTCCAAGGGGTCGGGCGAAAAAGCTGACCCCAAAGATCGCGAGGGTAGCGAGCAAACCGGTCGTGGCATCGGTTTGCGGAAAAAACACTTTAGCGATCGTGGTGGAGAACAACCCGTATAGAACAAAGTCGTACCACTCCACGAAGTTACCAATTGCGGCGGCCTTGATTGCTGCCTTTCGGCGCATGGCGATGGCGGCGGCGTTGCCGTTATCCATGAGCTCCTCCTTTATTGAACCGAGACTCGCCGAAGACGCTTGCACGGATCGTTTGTTAGTTGGGGGTGGGGCGCTTGCGGCGGTCCGCGTGTTGGCGGACTACTCTCAAAACCTGTGGGCCGAGGCGACAAGCGTGAAGCAACTTGTAAATGTAACTAGTTGCATGTGATCATGGTCATAGCAAAGCACACCGGCGCGGTCCGGGTCAAGAGAGAAAGATTCTCGGTGAACTCAACGTGTGGGCAGGCTTGTTTACAACGTCAATCGGGCTAGTTAGATCTCATGATCACGTTGAACCCGAGACCGCCGCCTTATGGTGGAGTCCGGCTATTGAAAGGATGCATAATGGCGCGGGCCACAATTAATGATGTCGCCACTTCGGCCGGCGTCTCCACGGCGACGGTATCCCGTCTGTTGAACGGTCTAAATGTTTCCAGCGGCACCGCGGACCGCATCTGGAAAGCAGTAGCCGAGCTCGACTACACGCCGAACGCACTCACACGCGGGGTCTTCGCTGGCCGCTCCAGCACGATTGGCGTGATCATCCGGGACCTCGACAGTCCCTATTACCTCGAGCTGATGCGGGGGATCGAAGAGGCCGCCACCGCGCACGACAGTCTGGTGATGTTCGCCAACACGTTTAGCCGGGTCGACCGGGAGTGGGCACACGTCCAGAAAATGGATGAGCAGCGGGTTCGTGGCCTCATCCTCACCACCGGCCCCGATAGCGATGCGCGGGCTCGCCGAATGGCCGCTGCCGGCACGCCGTGTGTAATTGTCGGCCGGGCCGCGGACCTGTCGCCGAACCTGCACTCGATCAGCCTGGACAATATCAAGGCCGGTCAACTCATTGGCGGACACCTTTTGGCGTGTGGGCGTTCCTCCATCGCTGTCATCACGATGGGAAATCGGGAGCAGGGCATCCTGCGGATCCGCGGACTTCGAAGTGTGCTAAACGAGCATGACATCGAATTACCCGACAGCGCGGTGCGAGCAGTGGAGGCCAAGGAAGAGGTCTTCACCGCAATCGCCGAGTTGCTGGCCGACGCCCGGGCTAACGGATCGCCAATCGACGCGGTCGTCTGCATGTCGGATCTGCTCACCAGGCACATCTATGAGGCTCTCCACAAGCTTGGACGTCGTGTTCCGGACGACGTTGGGCTCATTGCCGTTGGTGATTTCGACTGGGCGGAAACTCTAGGCATGACCGTCATTGCACAGCCGACCTACGAGATGGGACTTGAAGCCGCGACACTGATCGTGACCGCGCCCCAGGAACCGGTACGTATCGTCCAAGAACCACGCCTCATCGTGCGCCGGTCGTGCGGAGAGGAATAGCCGGCATTAGGCGACGATCCCGGGGTCCGACATGGTCCCGGCGACGCTTGACTTGGGCGCCCTGTGGATAGGTCATCGTACTCTGATCAGTCCTCATGCTTGTTGAGACCAGGTGCGTGCACTTTGACCAAAAGATGAGTCCTGCGGAGGAACCACCCTGATGACGATTCGCTTCGAGGGTCTTGCTCAATGTAACTAGTTACATTATGATGTAACTAGTTACAAAGAGGCGAGTGCTGGTGGTTCCCGGGGGACCAGGAAAGACCCGGCAACAGGCTAATGCCGATAAAAACAATTCTCTGCAGACCGTAATGATCCATCGGCTGCGAAGAACATCAGGAGAATCAAGTGAAAAACAGAGCGGCCGTCGCCCAGCGGACCGCCAGCAGACTGTCGAACGCGGAACATGTCTATCAGCTGACGCCAAACTACTGGACGGTAACTGAGGCTAGGAAGACTCCAGCGGAAACGTGGAGTTTAACGTCAGCGGACGAGCTTTTCCCAAGTGATTCCGGACGAACTGACAACAGGTAGCCATTCCCGTATCGCGGAAGCATAAGACCACCAGGGCCTCCCGTCCTCGCAACTGCCCTGTTTTCAGTACCTGTGGCTAGAGAGAAGAATCGATGACGTCATCCTGTGTTTTTGCAGGTTCTGACTCAGCCGGATGCAGGAGCGGTATAAGAAGAAGGCTGCCGCGACGGAGCATTTGATCGTCATCTCGAGCAAACCGTAGTTCAAACAACAAAATTTAGGAGGACGCATGACCCACGCGACTCAAGTCATCCGTCGCGTATCGGCTACCGACGTGGCTACGCTCGACAATCTACTGAATTCCGCAGTCGAAGACCTCATTCCGGAAGCCCTCGCACTGAACCAAGGCATCAAGGTGACCAGAGTCGGGCCAGGAGACTACATCGTCGAAGCAGCGCCCGATGCTCCGTGCGGTTACACAATCTATGGGCCACGCTGATCCGCGGACCACCAGACGCTACGACCGGTCACGGCACAAGCTCGCCAAGTCGGCCGGCTACGACGTGGCCCCGGCGCTGGCGTAAGCCAAGGCTTGTCGTTCTCTGTATATAGGGATCGAAGCAGCAATCCGTCAGGTCAGCGGGGTCGAGCGGACGCACAAGGGCACCTTCGAATACAACATCAACCTCGTCGAGTCTGGAAACTCGATCAACGAACCCCTCAACCGAATTGCCGCCGATGTTAAAGCGGCCGTTTTGCCCCTCGCTGTACCACACAGTGACTACT
>NZ_JBFRGF010000071.1:0-10372 GCF_052115205.1 Arthrobacter sp. 2RAF6 | reverse complement strand
CGGCCCCGAAGACCTCGAACACGTCGCCCAGGAACTCAACGCCCGCCCCCGCAAAACCCTCGCCTGGGACACCCCGGCCGAGCGACTTCGTGATTTACTAATAGCCAGCTGACCACGGGTGTTGCGTCGACCCCCAGAATTCGCCTGGTCGCGTCGCCCTGACGGCTGGTTTGCGGGTTGGGGCCTGGCCGCCGCGTGGCCTATTCAGGTGTGTGGGTGGCGGGTTCGGGGCCCTGGCTGGTGGGCCTCCGCCTGCTCTGGGGTGGGGTTATGCGGTTCCTCGTTCCGGTTTGGTCGGGTAGGCATGGGGGTGGCCTACACCTATTCATGGGGCGGGGGTGCCGGTACGACATGATGAAACCGAGTTTGTCGGGGAACGGTTCTCGAAAGGCTGCTCGTGGCCACCCGCGGGAACTGTGGGGTGAGTTGGTCCTGTCAAAGCGGGTGTGGACACTGTCAACACTTACGTCTGCTTTATCGACGCTGGCGGTGAGCGGAGGCCCTCCGCTCGCCGCTACCTTTTTGAAAACTAGTGGGTATCTTTCGCTCAGGTCCCTCAGAGGTATCGCCCCCTCGGCATTGTCCCGTGTAACACCCAGGTCATCGGTTTCGGCTCGCTGCGCGCGATCGTCCCGGCCGGTTCATCATGAACCGAAGAAGCACTCGGCGAGGTAGGGTCTCCAGTGATCAGGTTCGGGACGATTTCGGGTTACATTGCCTGCCTGCATGAAACCCGAAGGCTGCGGTGAAAGCCACCGACACAACCCACCTCACCACAGTCCCTGGAGTGATTGTTCAAAAGGGAGGTGGGTCGGAATTTGGCAAATTATCCGCCTGTTTGCCCATGAAGTGTACTCTCGACGGCGGCTCGAAACGAGGTGTTCCCGTTGACTCAAGCCCGACCTTCGGCGATTTCCTGATTTGGTGTGATTCCTTTGAGCGGCGCTACCGGGTCCGCTGAAAGGACATCAGATCGGGGCGAACGGTCAGCGCTGCCGAGGAACGTTGGCACGAACGTCGGCCGCCTGGGCTTCATCAAGCACCCAGCGCTGATACTTGGGGTGCTCCGGGTATTTCTTGCGGAGATAATCCCGGACTACTTTCCCCGGTCGGTGCTCATTGGTATAGCCGAGTTCCCGAGCGATTTCGGCAGGTTCATAAGTAGCCATGACCCGAGTGTAGGGCGAGGCCGGGGCACATCAGAAGTGACCGTCTGCCTCCTCGGGGCTGGAACAGTCTGCAAGGTCTTTGCCAACCGTAGGTGTGGCATGCCCTCGAATTGCTTCAGCCTTGGACGAGGATTGGGCCATGGCAAAGTTCGTCCACGCTCCAACCGTCGCGATCTACCGGCAGACTTGGTCTGTGTCGGCGATCCACCCCATGTCCGCATGAAGCAGATGAAGCTTCGGTATGCCGGAACGTGTCGGGTGTGCGGTGATTCTCTTCCGGCCGGGACAGAGGCGATCTATGAGAGCGGGACAAAGACCGTCCGCTGCCTGGAATGTGCCACCGAGGCTGCGAAAGTTGTATCCGCCGAGCCGGAACAACCAGGTGACAGCTCCCCGGTCAATGAGTCCGGAACAGCCGGGTCATCCGCCCGGCGCGAATATGAGCGCCGCAGGGCGAAAGATGAAGAAAAGCTCCGCGAGAAGTGGGGTCGCCTCGGCGGCCTGGCTGTTGCTCTATCCGATGAGCGGCAAAGCACCAAGGCATGGGATCGGGGAGCGGTCGGCGAGGAACGCCTCGGCGTCCGGTTGAATGCCCTGGCGTCCGACGACCTTGCAGTCCTTCACGACCGACGGATCCCCGGCTCCAAGGCCAACATCGACCACATCGCCATCACCCGCGATGGAATCTGGGTGATCGACGCCAAGCGGTACAAGGGACGGCCCGAGCTGAAGGTCGAAGGCGGCATCCTTCGCCCACGCGTCGAGACGCTCCTCGTCGGCCGCCGTGATTGCACGAAACTGGTCGACGGGGTGCTCAAACAGGTCGATGTCGTCCGCGAGCTCGTCGGGGAGATTCCAGTGAACGGCGCGCTGTGCTTCGTGGAAGCAGACTGGCCCCTGATCGGCGGAGCGTTCTCTCTTCGCGGCGTTCATGTGCTCTGGCCGAAACGGCTGGCCAAAGTGCTTACAGAGGAAACCAGCGGCGATGTGGATGTGGCGGCTCTGCGTACGGCAGTAGCCTCGCGGTTCAAGTCCGCTTGACATCAGGTGTCGTTGTTCGAACTTGTTCGGGAGCAACCAAAAGGCCCGGTTTCGCGGTGGCTCTGGTACGAGGACCCGAAATCACCCGTGCCCTGGTTCACTGACCTGATGGGGAACGCGGCGGGAGCCTCCTCTGATGAGTGAGGGCCGGGGGAGTGGGACGACGAGCTGGAAGACCCCGCAGCTGACCCCACGGGGCCGGCTGAGGACGACGCGGACCCACCCGAGCAGTGCTATCCGAACGTCGCCGAGTTCGTCAGCGACAAGCTGGCCACCACCTACCGCCGCCAACTCGACGTGCAAGGCGGAGTGACATGGTGCCCGCAGTGGTGGAAACACGCCGAAGCCATCAGCCGACGTGAAGCACTGTATCGGGCCTGAGAGTTCCTGCGCCTGGACGGCACCACAGGAATGAGCGTGTGGTGGCGCGACCACGCAGACCACCACCTGTCCGTAATGCTCTCCGCCGATGGGCCGTTCAAGGGCTGCAACCCGGACGACGGCCACCGCTCCAAGCACTTACCGCTTCCCTGCGAGGAACCGCCAACAGGGCTGTTCTAGGAGCATCTCTCGAGAACACGGGAAGCCTCCACGGAGGTCGGCAGGGTGTTTCTTGGTTCGGGTTGGATCCTGGCGCAAAGTCCTGCGTTGGGGGCGCTGTCGATGTCATCCACCAAAACTTTGCGAAGTGCCTCGGCAAAGTCCAAATCTGGGTAGTTCCGATAGGTAAAGCGCTGCCAACGAGACGGGTGGAAGGGCCGATTTCCAAATTGGACCGTAGCCAATCCGCGACGTCGGATTTCTTCGCTCAGCCACAGCACTTGCTCTCGGAAGTGCAACCTGGCCATGCCGGATGGTTCTTGCACCCCATAAGCCAGCAGAACCGTTGATGCCCATTCCAACGATGCCATTATCGAAGCACGGGCGCGTAACCACGTCTCCCGATCCATTCCTAAGGCGGCCACCGCGCCAGTCTGGTGAGTCGCCAGGGAAAAATGTTTGCTTTGGACACAGACTCGCACGACAAGGCGCGTCGAGCGAGGTCAACACGATTGAGGGTTCCACCACGAACTCACTCCTGCCAATTCCGATCCAGTAAATGTGCCAGTCTTTGGCCACGGGTCGTTCGCAATCTAGATAAGGTAAGTCGATCGGATGCCGGACATGACTACTTCGACGCCCAAAGGCCTGATCAAACTGCTTGAATACGGCAAGACGCCATCGTGAGGCTCAAGGACACCACCGGGTTGGTCCCCGCCTTCGGTGCCTATGGCACACGGGCCAAAATGAGCGCTCAGACGAGGGCGGTCAAGACGCTTCTGATCTGCACTCTCATGAGGTGCCCTATGCTCGATACAACTTTTGGCCCCGGTCAGGTGGGGGTCCGGTCATGACTGATGCCAGGAAGCTTCGACAGAGGCTAGCTGTTGTTACGGTAGTCGTCTTTCCCGCCATGAGGGACCGGGTGAGAAAGCTCAAAGAGGCAAGACCGGTCAGCCGCACAACAGGCCGGCGACGATGGTGCCAGCCGCGACGTTCTTCCCCTCGTGACATCATCGACCGGGTTGAAGAAATCGCCAACAGCGAGGAGTCTTAGCAGCGAGGAGTCTTAGCAGCGGTGATGCTCTGAGCCGGCAAGACGATCGAGGTGGTTTATGCGAAGGGGAACGGCATCATGGCGGATCAGCGAGGACTTCCTGGCTGAACCGAGCGCCTTCCTGCATGGAGTCTGGGCCGGATCTCATCAGGGAGTATTGGCCGAGGTTCAGGAGCTTGAGGTGCTGCCGGTGTCTGTTCTCGCCGAGGCATCCGATGACTGGGTGGACCCGGACCCGGCTACTGTTCCAGCCATTTCGCGTCAGTGGGCCGGGCGTCAAAAGATGCGGTACCACGCTGCTCTTCGTTCAGTCGGAGGCCTGGAAGTTGTGCGCCGGGCAGGGGAGGATTGCCTGGGCCCGGATGGCTCATTCAACTACGGAGTCGTGCTGATCGAGGAGCCGTGGAGTCTCCACTCCAGTCAAGGTCACCTTGCCAGCGTCGGACTGCGGTTGGACACGATCGCATTTGATCTATGGTTGAGGGCTGCAATTCTCAACCGCTGGCAGATCTGACCTTGAACAGCACGTGCCGAAGTCCCCGGTCGAAGGACGCAGAAGCCGCCGATGCTCCCGTCAGGACGAAACTCAAGCGGTGACCTTTGCAGAGCGATGTTTTCTTCATCGGGGCCACTATGTCCACTGTCGACACATCATCGGGAGGACACCCTTGCCCTGCGTAAGCAATTCCTGAGGCGCAGGATGGTCGAGCCCGCCTGCGACAGTTTGTCGACCAAAAGGGCCGATCACTGAGGTGGGGGATGCGGATTTCATGGTTTGACCACCTGAAGCGTCGGGCATTACGCCGCCTCAAACGAAGAGGACGCCGGAGAACTGCACGATGGTATCCGCACAGTCTCTGCAAGTGGTCGCCCCTTACTGCGGCGCTGGCTTCACCCGGGTCGGCGCGTCGTCCGGCTGCCCTGGAGCGTCGAACAACAAGACCAACGATATGTAACCAACGAACATGATGGACGCGGCTGTGATCCCGAGGAATTGCTGTTGCCCAACTGCCGACATCAGATAGAGGGTCGCCGCGACGACGATGGCGCCGAGCGTCAGCCATCTCCATGGCCCTCTGCTCAGGGCCAGGTCCTTGTGTCGCCCTGAAAAGCCTACTGTCCACGCCCGGCGCAGCGTGATGCCCGCGGCCACGGCCGAGGCGATCGTCGTGATGATGAACTCACCGGGAAACATGACCGCCTGGGTGACGACAAGGACCCAGGCTGTCGCAACCATCAACGCCGAAACAACGGCGAAAATCTTTCGTGTCCTCATCCTGGAGCCGAGAAGGCGCAAAGCCAGAGTCCGGCTGGAATAACACGGCCAAATCTTGGCCTATATCCGCTACCCGGATTCTCCCGCCGGTTCGCTCAGCAGCATCTGGAACCAAGGGATCGCGACGCCCAGCGCTGGTTCCATCTACTTTCAGCCCGCGGTCTACGACACTCTGGAGCCGTCAGGGCGGCCGACGACGATCAAAGTCACGGATCTGCTCCAGGATCGTCGAAAGGACAGCGGCAAGGACCGCAGATACATTCAGTTCTATGGGATCCAGGCCATGACCTTGCTGACGGAAGATGGCAAGGTCGAGATCGCCGCGCCGCCGGAATCACTGGACAAGCTCGCTGAGGCTCTGGGACCCTTGCGACCAATTGTGTTCAATCCCCAGCTGCCTGTTGGTCCTCAACCCGGTCTCCACCACAGTCCGGTAGACACGCGGTCCTCAACACGACGGGAAAAGAAATACCGGCCGAGTGCTGAACAATGATGGAATCCCCCTGCCCAGGCATTGCGGGGGACCGCGTCGTCATCGGCACCTGAGACCTTGAATACGGCTCCGGAGTCACGGGGCAGTCGGGTCCCGATCGTTGACACCTATCGACCGGCCCCGCGCAAAGTGGGAGTTGGCGATTTCGCTGAGTTCCCGGCTGCTCTTCCCGGGGTTGACCAGCCGGATCCACTCGTAGTCCCACTCCTGCATGTCCCGGACGCGGCGGACCTGCTTGGCAACGCGCATTTGGTCTGCAAAATCATCAGCGAGGATGGCCGGGCCCGGCGGTTGCATGACCGGTCGGGACTTGGGTGAAGGAACCGGCCTGGGGGAGCGCGCCCTGGGCGGACGCGGCGGGGCTGTTGCGATGCGGACCAGAACAACAGTCAGCGCAACCACACCGAGAGCGATCAGGACAACCCACCAGTACTGGATGAGGAGCGCGATCACGATAAGGGCCAGCACCGGTCCGCACCCAAGGGCACCGGCACCTGCGCTCCGTGAGCGACGACGTTTGCTTGCCATGATGCAGGATCCCACCTGGTGCCGACAATTTGAAGGGGCCGGAACGCTCAAAGGCCAGCAGGCTCGATTTCACGCTTCGAAGTACCTGTTTCACGATTCCTTGTGGTATTTTGCGCAGGAACCGGTTCTGGTCGTGTCGCCGCGTTCGGGGGAATCCAAGGGGGAATCGTGGTTTATTCAAGTGCCCGGTTGAGGCGTGGAGTCGCCGGTCTGGCGGCCGTTCTGGGAGCGTTGCTGGTTGTCTCCTGCCTGGCGGCGCCCGCGGCGCAGGCTGAAACAGCGGCAGGACCGGCACCGACGCCGGTAGCGGTGACAGGTACTACGGCGAAGGCCACCACCGAGGGTGCGTTTATTCCGATCACCCCGGCCCGTTTCCTGGATACCAGGAACGGTGCGCCGGTCGGACCGGACAGTGCGTTGTCCTTCCAGGTGGGTGGCGTCAACGGGATTCCGGCAAATGCGGCCGCGGTGGTCTTCAATCTCACCGTCACGGGACCGCAGTCGTTCGGGTTCATCACCGCATACCCCTCGGGAACCAATCGGCCGAACTCTTCCAACGTGAACTTCGCCGGAGGCCAGACCATACCGAACTCCGTGACCGTACCCGTCGGCGCCGAGGGGAAAGTCTCGCTCTTCAACCGGTCTTCGGGCACCACCCACTTGATCGCGGACGTCTCCGGCTACTACCTTCCGGGGGCGCCGACGGTCCCGGGCGCGTTCGTGCCCGTCAACCCGGCCCGGCTCCTGGACACCCGTGACAGTGCGCCCGTAGTTCCGGACGGGACGGTGTCCTTCCAAGTCGGCGGTGTGGGCGGGATTCCTGCGACCGTTTCGGCCGTGACCTTCAACCTCACGGTCGCAAATCCGGCCTCGTTCGGGTTCATCACCGCTTACCCCTCGGGAACACCACGGCCTGACTCGTCCAACCTCAACTTCGCAACAGGGCAGACGGTTCCGAATTCGGTCACCGTGCCGGTCGGCTCCGACGGCAGGGTCACGCTGTTCAACCGGTCCTCCGGCACCAGCCAGCTGATCGCCGATGTCTCGGGTTATTTTCTGGCAGGGACCCCGGCCGTCGCGGGTGCCTTTGTTCCCGTGCCACCGACGCGCTTTTTGGATACCCGCAACAGAGGCCCCGCCGGCCCTGACGGGGTCGTGTCGTTCCAGGTTGCCGGGGTGAAAGGCATTCCTGCGCATGTTGCGGCGGTGACGTTCAATCTCACGGTCACCGGTCCCCAGTCGTTCGGGTTCGTCACCGCCTATCCTTCGGGCACGGACCGGCCGGGTTCTTCGAACCTGAACTTCTCTGTCGGGCAGACGGTCCCGAACTCGGTCACCGTCCCGGTCGGCACCGACGGGAAGGTCACGCTCTTCAACCGGTCCTCCGCGAACACCCAGCTCATTGCCGATGTTTCCGGCTATTACCTGCCCGGAGCAACCACGGGCGCTGTTGTCGTCTGGGGCGACAATAGCGCCGGACAGCTTGGGAACGGCAGCCCCGTTGCGAACAGCCTGGCGCCGGTCGGTGTTGCGGGGTGGACGGATGTGGTCATGGTCGCCCAGGCGAAACAGAGCAGGTATGCGCTGCGCGCTGACGGCACCGTCTGGGCCTGGGGTCTGAACAATTTAGGTCAACTGGGCGACGGCACCAGGGAGTACCGTGACACCCCGGTCCAGGTTGTCGGATTGACGGGGGTCACGTCGATCGCCGCTGACATCGGTTCCCACAGCGCCTTTGCGTTGCTGGCTGATGGCACAGTCATGGCCTGGGGTGACAACTACTTCGGCCAGCTGGGTATCGGCACCACCGGCTACACCCCTGCCACAGGTTATAACGAGGCCGCCGCCGTCACCACCGTCCCGGTGAAGGTCCTCGGCCTGACGGGGGTGACCTCCATCAGTGCCGGCTTTCTCGCCAATTATGCACTGTTGGCAGACGGGACGGTCCGTGCGTGGGGTGGCAATTATTTCGGGGAGCTGGGTGACGGCACGACGACCGACAGGAATGCACCCGTCCAGGTGGCCGGCCTTCGAAACGTCGAATCACTGACGATAAGTTACGGGCACGCCTATGCGCTGCTGACCGACGGCACGGTTCGTTCCTGGGGCAACAACCTCAACAGCGAGCTGGGTTCCGGGGCCTCAGGCCAGTACAGCGCAACTGCGGTCCAGGTCGCCGGCCTGAGCGGTGTTGCCTCACTGACTTCCCCCGGCGGCAATGCTTACGCGCTGCTCACCGACGGCACCGTCCGTGCCTGGGGATTCCGCGCCGGTGAACTCGGCGGCGGACCAGCGGGCCAAAACAGCGGTGTACCGGTCAAGGTTCCGGGTCTGGCCGGTGTCGCTTCAATGTCGGCGGCCGGCGGCAGTGCCTATGCGGTGTTGGCCGACGGGACCGTCCGGGCCTGGGGATACAACGTCAACGGACAGGTGGGGAACGGAACCACGACGTATTCTCCTTCACCGGTTCAAGTATCGGGACTGTCCCGTGTTGCCTCGATCACCTCGAACGGCTTCAGCAGCTACGCCTTGCTCACCGACGGAACAGCCCGCGCCTGGGGATACAACGGGGAAGGCCAGCTGTGCAACGGAACCACTGTCGGCAGCAGGGTCCCGGTGCAGGTCCAGGGGCTCGCCAATGTCAAAAGCCTTGCAGTGTAGGGTGCGGGCTGAGCTGAGCGTCTTTTTCGGGGCTCACGCAGGTGGACGTGTCCACTGCGGATGCCGGTAGATCGACCTGCGTCGGCGGCCTGGGAGACTGGCGATTTCGAGAACGGGGCCGACCGGAAGGCGCCATGGAAAAACATCGGCCCGACCTGAGCGATCATAAATGATCATCAGATTTTCCTGCTGGCCGCGGGGATCATCGGGGTGATGTTCCTGTTGCGGAAGCGGCGCCGTGCCCGGCAGGCGTGGGAGGACGCAACCTGGACCGCGAGTCCAGCCGGCGCCATGCAAGGAACCGCGGTTCCTCATGTCCAGATTGAGGCACCGGCGAATCACGCCCCGCCACAGCAGATCGCTTTTGATGCTCAGGCACCAATTTCGCCAGTAACCCGGCCCGCTTCCCTAAGCCAACGGCTGTACCGTGTGTCGCTGGGCCGTTCAGAATGGCCGAACGTCGAAGTCGTGGGCGAACACGCGTACAGCAAGGCGATCAAAGCCGCGCTCCGCGCCAACAAGGCGCCGACCGCCATAGGGCGCGACGGTGAAGCTGAAGGCGTTCCGGTCGAACTCGTAGCCGAGCCGGATAACCCGTATGACGTGAATGCCATCAGCGTCCGTTGGCGGAACCAGGTCCTGGGCTACCTCAGCCGTGAAGACGCGATCCGCTACGCGCAACCGTTCAGAAGAATTATTGCCAGCGGGTTCACCGCGGCCACGTCGGCCCGCATCTGGGCGTACGACGCCGGCGATCGGCTCCAGGCCCGGGTAACCGTCGCCCTGCCGGAGCCGGAGCTGATCGCACCTCTCAACGGGGCCCCGGCGGGCGTGACCACTCTTGTCCCGTGGGGATCAGCGATCCAGGTCCTCAAGGAAGAGGACCATTTCGACATCCTTTGCAACCACGTGCCACCGGAAGGGGTCGGCCTCCTGCTGGTCAGTCTCCACAAGGCGACCCGCACGCTAAAGAACGGCACGGAGCGTCCATTTGTCGAAGTCCGGCTCGACGGCGAACGCGTGGGTGAACTGAGCAATGTCACCTCCGCGCATTTGTTGCCGCTTCTCGAGCACACCGAGACTATCGGGGAAACCGCCCTCGCATACGCAAAAATCACTGGCTCGGCGCTCGCTGCCCAGCTCGTTTTGCACGCCGCCAAGGCCACCGAAATCAGTGACGACTGGCTATCCGACGGCCCGCACCCCGCACCGAAGCTCCTACCATGGGCCACGGGATACTACGTCCCACCCGCTTACTCCACATAGGAGATGTCGGACACGGATCCCGTCAAACGGGACGGATATCCGACGGGAAATCGAAGGTCWTGTCGGACTGTCCGGCCCATTCTCCGGYTTGAGGSTKGCGGYTGCGTCGAGGGCGTCGTCGACGACGATGAGGTAGTTGTCCCGGCCYGCGGCSAGGGGGATGGAGTGGTCGCCGTATTTSTTGTAGGCGAKGTCGACGGCGTCGTCGGCGTTGGTGATGTTGAGCCTGCGGAGGAGGCGGGCGATGTCGAGGGTGTCCTTGTCGCGCTCGGCGGCAATTTTCATCGCCAGGAGCGTTTCGGTGTCCGCGGTCTGGATGGTCAGCCCGTCGAGTTGTTCCA
>NZ_JBFRGF010000070.1:0-11598 GCF_052115205.1 Arthrobacter sp. 2RAF6 | reverse complement strand
CCTCGACTTTCACGATACCCCTTCACAAAAGCTGAAGTTGAATCAAAACGCCGATGAGCACCTGAAGGAACGGGAACGCCCTAGTACCGTGGGGAATGGACCCTCGCAGCCCAACCAAGGAACCCCGGAACACGAGGGTTATCTCTTACCCTATCCCCAAGCCACTCATGGTCAGCCCTCCGGAAAACAGAATGCCCAGCGCCGTGTGACGGCGTCGTCGATGGTCCTGAAACTCTGAAGGTCTGATTCTCCGACCCGTCGTCGACCGCCAGTTGCTACTGGGTGGGCGAGATCTGGAACGACGATCACTTGAAGCCGACGGTTCACGGGCGTCGCCCTTCCTGCACGAAGGCGACATACACGGCTCGGAGAAGCTTGGCATAGGCAAGGTAGCCGGAAGCGGCATCCAAGTCCTCGGTGCCCGTTGCGCGCAATTCGTCAACTTGGCGAGTGAACTCATCGAGAGCGCCAAGAACGTCTGGGACAGCCGGCTCCCAGATGCCCCGATCGATGTATGGCATCACGGACTCGGCCACCCAAGTGTCGTATAACGCTAAGTCAGCGTGTGCCTCGTCCAAGGCGTCGATCGCGCTCCCTCGCGGGAACGGTGCTTCCCGCCATTCCCGAACTACTGATTCGAAGTTGCTCATTGTCATCGGTACCAGAACGTGATGATGTTACCGTCTCGGTCAGTGATGCCGCCGGGGCCGCCACCTGGTGTTCGGTAGCGGAGGCCTTCGGTCCCGTCCTTGAGCTGAATCGCTTTCCCTGTCCCTTCTGGGTTCCGGGCCCAGTTCAGGGCGTCTTGCGCGTATTGCTCTCGCGTTACGCCGGTCTCGACGCCGTGCTTGCCGAAATGATACTCGAAGCTCGAGGCCTCGTCACCGAAACTCGTGGCACGCCACCCTCGACCAAAGCGAGCAAGCTCGTCCGCGGATTTTGCGGCTTTGCCGAGCCTGCCAAGTTCGCCTAAGGGGCCCCCGCCGGGGACAACGCCCATGCCCATCATGAGGAAGTCATCGCCGCTGATAGGTCCGGGATCCTTCCCTTCGATGTTGTCTCCCAATCGACTCAGAGCCACGGAGGCGATGCCACCGGCTTCAGGCATCACCGAGGCCTGCATGCTGAGAGTCCTGGCCGCCTCGGCTGCCGCGGCCTGAGGTGAGACGTTGGTTGCATAGACAAGCGGGGCACCTGGAGCAACCCCGATCCCTTGCAGGATCAGGTCCCCCCTGGGCAGTGATTCAGTCGACTGGGCGGGGGCTGATCTGGGGCGGCTTGTGAAAAAGTGGAATAGCCGACGCTAAGGGTTCTGCTTCCGTCGGAGTGGTGTGAATTTGTCGGATTTGGTTGCATTCACAGCCGAGGGCGAGAGGCAGTACTTTCGATACTGCCGGTAGACCCAAGTTACTGTTGATGCCATATGGGCAGACCGTGGTATGTTCTGCTCGCTGTGAAGGGGATCTGGGCGCCCGGCACGGCCTCGCTGTTTGGTCTCTACTGTTATGGGGGTTTGGCATGGGTGGTGCTCGGTTTGCGGGGTCCGGACGGGGAGCGGGTCGTTCTGCGGTTTTGCTCGTGTTTGCTGCTGTTCTGGGGCTGGTGTTGGCAGCGACGGGTATATCAGTGCCGGGACCGGCTCACGCAGTGGTTGCGACTTTCCCGCGGTTTGCAGCATTCGGTGGGTCAGGAGCTCCGGTGGATCCGGGTGCGATGGTGCCGATCGCCCCGTCCCGGTTGCTTGACACCCGAAGCACGGCCGCAGTTGGCCCGGATTCGACCGTGTCTTTCCAGGTCGGCGGGGTTTCCGGGATCCCGGCATCGGTTTCGGCGGTCACGTTCAACCTCACCGTGGCCAACCCAAGCTCCTTCGGGTTCATCACGGCCTTCCCGTCCGGCACTACCCGCCCGAATGCCTCCAACCTCAACTTCGCCACCGGCCTGACGGTGCCGAACTCCGTGACAGTCCCGGTCGGTGCTGACGGGAAAGTCACGCTCTTCAACCGCTCCTCAGGCACCACCCATCTGATCGCCGACGTCTCCGGCTACTACCTCTCGGGCGGTCCCGCCGTCCCGGGTGCCTTCGCACCACTGGCCCCGACCCGGATGCTTGACACCCGAAGCACGGCCGCAGTCGGCCCGGATTCGACCGTGTCTTTCCAGGTCGGCGGGGTTTCCGGGATCCCGGCATCGGTTTCGGCCGTCACGTTCAACCTCACCGTAGCCAACCCAAGCTCCTTCGGGTTCATCACGGCCTTCCCGTCCGGCACTACCCGCCCGAATGCCTCCAACCTCAACTTCGCCACCGGCCAGACGGTGCCGAACTCCGTGACAGTCCCGGTCGGTGCTGACGGGAAAGTCACGCTCTTCAACCGCTCCTCAGGCACCACCCATCTGATCGCCGACGTCTCCGGCTACTACCTCCCCGGAAGCCCGGTCGGCTCCGTGTGGACGTGGGGTGGACCCAACGGCAACTCGTTAGCTGCCCGGATGCCAGACCTGTCCGGAGTCACCCAGCTGACCGGGGTCGACAGCGCCTGGTTCGCCGTGCTGGCAGACGGAACTGTCCGTGCGTGGGGAGACAACAACGCCGGTCGCCTCGGTGACGGCACTGCCACCGACCGCCCCACGCCGGTCCAGGTTGCTGGCCTCACCGGAGTCAAATCCTTGATTGCCAACAACGGCTCCGCTTACGCCTTGCATGCGGATGGCACGGTCAGCACGTGGGGAGGCCACCTGTGGGGGGCGCTCGGCACCGGCACCGGCTACAACTCAGCCGTTCCGTTCAAGGTCCCGGGTCTCTCCGGCGTCACCGCACTCGCCGACGGCGGCGGCGCAGTCTTCGCCTTGCTTAACGACGGGACAGTCCGCGCTTGGGGAAGCAACGGCTTCGGTCAGTTGGGTATCGGCACCACCGTCGACGCCTACGCCCCTGTCCCGGTTCCCGGCCTCACTGACGTCACAAAAATCGTCCCAGGCTACACCGCCACCTACGCGCTGCTTGCCGATGGAACGGTCCGCGCTTGGGGCCGGAACGATGGTGGGCAGTTCGGCAACGGCACCACCACCAGCAGCAACACCCCCGTCCAAGTCACCGGGCTTACCGGGGTGAAAACCATCACCGAACACGGCGGCAGCATCTTCGCGCTACTCAATGATGGGACGTTACGCGCGTGGGGAGGCAACTTCTGGGGACGATTGGGCATCGGCACCACCACCGACATCAGTACTCCCACCGAGGTCACCGGACTCACCGGAGTCGCCTCAGTCATTAGCGACTCGGGCACCACCTTTGCGCTACTCACTGATGGGACGGTCCGCGCGTGGGGAGACGGTCAGGCCGGACAGTTCGGCAATGGAACAGCGAACTTCGGCACCATCAGCAGCACTCCCGTCCACGTCGAAGGCCTCACCGACGTCCAATCCCTGACCGCCGCCAACGGGGCCGCCTACGCCCTACTAGCCGACGGAACAGTCCGCGCCTGGGGAGACAACCTCGACGGACAACTGGGCAACGGCATCACCAGCTTCTACAGCCTGTACCCCGTGCAGATCCCTGGCCTGATCGGGATCCGAAGCTTTCAAATAAATACACCAGGCTGATCATTGCGACCGGGCGTACCTATACGATCGTTCGCGATACACTTCAAGGCGTGTTCCGGAAGGCGCGGAATCGCGGAGCGGGTTTTGTAATGCTTCGCGTGTACGCGCCTATGTAACGTCCACCGGGGTTGGTGATACGTTTTGGTCATGCGAGTCGGTTACGGACGAATTTCCACCCATGATCAACACCCCGAAGCCCAGCACGATGCGCTGACCTTTGCCGGCTGTGAACAGATTTTCCTCGACACGGCATCAGGGAACTGGCCCGCAGGCCCGAACTCGACAAGGCCCTGCTCTCAGCCAACAGGGCAGGCGATCAGCTTGTCGTCACCAAGCTCGACCGGCTCGGGCGGTCGTTGGAAAACCTCATCGACTTGTCCAAGACGCTGCAGGAACGAGGCGTGGACCTGATCGTCCTTGACCAGGCCATCGATACGTCCACAGCCATGGGGCGGATGTTCTTCCAGATCCTCGGCTCGATCGCCGAGTTCGAACACGCCCTGATGTCCGAACGCACCCGTGACGGGCTCGCCGCCGCTCGGGCCCGGGGCAGGACCGGCGGACAAAAACCAAAACTCGGGCCCCGCCAGATCAAGCTGGCCCGAGAAATGTACGAAGAAAAGGGCCCCGACGGGAAGCGGGCGCATACGGTCGAGCACATCGCCCAGGAATTCGGTGTTACCCGGCCCACGATCTACCGGCACCTCGCGAAACCATGAACGACGGGCATCGCATGTCACAGGAGAACGGCAGCATGTCCGCCGGGCACGGCGGCATGGCAGGTAAGGACGTCTGACGTGGCTTTGCGTTCTTTGCTCACGGCTGCCGAGCGTAGCCAGATCCTGGCACTGCCCACTGAAGCGGAGGACATTGCGGCCCATTACACGCTCAGTGATGCGGATATGTCGCTGATCCGCCAGCGGCGCGGAGACGCGAACAGGCTGGGCTTTGCCGTCCAGCTGTGTCTGCTGCGCCACCCGGGCATCCCGCTGGCCGAAGACATCCACGTGCCCGGTGAAGTCGTTTCCTGGCTGGCATCCCGTCTGGCCGTTTCATCCGAGGCCTGGGACGAGTATGGAACACGTGAGGAAACGCGGCAGGAGCACGGAAGAGAGATTCGCGCGTATCTGGGCATGTCAGCGTTCGGAATTGCAGACTTCCGCCGGCTCGTGGAGGATGTGGGCGACGTGGCTGCGCAAACAGACAAAGGCATGCTCCTGGTCGAGGCCGCGAAGGACTTCCTGCGGGCAAAGAAGATCGCTATTCCCGGGGTCAGGATCATTGAAAGGGCCTGCGCGCAGGCCCTGACCCGGGCGAACCGGACCATTTACGCCACCCTGGGCGGACAGCTTTCGGTCGGGCACCGGAAACTCCTGGATGGGTTGTTGCTCCGCCGCCCCGATAGTTCATTGACCGAAATCGGCTGGCTGCGGCAAGCACCGCTGCGCCCCAACGCACGTGCGATGCGCGAGCACATCGACCGGCTGACTACCTGGCGTGCGCTGGATCTTCCCTGGGCGGCGGGCCGGTTGGTTCACCGGAACAGGTTGCTGAAGCTTGCCCGTGAGGGTGCTTCGATGACCGTGGCGGATCTGTCCAGGTTTGAACCGGCGCGCCGGTACGCGACTCTCTTTGCGATGGCAGTGGAAAGCATGGCAACGGTCACCGACGAAATCATCGAGCTGCACGACCGGATCATCGGACGCCTCATCCGGACGGCGCAGAACAAACAAAACCAGGCCACCCTGGCATCCCGTTTCACCGTCGCAGCCATGATGCGCCTTCACTCGAGGCTGGGTGAGGCCCTCCTCGAAGCCAAGGAAACTGGCGAAGATCCCTTCGCTGCCATCGAAGCAACCATCGGCTGGGAATCCCTGGCCGAAAGCATCGCCCAGGCCAAGGAACTGACCCGGCCGGACCTGGAAGATCACCTCGCCCTCGTCAGCGCTCACTTCACCACGCTGCGCCGCTACACGCCGGCGTTCCTTGCCGTTCTCGACCTCCACGCCGCACCGGCGGCACAGGACCTGCTGGCCGCGATCAACGTCATCCGCACCCTGAACGCCACCGGCGCCAGGAAGGTCCCCGAGGACGCCCCCACCTCGTTTATCCGACCCCGGTGGGAGCCGCTGGTCTTCACGGACAACGGCCTGGACCGGGGATTCTACGAGTTCTGCGCCCTCGCGGAACTGAAGAACGCCCTGCGTTCCGGGGACATGTGGGTCACCGGATCACGAACGTTCCGCGACTTCGATGACTACCTTCTTGCCAGTGCTGACTACGCCGGCATGAAGAACGCCGGGAAGCTGCCGCTGACCACAGCCGACGGAAGCGCTCACTACCTCGAGAGCAGGCTTGCCCTCCTCCAGGAGCGGCTGAAGGAAGTGAACCAGCTGGCGTCCCGAGATGAACTCCCCGGAGTGCTGCTCACCGAGAAAGGCGTGAAAATCACCCCGCTGGAGACGATCGTCCCCACGCACGCGCAGCCACTGATCGACCAGGCCAGCGCCATGTTCCCGCGGATCCGGATCACCGACCTGCTGATGGAAGTCGATAGCTGGACCGGATTCACCCGCCACTTCACCAGCCTCAAATCCGGCCAGCCTTCCAAGGACAGGCAGCTTCTTCTCACCGCGATCCTCGCCGATGGGATCAATCTGGGACTGACGAAGATGGCCGAATCCTGCACCGGCGTCACGTACGCCCAGCTGGACCGCCACCAGGCCTCCTACATCCGGGACGAAACCTACAGCGCCGCACTGGCGGAACTGGTCAACACCCAGCACAACCACCCCTTCGCCGCACAATGGGGAGACGGGACCACCTCTTCCTCCGATGGCCAGCGCTTCCGTGCCGGCAGCAAAGCCGAGTCCACCGGGCACGTGAACCCGAAGTACGGTGCCGAACCCGGCCGGCTCGTCTACACGCACGTCTCGGATCAGTACTCGCCGTTCCACAGCAAACTCGTCAACGTAGGTGACCGCGACGCGACCTACGTCCTGGACGGGCTGCTCTATCACGAATCAGAACTTCAAATCCAGGAACACTACACCGACACGGCCGGATTCACCGACCACCTCTTCGCCCTCATGAACCTGCTCGGCTACAGGTTCGCACCACGGATCCGCAACATCGGTGACACCCGCCTCTACACACCCGCCAACGATCCAGGACTCACGGCCCTAGCACCGCTGATCGGCGGCACCATCAACACCAAAACGATCGCCCAGCACTGGGACGAGATCCTACGCCTTGCCACGTCCATCAAAACCGGCACCGTGACCGCGTCCCTGATGATGCGCAAGCTCGGCGCCTACCCCCGCCAAAACGGGCTCGCCCTCGCGCTGCGTGAACTCGGGAGAATGGAACGGACGCTGTTCCTGCTGGACTGGCTCCAGGACCCCGGCCTGCGCCGCAAAGTCACCGCCGGCCTGAACAAGGGCGAAGCCCGGAACACCCTGGCCCGGGCCGTGTTCTTCAACCGGCTCGGCGAAATCCGCGACCGCTCCTTCGAACAGCAGCGCTACCGCGCCAGCGGGCTGAACCTTCTCACCGCCGCCATCATTCTCTGGAACACGGTCTACGTGGACCGCACCATCACCACCCTGACCAGCGACGGCGGTAACATCGACCCGGACCTCCTACGGTTCCTCTCACCCCTGGGCTGGGAACACATCAACCTCACCGGCGACTACACCTGGCCACGCGCCAACCACATCAAACCCGGCAAATACAGGCCGTTACGACGCCCGGCAAAACCTTAGCGTCGGATATTTCACTTTTTCACAAGCCGCCCCTACCAGGACGTGAAGGGGAGAATGACAGCAACCAAGACAGCTATCAACATGATGACCAAGACGACGGCCGTCACAGTCCTGAGTGGTCCTTTGACTTCATTTCCGTCTTTGTCGAATAGCCGCAGCCCCCGGCCAGGAGGATAGGACACCGGTTTGCGGCGCTTGGCCAACAAATAGATTCCCACACCTCCAGCAACGAAAATAAGCATCGGTATGAATCTGGCGAACCACGGAAGCGCTTCCTGCGACATTCGTTTGCGTCCTTCTTACGGAGACAGTCACTGAAGAGAAGGTTGAGGTGAACCGGTGTTGCTGTCCTGTACTCCCATATGACGCTCGCTTCCGCACCCCGTCAACCACCTTTCCGACGCCCCGCATGAATAGGCCGTTCCCCCAAAGCACGGAATACTGAGAGCAAACTACATGTCGGCTGGACAAACACCCAACAGACGCGGCAAACAGCTGATTTATGACGAAAATGGCACGCGAACGGTGACACCGCACCCCGTTAGGCAGGCAGAAGGAGTTCCAAACCAGAACTAGCGTCCGCCGAGGGCAAGGGCAGCGGTCCGCTGAACCCCGTTTGGCCTGCTTCGACGGTTCGACCCACGCAGTCCAGGGCATCAGTCGGCCGGACAGGGCGTCAGGCTGCGGAAGACTTGCACTTCTACGTCAGCCCACCGATCATTTCCAAGCCATAGGACGAAAGAGCCAGCATTCTCTTGGTCTCTACATCCCGTAATCTGGCAACTTTTTCGGCCTGCTCAGCACCGGGTCAATCTCCGCGTCGGCGTCGTGGCGGAGGATTCCTTCGATCATGACAGCAACCTCGGACGAGGAACAGTTCTTCAGCTGCCTGACAAGACTGTCAGCGATCTCTGCCGTCCGCAGGAGTACCAGTCCTAGTGGATCAGCCCGGAAACCAGGTTGATCGTGGTGGCCAAGACAAGCACGCCGAAGAGGTAGGACAGCAAAGATTGCCGCAAGGCGATTCCGCGGATATGGGACGTTTGGAGATCAGTGTCCGAAACCTGAAACGTCATTCCGATGGTGAAGGCGAGGTACGCGAAATCGACGTAGCAAGGTGGGCGTTCCTGGTTGAAGCCGATGCCGCCGTCGACCCCTTCGTAGTAGACGCTGCTGCGGTGGCAAGCCCGGCCGCCACACTCAAGACGACCATGACCACCAGCCGCGTACTTGCACGGTAAACGCGGGAACCGTAGGCACGATTCTCCATGAGTCAATCGTCCCACCGCTTCACCCGTAAGGAGCGCGCTAAGTTTTCCTCCTGTCCGCGTAAGGAAACCATTAAGGACCGACGACGGCCGCTCGGTTTGGTGGTCTGATGAAGATAGTCAATTCGGGCTTTGGGCTGACCCTCCGTAGGAGCTGAATCCACCATGAAACGCACTCCCCTCAACCAAGGAACGGCACACGATTCCGCGCTTGCCGGCGCGGCTCCCGAAGACTACGTCGTTGTCGATGAGCTCGGTGATTTCACGTACTACCCGTCCAAAACGGCCATGCTCGAAGACCTTGAGTACGTTGACGAAGCAGCCAGCATTCTGGACCGGGCGGGCAACAACTTCCACTTGACCTTGGAGGACGGCCGGAAGCTGACCCTGGGGTCCTCGTTCGGCCGAGTCGAATTCACGTGGCTCCGCCAGACCTGGATCAACGACCGGCGTCGCGAACCGAAAGCGCATCGATTACTCCGCCTCTACCCCACAACGCTCGATGCCCTTCTGGCTGGAATATTTGAAACCTTGAGCCTGGAACTCGCCAGCAGCGCCACCAGTTCCCCTTGGGTATTGGATGTAGCGGGAGAAGAGACCCATCCTGCGACGCTCAAGGACATCGATGGCCTCCTCGCGCGGCTGGATCACCTTGAACGTGTCACTGTGCGCGATCCCTTCGGACACGAGTACCGGCCAACCCGTCATGCACCACACCGCCTCCACGCCCCTGGCGCAGGGGCTATCTACTACGTGGAGATGGAACCGCGTGCCGAAGAGGCCGATTACCGTCCCGACGCTTCTGATAATCTGCCGTGAGTTCCTTCCATGCGGGTTACCCCCGGTAGGCGCGTTCGGCGATAGTTGGGGACATGGTGAACGTCCAGACCGAAATACTGATCCAGCGGCCCCGCGAGATCGTAGCAAGTTATGCTTCCAACCCGGACAACGCTCCCGTCTGGTATGTGAACATACGATCTGCACAGTGGCAGACCCCGCGGCCGCTGGCGGTCGGATCCCGGGTTGCCTTCACCGCACGATTCCTGGGCCGAAATCTGGACTATGTCTACGAATTCACCGAGCTCGTCCCAGGCGAGAAAATCACCATGCGTACAAGCCAAGGTCCTTTCCCGATGCGGACTACCTACACCTGGTCCGATGAGAATGGCGCGACCCGCATGACCCTCCGCAACACAGGTGAACCCTCCGGGTTCTCCGCCCTTGCAGGCATCGTCATGGCGCCAATGATGCGCACGGCCACGCGCAAGGACCTGGAGAACCTCAAGAAGATCCTCGAAACCAGCTAGAAACGACCGCCCCAGGCTCTCCCCCGCGGCTTCGAATCGCCGACGCATTTATTAGCTACAAACGCTGGCGAATTTCCGCTGGCGCGTGCAAGGATGTTCCGTACAGTCGCAGCGGTCCACATTGGGGGAAACATGACCGAAAGCACCAACCTGCCGGAAAACACGCAGCCCGGTAGCAACGAATACGGCGCCACGCAGCGTCCCGCGCCTGGGTACGGAATGGACGCCCCCGGCGCGCAGATTCCCTCTTGGCATCCGGAGGCAAACCAGGCCCAGGCAACAGCATGGCCACCCGCTCCCTCGATACGAACCGCCGAAAACGTAGGCAGGGGCGCCCTGTTCGCACTCCCGGCCATCCCGATCGGCGTCGTTCTCTGGCTCGTCATCTGGAATTTTGGCTGGATGTCCTCGCTCGTCACCTTCGCCGCTGCCGCGATGGCGGCCCGTTTCTACGTGATGGGAGCTGGCGGGCTGAGCCGAAAAGGCGTGTGGGTGATAGCGGGTATCACAGCTGCCACCGCGATTTTGTCTTTCGTGGCGGGAGTCTGGCTGGACGCTGCCAAATACATCAATAGCCAACCCTTGTCTCTGATCACCAGCTCCGAGCCGTGGGACCTGATGAACTACAACCTGGCCAACAATCCGAATTTCGTGAAGGGGTACATGGGCGACTTCTTCATGGCGCTGCTCTTCGGCGCCCTGGGTTGCTTCTTCACGCTTCGCCGCATGTTCGCCGCCACCAGGAACGGCTAAACGCCAACGCGGGAGCGGCGGCGACCACATCGATCTCGACGAGGAAGTCGCCCAGGAACGAGCCCACCGTCGTCCGGACCGGGTACGGGGTTTCGACGGACTTTTCGTAGACGATGTTGAATCCGGCTAAAAGTCCGGCTAGTGAGTGGCCTGATATCAGGCTATAATTCCCAGCATGAGAACGGTACCGCTCAGCGAAGCCAAGGACAAGCTGTCTGCCCTCGTGGAGGAAGCAGACACCACGCACGAGATCATCCAGATCACCCGGCACGGGCACCCATCAGCCGTACTGATGTCCGCCGATGACCTGGAATCCCTGCAGGAGACGATCCATTGGCTATCACAGCCAGGCATCCGCGAAGACCTTGACCAGGCCCGGCGCGACATCGTCGCGGGCAATACGACCAGCGGCGAAGACCTCCGCCGTGAATTCGGGTTGCCACCGCGGTGACGGACGTAGAATCCAATGGTCCCGCACCGTGGAACGTAGAGGTCACCACCCCGGCACTGAAGGGTTTCAGGCGGCTGCCGGAGAAAGCAGCAACCGCGATCGTCGAATTCGTCACCGGCGCACTGGCCGAGAACCCTCATCGGCTGAGCAAACCCCTTACGAGCGAACTGCTCGGTCTGCGGACGGCGCGGCGCGGTGACTACAGGGTGCTGTTCACCCTCGACATCGAAGAGCACATCCTGTACATCCACCGCATCGAACACCGCTCCGACGTCTACAAACCGCGCTAGTACGGTTAGCCGTTGGTGAGGGTGACGTCGTCGAGGTACATCCAGGTGTCATCCGCAGGGCTGGAGCCGTCGAGGTGGACGTTGAACCAGAGGGTGATGGTCTGGCCTTTGTAGGCGGTGAGGTCGGCGCTGAACTGGGTCCAGGTGCCGTTGTCGTTGCAG
>NZ_JBFRGF010000069.1:0-14440 GCF_052115205.1 Arthrobacter sp. 2RAF6 | reverse complement strand
AGCCTCGATCCACCGGTCGGGTTGAGGTCGTAGCGGCGGGTTAAACGGAGAATGCCTGTCGGATCGGGAAAAATGGGGTTTGTCTAGAACTCCGTTTAACCAATCCGAGAGGCATCTCGTAGGTGCAACTTTTCCATAGATCCACGCGCGTGTCAGCCGCGTTCGATGATTCCAATCTCGTGTCGGCCGCAGGTCTGGTCCCGGCGATGGCGCTGGCGGTGAAAACCTGCCTTGGCGAACTCGCTGATCAGTGGCTGACGCTGCCCGGATACTTCGGCGCGAACGCGGGGTTGAAGGTCACCGCACTGGTCGCGGGCATGATCGCCGGGGCCGATTCCATCGATGACATGGCCTTGTTGCGGCACGGCGGGATGAAGAAACTCTTCGCCGGCGCGTATGCCCCGTCGACCTTGGGATCGTTCCTGCGGGCATTCACCTTCGGTCATGTCCGCCAGCTCGACGCCCTCGCCGCCCGCTGGCTGGTCAATGTCGCCGCCATGGCCCCGATCGCCTCCGGTATCGATGATTACGCCCTGGTCGATATCGACGACACCATCAAGGAAGTCCACGGCTACCGGAAACAGGGTTCCGGATACGGTTACTCCGGGGTCCGGGGATTGAACGCGCTGATCGGGATCCTCTCGACCCCGACCGCGGCGCCGGTCATCATCGGCGCGAGGCTGCGCAAGGGAAGCTCCGGCTCCCCGCGCGGGGCAGGGAAATTCATCGCGGATATCCTTGCCACCGTGAAACGGCTGCGCGGCAAGGATGCCACCGGGCTGGTGCTGCTGCGCGCCGACAGTGCGTTCTACGGCCACGCGGTCGTCGCCGCTGCCCACCGAGCCGGCGCGAAAGTGTCCATCACCGCCAGGATGGRCCCGGCCGTCAAACGCGCCATCGCCACCATCAACGAGAAGGCCTGGACCAGCATCCAGTACACCGACGCGATCCGCGATGAAACCACCGGAGCCTGGATTTCCTCAGCGGAAGTCGCCGAAACCGCCTTCACCGCCTTCGTGGGCCGAAAGAAAGCCGAACGCATCCACGGGCGTCTGGTCGTGCGCCGAATCCCGGAGCTGAACGCCCAAGCCGGCGCGGGCCAACAGACCCTGTTCGACACCCACCGCTTCCACGCCTTCTTCACCACCACCGCCCTGGACACCGTCACCGCAGACAAAACCCACCGCCAGCACGCCATCATCGAGCAGGTCAACGCGGACCTCAAAGACAGCGCCCTCGCCCACCTGCCCTCGGGAAAGTTCACCGCCAACGCGGCCTGGCTGGTCCTGGCGAGCATCGCCTTCAACCTCTCGCGGCCATCTGACCACCCAGCCGACCCGGCGCAACCAGGACCACGGAACACCACCGGCAGCAAGGCCGGCAACCCAGTCATGCCCATCAACCGAACCCGGACCAAGATCAGAAACACCCCGCCCCATCAAACCTGACCGGTGGATCGAGGCTAAGCACGGCAGGAAGGCGCGGTCAGTCTGCTCCGGCCAACAGGAAGGCGTGAGGACCCACCCGGCAAGGAGCTGTCCGGCGCAAAAAGGGAATATCGCACCACCAAGGCCTGCCCTCTGTCAAGCTTTGTCAACACCCCAAGAGGAAACAGGCGCTGACCTGCGGAAACACTGTGCCCGAGGTGGGACTCGAACGGGATTCCAGGCCTTGGAAACACCGGGAAATGGCGGAAACATGCGGAATCCGGGCCAGTCCGATGGCCGTACGAGGCAGTCCGAGGTGGAAAGTGTGGACATTGTCCGCACTTTCTTTTTTGCCCGCGTATGCGGCCTAGTGCACGACGTGCTCGGCCGGGAAACGCAGGGCACAACCTGACAAGGGAGGAGCGTTCGTTGCTCGCCGGCAGTGCCGACAAGACCTGAGCAGGACGTCATCAGATTTGCTCCTTTCGCACATTCATACCGATTCGACCCGGGGGCGACCTGACTTGCACTCTTCCCTTGGAAAGGGCTGCCGCCTAAGATTCCGAGCGGCATTCTTCTGCAAAAGGACGTGGCGGAAGCGAGCAAGGAGGTTTGCCTGATGATAGCCGGAGACCTGGCGCTGGATATGGCCTAGCTCTAACCGGAACGCCGCGAGGTTCTCCTGGGCAAGTTACTTGAACTCTTCCCCTAATTCAAAGGCGAGAGAAACTGAGAAGGCGTCGGTAGGCTCGGTGGTGCGCAGCCCGGTGGCGGTGGCCGTCGGCTGCGCACCATCGGACGTGATGACGTCAATTTCCAACACGTGGTCCGATGTCCGGCCGTAGCGTACTGAATGGTTGCCGTACGCGTCGTTACCGGCGGAACCGCCAATGGTCCCCACCGGCTATGTCGACATCAATATTTCAGAATTTATATTCATGCATGTATTTAGGCAATCCATCAACCGCAGCCTCGATCGCAGGACCTAGCGCTTCGGCAAGTGACGCCGGCTCAATTTCAGTGCCATAGACCAGAAGAGATTGGCTGGGTGCTAGCTGGATGACGTCAATCGTGCCAAGGTGGCGCTCGACTGGAAGGTCGCCGCCCGCAATAGAGTATTGGAACCTTCGCAGGCTTGAGTCGTTAGTCACGACAAGTTCCTCCAGCCGCTCGCCGCTTCCAAGTATGACCGTACGACGGGCGGCACTGCCATCCGATGCGGATATCGCGGGAAACCAATCGGCGATTCTTGGGGCGTCGCTTATGACCCGCCACAATGCGTCCGGGGACACGTCGATTATCACGTGTGACCTATGAGTTGCCATATTTGCTCATTTCTATTTCTATCGAGTACGAGTCTCATACGTCGCATCAACGCGGCTGGAGACAGTCGTGGGGGCGGATACGTGATTGCAAAGGAGAATCACTACATCTTGCGCTTATGTTTGGAACTCTAGGTTTTGGATCACGGCGGCAACACATATTTTGCTCCTTTTTGCATGTCCAGCTGGTTGGATGAGGCCGCGGACACACGTTGAACAGGATGTAAAACTAGCTTCCCTGCTGTATGGGCAGGTCGACGTACAGCCAGTCACTGCCGGCCCTGAGTGGGTACAGTTCTCAGGACCGCGGTTGCCTGCCCGGATACCCGAGGATGAACCGCGTGCCGACCAGTGTGGCTGTGGCTGAACGGCCTGCCCTTCTCAATATTGTTATCGCCTTCCCAACCCCGGTACCAACCACCTCGCCGAATGCCGGCCCAGGGACCGCGACCATGCCCAGGGCTTCACCTTCCTGCACCATGCAGTGGATGGTCATTCCCGGCTTGTACACTCTCAGATCCTGCCCATGAAACCAATGAGACCGCCCCGGCGTTAGTTGGCGACGCCATCGCCCCGTTTCACCGCATGAGGCGTCAAAAGCTAGAGGGGACTGACCGATAGCGGCTCCTGCTACCGCTCCCGCACCTTCGCCGCCTCTTCTGCCCGAGGCGGGAGCAGGCACGACGCACCCTACTGACCCCAATCCGGGTGGCAAGGTCTGTGAAGACTTTTGGTGGTGCTGCGTTGGGCCCAGCCTGGCCTCGGCCAAGTCTGACCATGGTGTCCTTGGTTCGATTTGTCGACTGGGCCTGGTGCTGCATCGCCAGAGAGATCTACGCCAACATGCCACAAACGACCACTTGACAATATAGGAGCATCGAGCGCATCAACCGCATCCTCAAGAGGAATGGGCCGATGCTAGAGCTACGACTCAGAAGCCGAACGGCAGGCCTGCTACCCCTGGCTTCGTGTACTACAAGCGCACGCCCCACATCGCATTCCAACGCGCCTCTCGAGGGAATGTGGGCTGGCCTGGCGGAGGGCTTGGAGCAGTTCACTCTGACAGCAGTGTCCATCGGCCGGCGTCGAAAGTTCGCCCCGGCCGCAGCGCTACCAGCGGGCCCACGAGACCATCCAGATCACGCAGGCTCTCTGGGGCAGCAGCTGGCGGCGGGACGCCTGGATTAACGACGCGACGAAAGGTCGGTTCATCGATCCAGAGAAGATCGAGGCCTAGAGCGTGTCTCCTAAATGTTGGCACGGTGGTGAGGGATGCTCGAAGGGTGTCACGTACTTCTGTTTTGACCGATGGGCAGTGGGCCCGCATTCAGCCGTTGCTGCCGTCGTCTCTGGGGCGGCGTGGTCGTCCGTTCCGTGACGACCGCCGTGTCGTGGAGGGCATCATTTACCGGTTCCGGTGCGGGATCCCGTGGCGCGATGTTCCTGCGGAGTTCGGGCCGTGGCAGACGATCTGGAAGCGCCACCGCCGCTACAGCGGCGATGGCACCTGGGACCTGCTCCTGGCCCAGTTGTTGACCACCGCCGATGCCGCTGGCGTGGTGGATTGGGCGGTCTCGGTTGACTCGACGGTGAACCGTGCCCACCAGCACGGCACGAACCTTCCCCGCGCCACAGGGGGCCCTGTCGAATTACATGAATCTGTTTGCTGAACCGGATGATCTGCGATTGGCCGTTCTCGCGGCGGATTGAGCACGAAAATCCATGCCCTGGTTGACGGCAACGGCCGGCCTCTGGTGTTGCTGGTCGCCCCCGGCCAGGGCGGGGACGCACCCATGTTTCCGCACCTGATGAGTCATCTGAAGATCAACCGGTCCGGTCCGGGAAGACCTCGGACCCACCCGGACCGTGTCCGAGGGGACAAAGCCTATTCATCCAGGGCCATCCGGACCCAGCTTCGGGACCGGGGCATTACGGCCGTCATCCCGCAACCTAGCGATCAGATCGGTCACCGCAAACGACGAGGCTCCGCCGGCGGCCGGCCACCGGCCATCGACAAAGAGGACTACAAAGGCCGCAACGTCGTCGAACGGAACTTCAATACCTTCAAGCAATGGCGCGGCCTGGCCACCCGATACGACAAACTCGCACTCACATACCGCGGAGGAGCCGTCCTCCGGGCGGTCACCATCTGGCTCGCCGCTTTAGGAGACACGCTCTAGGCGACGTCCGCATCGAGGGCAGTCTCCATCTTCCTCAGGGGAATGCTACGCCTGGCCGCAGCCAGAATTCCTAGTTGCCGGATCAGGCTGATCACTCCGAGGAGGAAGGTCGCGGTTCCGTAGGCGGCCACCGTCGGCACGAGGCTAAACGTGGGGACCAGGAGTCCGGCAAGGATGACAGGGATGCTGAAGGCGGCGTAGGCCAGGATATACAAGGCTGCCACCAGCCCGCCCCTTTCGTGCGGAGCAGCTAGCGGCATTACCAGGCGCAACGCTGCTGCGAAGGCTGCCCCGAAGCCAATCCCGCCCACCACCTGGCCCGCAACCATCAGCCCCAAGCTCCCAGCCAGCAACCCGGAAAGGATGCCCGCAATACCCACGATCGACGCCATAACGCCCAGGATCATTCCGTCCCGGGATCCAGCTCGCATGAATGCAAGGCCGGCGACTGCAGAAGCCGCCGGCCCAACAAATACCGTGAATCCGATGAGGAGTCCGCTGTCCATGTGGAAGGCATGCCGCACGATGGATGGGGCAAGGCCCTAGGACAGCGCTGCAAGCATCCAGCCAGCGGCGACAACGGGAGCAGCGCCGGCGAACTCGCCGCGGACAGGTCCGGGTACCCTGATTCGGGGAACAAGGGAGCGAAGGGCTCCGTGCCTGCGAATGCCGCTTTCCTGAGCTAGGGCGGTAGCCACAACGCCGGACACGGTAACGACTGACAGTGTGGTGAAGACGAAAGCGTTCGGCTGCGGTGCATACTCGATGGCGAGACCTGCGAGCAGGGCCCCCACCCCCAGCCCGCCCGCGACCCCAACACTTCCCATTACGGTACCCAGATTTTTCCTGGTGGGCGGTGCCAGCTCCACCAGGGCGGCACTGAAGGCGCTGGTGGCGGCTCCGGTGGCAAGTCCTTGGACAACCCGGGCGGCGATCACGGCGGCAATATCAGTGGCTGTCAGGAACATGACCATTGATACGAGCTGAACGGACAGGGCGCCGAGGAGGACAGGGCGGCGGCCCACATAATCGGAAAGGGACCCAGCCGTCAGGAGGGCCAGGAGGAACCCGCCGGCATACACCGCAAATGCCAGCGTCAGCAGGGGTGTAGCGAAGTTCCATTGCTGCTGCTAGTACGTCAGTAGCGTAGTGGGTGCCCCGGCCGCGAGATAAGCGCTGACAAAGGCCGTGGCAGTTCCAGCGAAGGCGAAACCATTCGGACGTCGAATCGTCCTCCTGTCTTCTGTCTGTAGATGAGCTGAGGTTTGTGGTGCGGACATGATGGACTCCGGTGCGGCGGTTGAAGGAACGGGACAGGTCATTCAGATAAGGACGGAATTCTGCCCTCAGGGGCAGTTGTCAGGCAGCGGCTTTTTAAAAGCCGGACTCCGCGTGTGAGTCTGCAATTCTGTGAGCATGCGCCGGGGATGAAGACGCTAGTGCCGGCCAGCGGGACCGGGACGGCCGCGAGTAACCGCACGTTGATTCTGTCGATTCCCGGGTGTGAGGAGGGATCCCCCGCAAGTTACCTCGTGGAACGCCTTTTTATGAGCTGTAGGTCGATGCGCTGATTCTCGATCGGGTAACTATTCCCCCGCAGATTCTTATTCAGAAGATCCAGTACAGCTTCGGCGGACCTGTGTGTATCAATTCGCAGTCCTGTGATAGGTACCTCGGCGAATTCAGCTAAAGGCCCATCTGTCATTGTGGCGATCATGAGCTCTTCTGGAACCGCTATGGACGCCTCGAGGGCAGCATCGAGAACGCCCGCCGCAAAGATACTTGAACTGGTCATGATGGCGTCCGGCGGACTGGCGATCCGAAATAGTTTCGCGGAGATCGCTGCCGCTACCGCTCTGCCACCCCCTGTGTCTGCGACCCGAAGCAGGGGGGCGGCAGCCGTCGATCCGACGAAGTGCATGTAGGCGGAGATGACACCTCGCCTGTACATGTTGTCCGTGCCTCCCACAAGAAGCGCAGTACGTTCAGAACCGCTTTCACGGAGGTGCTGCAAAAGCTGGATTGTCGATTTTTCGTACGCGGCACCAACCCACCAGTGAAACTCGCGCAAGCCAGGATCAGGATCGTACGAGACTACAGGTAGGCCCGATGCCAGGATTTTCCGCAAAGATTCGTCCTGATGATTCGGGGCAATTAGGATGCACCCGTCAAGACGCGAGACACTGCCCACGACATCATCGATGTCGCGGGCAGTGAGCGCATTGAATCCCCGTGTCATTGCGGCCAGAGCTATGGCTCCGGCGAGATTCGCAAATGAAGTGGTGCCAAACTCAGATGAATGCAGCGACTCCGGGGGACGAAGCAGGATGGCCACGTTGCGCTGCGCCGATTGATTGGTGTAACCAAGGCTGGCTGCGATCCGCCAGATTTTTTTCTTGGTTTCAGGTGCGACGTATCTCTTACCGCTGAAGCTGTGGGATGCTGTCGTCAGCGACACCCCTGCAGCTGCGGCCACGTCTCCCAGACGGGCGGTATTTTTCCCCGGCTTAGGCGAGGGCTCGGTCCCTGTTGTGGTCATCAATTTCGGCGTTCGATAGGTGCGCGGTCTCGCGCAGTCCCAGTGAGCATAGTACGAGCACAAGCATCGCGAAAGATCCGTAGACCGCTACGGACAGGGGGTTGTTTCCGGAGACGACCAGCAGACCCGTGGCCACGAATGAAGCAGTTCCGCCGCCCAGGGCTGCACCTATCTGATATGCAACAGACATGCCGCTGTATCGCATTCGGGCAGGGAACTGTTCGCCGAGGAATGTAGGAACCGGGCCTTGGGTGACACCGGTTAACACGCCGATTATTGCGAAGCTGACCACGACCATAATGATGCTGTGAGTGTTCACCATTGGGAAGTAGAGGTATAGAAAACCTGCCATCGCGAGTCCTCCGGAAACCATGACCTTCTTGCGGCCGTACTTGTCTGAGAGGAGGGCAAAGAACGGTGCGCTCAGAATCAGGAGTGCACTGAATACTAGCTGACCCACGAGGCTCTCGGTTGAGCCATAACCGATGCCCTTGAGGTAGGAGAGGAAGAATGTGAAGGCGATGTAAGCAATCGTGTTGTACCCGTAGCTGACCCCGAGTGCCAGAAGTATGGTGCGGGGGCTGCGTCGGATGGCAGCTACGAGAGGCATTCCGTGTCCTTCGTTAGCAGGCTTCTTTTCCTCCGGCATTGCCATCCTGGCGAAGAGGCCGATGATGACGAGAACGCCGCCGATAAGGAACGGAATTCGCCAGGCGAAGGGAGTCAGCTGGCCGCCGAAGGCAAGACTTATGAGCGTGAACACGCCAACGCCGAGCAGCGTCCCGATGCCGATCCCGGTGCTGGTGAAACTACCCCAGAGACCCCGACGGTTGGGGGGAGCATTTTCCATACCAAACAGGGCCGCGCCGCCCCATTCGCCACCTGCTGCGAAGCCCTGCACAAGTCGCAGCGCTACGAGCAGTATCGGCGCCCAGATACCGATGGTGGCAAAGTCCGGGAGTAGTCCGATGAGGAAGGTGCTTACACCCATGGTCACCAGGGTAAGGATAAGCATTCGTCGCCGGCCGAACTTGTCCCCGAAGTGACCGATTATGATTCCTCCCAGCGGACGAGCGATGAAACCTGTTCCGAAAGCAGCGAAGGCAAAGAGCGTTCCGATGATGGGTTCGACGGAGGGGAAGAAGACGGTGTTGAATACCAGACCTGCGGCCAAGCCGTAGATAAGGAAGTCATAGTATTCAAGGGCGGTTCCAAGCCCTGAAATGAGAAAGGCACGAAGTGGTGACACTTTCCCCGGTTTGTTACCCTCGACGGTACCTTGGATTTCGACGTTTTGTTGCATGACAGTTGGTCTCTCAATCTCCGTAAGCTGCGGATTCGATTGCGGATGATGTTTTCCCATCGCTGGTGATCGCAATGTTTGGACGGGCGTAGTCGATGGCGTAAGGGTCGTTGACCTCAGGAATGACGGTGCACCCCAGATCCTGTAGAAAATGCGCGCCAGGAAGAAGCGTTTTGGGCACTGTAATCGTCGTGCCGCTGGCGTCAATACGTGGTTGTTGCAAGGCCTCCTCGGCCGTCATTCCTTCATCAACCAGGTTGATGATTAATTGGGCGACAGCACTGATGATGCGTCGGCCGCCAGAGGCCCCCACGGCCATGCTTCTCCTACCGTGAGTGACGATGCACGGTCCCATGTTCGCAACGGGTCTCGCTCCCCCAGCTATGCTGTTAGCTGCTTGGGGTAAAGCATTGAACCAAGCCATCGCCGAGTCAAAAAGCAGACCGGTGCGAGGACAAATCACACCACTACCAAAATGATTTGCTGCCGTGTGGGTGATAGCTACCGTACGGCCTTGAACGTCCGTTGCGGATATGTGAGTAGTTCCACTGGTGGGCGCCGATGCACCGAGAGGAGACCAATCTGGTGCGGTCCCCTCAGGAGCAAATGAGGGCTCATGCGGCCTACGGGTGGCAAACGTGCGCCAGGGAACGTCATCGTTCCAATGATCGACGTCATCACCATGGGCACAGAGAGCTGCGATGCCAGCAATGTAGGACGGATCCAGCAATCCCCGCTCAGGGACGGACACGAAGTCTGGGTCACCCAACCAGTGATAGCGATCGGCAAACGCATGGCGGATGGCCAAAGCAAGGCTTCTCAGTCTCTCGGGCCTCTCCTTTCCTTTGGAAACGTCGGGATAGATGGACTCCCATATCTTAAGGATCTGCAACTCAGTCAGCCCACCACCTGGAGATCTGGGCACGGATACGTGAGCCCCGCGGTAATGGATGCTTTTTGCCGGGCCGATTGATGGCGCGGATGCCTTGAAGTCCTCCATGGTCAGAAGACCTCCGATCTCTTTTGAGGACATCACCATATGTGCGGCGACTTCCCCATCCGTAAGGGTCCGCAGGGACGAAGAGGCTACCTGTTCAAGCGTTGCCCCCAACTCCTGTTGGCGGATCCTCTCTCCCTCGCCAAAGGAAGGACCGTAGAACCGCTGCGAAGACCGTCCTCGGGGCAAGCCGTCGTCGGCAAGAAAAATCCGAGAGCACGTTGGGTCTTTTTTAAGTCGCTCAAGGTCGCTCATGGCATTAAGAACAAACCACGAGTCCGACCTGAATCCTTCATGGGCAGACTCGATGGCCGGCTGGCATACGTCTTTCCTAGAGAGCCGCCCCCAACGCTCCTGCGCAGATAGCAGACCGAGAAGGGTTCGGGGAACTCCGTTGGCACGAGGGCCATCTACGTTTGCGTTGTCCCTGACTGAGTGGATACCCAGAATCGCGGCAGCTGGCGCGCGGGAATCTAGAAGGAACATTTCGGCGGTTGCCGCTAGTGGAGCCTTGGGCCCGAATTCCACGGACTGCGGCGGTGCTGCAGTGCCGTCGCTATAAAGAAGGAAGCCAGAGCCGGCAAGAGTGGTCTCCGTTGGTTCTATGACTCCGGCGACTAGGGCTGCGGCCACGGCGGCATCGACGGCGTTACCACCCTTGTGGAACATCTGCAGCCCAGCCTTGACACTTTCTTCTCGTGCGCCGACAACGGAACCCAGTTGGTCATCCGCTCTAGTGGAGACGGGTGTGAGTGCTCGAGTATGCGATCGCAATTGCAAACCTCCGGATCGATGATCTTCATTCATCTAAAAGTCTATGATTTAGGTCACGTGCCGCCCCTAGATTTTGCATAATTTTGTACCGGCTATTACTGCGAGGACTTGGGGCCAACTGATGCTCCTGGTTGAGCGCCATAGCAGCGGTCTCTCCTGCGGCGATCTCAAGTGCTCCGGCCTTGCCGGGTCCCATCTCAATAGTCCCGAATATCATTGAGGCCCACTATCAGGCGTCTTGCGCTGATCCCACACGCTATTGGCGATGCCTTCCGGGCAAGCCCAATGGCCGCGGCCACCCGGAGGTCGAACTGATCCAAGCTGTCGTGCTTCGCTCAGCCGGTGGGGCGTGGCAAATATCACTCAGGCCCTTGTCAACTCATACATTCGGAACTATATTTTTCTCAGGCTCCCACTCGGGTAAGGCACTGAAATGGCCGCCACCCTTAGGCAGACCCTTTGAGTAAGTCCACCGCCAGTGGTTGGATGCAACTCACCCACTGCGGATCGCCACTATGCCTTCGCCTCACTTCATCTATTGGAAGGAACCCATTATGGGCTCGTCTGTCGCTATTAGATCCGCTGCCGTCGTCGACGGAACCGGTGGCATTGTCCGTACTGGCCACACGGTCCTGGTGGAGAACGGTCGCTTCAGCAAGATTGGGCCTGATGGTTCCTTCGAGATTCCCGCTGGCGTAGATCTTGTCGATGGCACGGGAAAGTGGCTCATCCCGGGCTTCGTCAACGGAAATGTTCATCTCCTGGACGGCATCATGATGATGGGAATCGGGGGTATTGAATACCTCTCAAGATGGGAGGGGCAGTTCCACGAAGTATGTGAGGAAGCTGCTCAGTTGGCCCTCAAGGCTGGTTGCACGACTGTCTTTGATACCTGGAACGGGCACCAGCCTGTGCTCACCGCCAGGGACCGCATCAATGCGGGTGCCATCGAAGGTCCCCGGATCTTTGCAGCGGGAAACATTGTCGGTATGGGCGGTCCATTCAGCCTTGACTTCAACCACATGGCCAGATCAGTCATCAGCAAAACGTTTGCCGATCGTATGGACTCCTTGTTCGATGCCGGCGTGGGCGCTGAAACAAGCTTGATGTCACCAACTGAAATACGGGCCGTCATCCGGGACTATATCGGCACGGGAGTCGACATGGTCAAGATCGCCATCAGCGATCACCTTTTCGGGGTCACTCATGGCAACCGCTCCTATCTAACATTCAGTGAACGGGTCCTTCGGGTGCTCGCTGAGGAAACGAAGTCAGCAGGTTTGCCTCTACTGACTCACACTCAATCAGTGGAGGCAGTCCAGTTGGCAATCGACTTGGACGCAGATCTTATGATCCACGCAACTCTGACTTCGCAGGCTCCCCTCGATGGTGACATTGTTGACCAGATCGTAGCCAAAGGCATCCACTGCGGGGTGCAGTCCGTGACCCACCCGTACCAAGAGAAATTGGAGGCCGTTGGCCACCCGATGGCTGGCTACGGTGGATTCCAGCACATTCTGAACGAGAAGATGCTGATTACCGCTGACGCCCCGATAGTACTAGGGACGGACGCCGGTTGTACGTCCCGTGACGTTCTTACCGATACTGGTGAGATTGGCGACCGTGAACGCCCGTGGAGCATCGGAACCGACCACTTCGCATGGGCCCGCGCGCTCCATCAGAAAGGCATGTCACCTTCCTCAATACTTCAATCCATGACAAGCAAAGTCGCCACCGCCTACAACAAGGGTAATGACCTCGGGACGGTGGAGGTTGGAAAACTTGGTGACTTCCTGCTTCTCGACAGCAATCCGCTCGAAGATGTCCGTAATCTTGAAAGCATTGAGGCGATCTATAAAGAGGGCCGGCTTATCGATCGGCAGGCGTTGCCCACACGGCCTCTGGTGACAGCTCCAATAGGTACATGCTAGCCAGGATGGTCGTTGCTTGGACAGATGATCATGCAACGACCATCTTCTTGCCAGGAACTGAAACCACAGCGCTGGATGTTGAAGGCAAGCGCCCTGCCTTGCCGGTGCCGGCGAGGCCACTACCCATGAGGTCGACTGTAGCCGGATAACTACTGCCGGTGCACGTGCATGTGTCCAGGCCTTCCTGCGCAATCTGGGACGCGGCCACGGGGGCCAAACTGTTGGCGTTGCGCGGCGTTTACTGTCAGGACGGATCGAGTGCATACAGTCCAACCTTCAAGGTGCGCTGCTAAATGCCGACTTAACTCACACGGCTGTTGCCCTACGGGACGCCCTGATCATTCCAAGCACCCTGGTCACGTCGTTGAAGTTACCTAGAACGCAAGGGCTTCGGATGTCGGCAAGGCAGTAATCCTGCCAACCAGCTCGCTCCAGAACGGTCCCAAATCACCATGAAGCGGGGCCAACTGGCTTTCAGTGGAGCCCGCACTTGGAGTCTCCCTTGACTGTTACTACGTTATCCGCGTCTCAGAGCGCCTCTCAACAGACGCGGCGCTCAGATGATTCCCACAGTAGCGAGCCGAACACTTCACCGGTCCTCATCACAGAGTGGCATGGCTGTGAAGACAGTTGCCATTGTTGCCAAGGGGCGGAATCGGTCTGGCGCCTTCCAGCAGCCATTTCCGCACACAATCGCCCAATCCAGACACATCTATTGCCACACTTTTTGACCCAAAACAATCTAGCTACCGCCTAACGCAAGATCACCTGTCGTAGCACCACCCTTAGAGAGGACATATCCCATGCGAGTATTGATGTACGGCCTTGGATCTGTAGGAACCACGCTAACCAAAATGCTGCTGAAGCGAGAAGCCACCATCGTCGGTGCAATCGTCGCCTCAGACTCCAAGGACGGCAAGGACGTCGGCGACCTCATTGGCCTGCCCCAGCCCCTTGGGGTCAGGGCCTACACTGACGCAGATGAGGCGCTTGCCCTCAAGCCAGACTTGGTGGTCATGAGTATCGCAAGCTATATGGATGACATGTATGAGCCACTTCGACGCTGTATCTTCGCTGGCAGCAATGTCATCTCACTTTCAGAGGAGCTCCTTTACAGCTGGCACACCGACTCCAAGAGGACGGCCGAGCTTGATACCTTCGCCAAAGAGCAAGGTGTCCGGGTGTTGTGTACCGGTCACCAGGACGGCTACTGGATTTCCCTCGTGTCCGTCCTCATGGGCACCGCCTTCTCTATTGACGCTGTCCATGGGCGTTGCAGCTGGAACGTCGACGACTTTGGCGCCGAGTTGGCCCACGACC
Source organism: Arthrobacter sp. 2RAF6 (assembly GCF_052115205.1). NCBI lineage: Bacteria > Bacillati > Actinomycetota > Actinomycetes > Micrococcales > Micrococcaceae > Arthrobacter > Arthrobacter sp. 2RAF6. The sequence continues at coordinate 647 of NZ_JBFRGF010000069.1, read as the reverse complement.
AGCAGGTGGGCACGACTCCAGAAGAATTCGCTGCATGGTCCGGGGCCGCGTCGAACCGGCCTCCAACATTTGGCCGCACCTCCCTCCATGCCCTCGCCGCCATGGCAGGGCTCGAAATCAAAGATTCCACCACAACTACTCGCGCGGACGTGGCCGCCACGCCCGTTTTCTGCAGAGCTCTGGATCGGGAGATCCCTACCGGCCAGGTGATCGGTTTCACTGACATCGACGAGGTTACGACCACGCAGGGAATCACCCTCCATCTGGAGATGACTGGCAAGGTCTATGCGGTGGGCGAAACCGACTCTAACCACTGGGAAGTCCGCGGCGAACCCACCGTGCGCATCCACAGCGATGACCTCGCCACTCACTACACCACGTGCGGAACATTACTCAACCGCATTCCTCAGCTGCTAGCCGCGGGCCCGGGTTACCTGACGATTGACCAGCTCCCCCAGCTTCGCCACCAAAAGACGCTGGGCTGAAACGTCGCTACCTCTAGAGCGTGTCTCCTAAATGTTGGCACGGTGGTGAGGGATGCTCGAAGGGTGTCTCGTACTTCTGTTTTGACTGATGGGCAGTGGGCCCGGATTCAGCCGTTGCTGCCTTCGTCCTCGGGCCGGCGTGGACGGCCGTTTCGGGATGAC
>NZ_JBFRGF010000068.1:0-14596 GCF_052115205.1 Arthrobacter sp. 2RAF6 | reverse complement strand
GTGACACAGGACCAGCCAAAACAACCAATTCATAAAAACAAATCGGTATCAACAAACTTGGCACACTATTGAGTTCTCAAACAACAGACACACCCGGCACCACCCACACCCACAACAGGCACAGACTCGCTCCGGAGCAACTTTCCAAACTTACCAGAACTGCCAAGATCAAGCAAATCGGCGTTTCCGCGATTCACTGCTCAACAGAGGTCCCCACCCATCCACAGCGCGCTAATCAGCACGCCATTTCCAGGCCGTTTATCAGAGGGGGTCGGTCGCTATCTTTCCGCATCAGCGGCGGCGACTCGAACTACTTTACACACCCCCAAGACCCAGCGCAAATCGCCCCTCAGGCGAGCAAGAACCGCGGTAATCCGGGACAAAACAGCCGGTTGCGCGCAAAAAAAGCCGACGGCGTCGTAATTCGGCACTGTGTGCTGCACCACTTAATCGCAAAGCCCGAGAACCTCCACACCAGAACCCGGAAACGGGCGCCTTAAACGCAAGAAGGGTCGGCAGCCAAACGGTTGCCGACCCTTCTAATGCTTCTGGACTACCAGGAAGACTTGGTGATGCCCGGGAGCTCACCACGGTGAGCCATGTCGCGGAAGCGAACACGGGAGATACCGAACTTCTGGAAGGTACCGCGCGGGCGGCCGTCGATGATGTCGCGGTTACGCAGACGGATCGGGGAGGCGTTGCGGGGCAGCTTCTGCAGGCCGAGGCGAGCCTCTTCGCGTGCTTCGTCAGTCGCGTTGATGTCAACCAGGGTCTTCTTCAGTTCGAGACGCTTGGCAGCGTAACGCTCAACGATGACCTTGCGCTGCTCGTTGCGAGCAATCTTGGACTTCTTAGCCATGTTTAGCGCTCCTCTCGGAATTCGACGTGCTGGCGGATCTTGGGGTCGTACTTCTTCAGGACCAGACGGTCCGGGTCGTTACGACGGTTCTTGCGGGTTACGTAGGTGTAACCGGTTCCCGCAGTCGACTTCAGCTTGATGATCGGACGTACGTCCTTGTCTTTTGCCACTAGAGCTTCACCCCACGAGCCAGAACTTCGGCGACGACTGCGTCGATGCCGCGAACGTCGATGGTCTTGATGCCCTTGGCCGACAGGGTCAGCGTGACATTACGGCGCAGGGACGGAACCCAGTAGCGCTTCTTCTGGATGTTGGGGTCGAACCGACGCTTGTTGCGGCGGTGCGAGTGCGAAATGCTGTGTCCAAAGCCCGGCTCGGCTCCGGTCACCTGGCAGTTTGCTGCCATGACGACTCTCCTAAAAAATAAAATGAAACGGCCAGCAGAGTTCCTGCTTCCCGTGCAATAGGCGACGTCCGCAACCAGTCCACACCGTTTTCGGTAGTTCCCGCAGGCTGGATCCCTCGACTGGATTCAGCCAATGATCACCGCTGCGGCGAAGGTAGTGGGTCCGGACAACAGGCCGGAATACTGGGCGAATACTGGAATGCACGCAACTTGAGCCCCTAACTACCGGCCCGCGGATGTCCCGTTGTTTCCAACAGTCACCGCCAACCGGAGCAATTGCACACGCTCCGCGCCACCTAGCGCCTAATAAGTCTAGGGGCTGGGGGAAATTAAGACCAATCGGGTGTATAAGAACCAAGCCGCTCAACTCATAAGCGGTGGCTAGCCCCTTCACAGCAGAACGAAAGGTTGAGCATTCAATCTTGAGACATGAACACACAACTCCTCGCCTCCCGGGGCCAACGCGTGGATACACCGCCAGGCCGTCCTCCAAGCTCCGCACGACGCAACCCCACTAAGGGAAGGTTCGCTGCGCAGCATCGCCGGCGCATGCTTCGAGCGGACATGCTCACGATTGCGCTGTGGACATCGCTTGCGGCGGCGCTGGCGTTGTGGCTCGCCGACGGCGGGATGTCGTCGGTCGGTAACCTCACCCAAGCGGTCACCGCTGTCGGGATCGTGGCCGGACTTGCCGGCATGGACCTTGTCATCCTGATGCTCCTGCTTGCAGCGCGCCTCCCTTTTGTGGATGGCGCAGTGGGGCATGACAGGGCACTGGAATTCCACCGGAAGCTAGGCAAACCGGCACTGTACCTGTTGTTGGCGCATGGACTTCTCCTGGCGACCGGCTACGGCATGGCCGAGGGCTTGAACCCCGTCAGCGAGGCCGTTTCGCTCTGGGTATTGGTGCCCGATATGTGGTTGGCATTCGTCTCCATGGCATTGTTCATTGCCATGGTGGTCACTTCGCTGGTAGCTGTGCGGCGCCGTTTTCCCTACGAATTCTGGTACTTCGTTCATCTGCTCACCTACCTCGCGGTAGGAACGGCAATCCCGCACCAGTTCAGCGTGGGCGGCCTCTTCGCTGAAGGCACCTGGCAGCGCTGGTACTGGCTCCTGCTTTGCATAGGAACAGGCTCGGCGCTGGCTTGGTACCGCATTGCAAAGCCGGTGATAGCCACCTACCGGCACCAACTGACCGTACGCCGTGTTGTCCGAGTGTCCCCCGACGTCGTTAGCATCGAAATGACCGGGCTGCGATTGAACGAATTGTCGGGAAGCGGCGGCCGGTTCTTCGTGTGGCGCTTCCTCGCTCCAGGCATGTGGTGGCAGGCGCATCCGTTCAGCTTGTCGGCGGAACCGCAGACGGGGAAATCATCGCGGCAGCCGACGTTGCGGATCACCGTCCGGAATCTGGGGGCGGGTTCGGCCCGCCTCGCCTCCCTCAAGCCGGGGACGAAAGTTGCTATCGAAGGGCCATACGGGGTCTTCAGCACGGCCGCCCGGAGCCGGGACCGCGTCGTATTGATCGGGGCAGGAATCGGGATTACTCCCCTCCGGGCGCTCCTGGAATCCACTCCCTTCGCGCCAGGCCACGCGACGGTCCTGTTGCGCGGCAGCAGCGCGGAGGAACTATTCCTCGGAGACGAGATCATGGAATTGTGCCGGAAGCGTGGTGCCACCCTCTTCCACCTGACGGGCCCGCGGTCTGCAGATGGCCGCAGCATATGGCTACCGGCCTCGGCGGACTCCTCAAGGCTGCGGGACTTTGTGCCGGACATAGCGGACGCTGATGTTTACGTTTGCGGTCCGACTGCATGGGCCGGGCAGGTCCTAGCCGAGGCGAAAAGCTCGGGTGTGCGGGAGGAACAACTCCACTACGAGAGGTTTGACTGGTGAGACTCAGGGCAGGAATTTCAGCAGCGCTGGCATCCGCGGCGATCCTCGTGGTCGGGTGGCAGGCAGGCGCACAGGTGACGGAATCGAACGCGTCGGCGGTCACCACGTCCGCCACAGGAACCACGGGCGGGACCAGTACGGGCTCGACGGCGACCGGCACTACCGGGAGCGGCGCTTCCGGATCGTCCTCGGGAACCGCAGCCGGCACCAGTTCCAGCACAGGCTCGAGTTCCAGCACGGGCTCCAATTCCACTTCCACCCTGGGAGCCTCGGCCAAGGCCGGCGGCACCTACGCAGGAACCGCAGTGGAGACCCGCTTCGGAACAGTCCAGGTTCAGGTGACCATCAAGGCCGGCGTGATCACGGATGTCACCGCCCTGCATCTGACTGACCAGGAGCAACGATCCGTCCAGATCAGTGCCAGGGCAGCACCCCTGCTCCGCTCCGAGGTGCTGAGCGCCCAGTCGGCGAACGTGCAGACCGTCGGCGGGGCCACGTTTACCAGCGAAGCGTACTTGACCTCCCTCCAGGCAGCCCTCGATGCAGCCCACTTCTGAGCCCATTGGGCCCCGACCGGGCAGTGCGGAGCCCCGCCTTCGTTCCCGGACGTTCACCAGCATGGGCACCGTGGTGAGCCTCGCCATCCCAGCTGCTCCAGGGACGGCTCCCCAAGCTGCGGTGGAAGAGCTCGAAGCGGCCACCGCCGTCGTCGAGCAGTTGTTCAACAGGCTGGATCGGACGTTCAGTCTTTACCGTCCCGACTCCGAGGCGAGCGCGATGGCGCGGGGCGAGCTGGCTCTGAAGGACGCCTCCGCGGACATGCGCCGGCTGTATGTCGAGGCGACCGAATGGCGCAGCCTCACGGAAGGTGCGTTCACGGCGGAACGGCCCGACGGCGTCGTGGACTTGGCGGGGATCGTCAAGTCACATGCCATACGGGAAGCCGGAACGTCGCTTCTTGCGCTGGGCTTGAAGGATTGGTGCCTCAATGCGGGCGGGGATGTCCTGGTGGACGGTTCCCCGACGCCGGGCAGTACACAGCCGTGGCTGGCAGGGATCGTCGACCCGGAGGATCGGACGACGCTCCTGACCGCGTTTCCGCTCGGCGCCGGGGCCAAACACGCGCTGGCGACCTCGGGAACCAGCGAACGCGGCCACCATATTTGGTCTGCGGGCCTCCCAGCCGCGCGGGACGAGGGGTTCCGCCAGGTTTCGGTGGCAGCGGCCGACATCATCACGGCCGATGTCCTGTCCACCGCCATCATGGCCGGCGGCGCCCGGACCCTCGCGCTGGCGACCTCCCGTTGGGACGTGGACGTACTCGCGGTGAAGAACGACGGCGGACTGCTCGCCACACCGGGCTTCCGGAACCTCGCCGTTCGGAACAGTTAGGGCGGGGTGAGCTGCGGGTACTTCGGGCTGAGGCCATCACCTGAAGACTTGCCCGTAACGCGGCGGACGACCCACGGTGCGGCGTGTTCACGGGCCCAACGCGCGTTGGCCCATAACGCTTCCACCCGCGCAAGCTGGGGTTGCGTGACGGGCGGCGGCACCTCGAGGGAACCTTCGTGTTCCAGGACGGCCAGGACGCGGTTGGCCATGTTGATGTGGCCGGCAGTGGACATGTGCATCCGGTCCTGGGCCCACATGTGCCAGTCGTGGTATTCGCTGAAGCGCCAATAGTCCACCAGCAGCGCACCGTGGTTTTCGGCGATTTCCCGCAGCAATTCGTTGTAGATCGCGGTGCGTCCGCGCATCGTGCCGAAAACCTTGGAACTGCGGGCGTCGAAACCCGTAAAGAGAAGCAAGGTGGCGCCGGTGGCACTGAGCTTCTCGATGCCGGCTTCGTATTCCTCCATGAGCCTGTCGATATCGACTTTGGGGCGGAAGATGTCGTTCGCTCCTGCGTACAGGGTCACCAGCGTCGGTTGAAGCGCGACGGCGGCGTCCACCTGTTCTGCCATGACTTGCCGGAGCTTCTTGCCGCGGATGGCCAGGTTGGCGTAGCCGAAATTATCGTTGCTTTGAGCCAATTGATGGGCAACGAGGTCCGCCCATCCCCTGACTCCGTTGGGGCGCGAGGGGTCGGCGTCGCCAAGTCCTTCGGTGAACGAGTCACCCAATGCCACATACCGGGCAGAAAAATCCATGGCGCCAGTCTTTCATCAGTGCGGGGCGGTCGTCACGCGCGGCGCCGATTACGCAACGGCTCGGCAGTCGCCGCCGCCGTGCTCGCAGCCGGCCGCGGCTTAGCGTTCGCGCAGGATCCAGTGATCGTCGTCCAGGCGGGCCACGATCTTCTCGCCGATCCGGGCGAGGTCCGCAACGTCGTCGTCGGTCATGGCGTCCAACATCAAGGCGCGGACCGCATCCACATGCCCCGGGGCGAGGGACACGATGGTGTCCATGCCGGACTCCGTCAGGTGCGCCACGGTGACACGGGCATCGCCGGGGTGGGCTTCGCGCTCCACCCACCCGCGTCTCTGGAGCTTGGTGACGACGTGCGACAACCTCGACAAGGAAGCGCTGGTGCGGGCGGCAAGCTCACTCATCGGCAGGAAACGCCCCTCCGCTTCGGACAACATGGCGAGCACGTTGTAGTCGAACAGCGACAATTTGCCGGCCGCTTGCAGCTGGGTATCCAGGGCTGCGGGCAGAAGGGTGTTGATGCTGAGGAGGGCCAGCCAGGCACGGCGTTCGTCGGCGTTGAGCCAGCGCGGTTCGGTCATGGATTCATCTTAGAAGGAAATCAATACTTGACACTTCAACTTAAAGTCATTATTGTTTTAGTTGAAGCTTCAAGTAAAACAATATGAACCAATCATGGGCACTCAAAGCAAAGGAAACAACAATGGCTGACATCACCATCATCGGCACCGGCAACATGGCGTCCGGCATTGCGGCCCGCGCGGCCGTGGCAGGCAAGAGCGTCCAGGTCCTCAGCCGCGACGCGGGCTCCGCTGCTGCGCTTGCGGCAACGGTCAACGGAACCTCCGGCATCACGGGATCCCCCGTGGAAGGCAGCATCGTGGTGCTGGCCACTCCGTTCGACGCCTCCAAAGCAGTCCTTTCTTCGTATGGCTCAGCGCTCAACGGCAAGACGATCGTGGACATCTCCAATCCCGTGAACTTCGAAACCTTTGATTCCCTCACCGTCCCCGCCGGAACCTCGGCAGCCGAAGAACTCCAGGCCCTGGTCCCCGGCGCGTCGGTAGTCAAGGCGTTCAACACCGTCTTCGCAGCCACGCTCGGTGACGGCGAAGTGGACGGCCAAACCCTTGACGTGCTGGTCGCGGGCGACGACGCCGAGGCGAGCGCCGCCGTCGTCGACTTCGTGAAAGGTGCCGGCCTGCGCCCGGTGAACGTCGGAGCGCTGCGCCGCTCGCGTGAGCTCGAAGCCTTCCAACTGCTCGTCATGACGCTGCAGATCAGCGAAGCCCACCCCGATTACAACTGGAACTCCGCAGTCAAGCTCCTGCCGTAGTTCGTTGCGGTTTCGGAGGGCGGCCCGTTCTGGCCGCCCTCCTCGTTGTAGGCTGGGCGGCATGTTCGTCGTTTCGCTGACATACAAAGTTCCCGACGAGATCGTCGATTTCCACCGCCCCGCACACATGGATTGGGTCAAAGAAGCGTTCGACGCCGGTACATTCGTTGCGTCCGGACGTCGCGTTCCAGCCATCGGAGGCGTGCTGTTGTCCAACGTCGATCGTGCAACACTGGACGCTTCCTTGGCGACGGATCCGTTCTACGTCAACGGAGTAGCCGACTTCGAGATCATCGAATTCACGGTCACCTCGGCATCCACAGGTTTCGAAAACCTGCTGGACTAGTCTGCTACCGGTTCAGGCTCTGATTGCGGTTCCGGGGCGTCACGGGGAGCACATTTTTGGTGCCTCACCTCGGCGAAAACCCCGGGAATCCGCGGCTTCGATGCCCGCTCACCTCCAAAAAGTTGTCAGGCGTGACGCTGGCGCCTCAAAGCCGGGCCGGCTCAGGGGACGTTCCCAGGCGCTCCGGCAAGACCACCGGCATAAGGGCCGGCCATCGGGCGCTCAGGTGATCACCGCTTGAAACTCCCCTGAAACGGCGCGAAAGCCACGGCGCCACATCGCGCCTGAGCCACGCGGCGTCGTCGGCCACTGTCTCGGCGCGGGTCCTCGGCTGCAGCGGCCCAAGGACCGGTGAGCCCAGCGAATGTGCGGCGCCCAACACTTCCAAGACCTTCTTAGCCATGTATTCGTGTCCGATTCTGGACATGTGCAGCCGGTCCGGAGCCCACATCCGGCGGTCCTGATACTTTTCGAAGCACCAATGGTCTACCAGGAGCGTTCCGTACGCGGTGGCAATGCGCCGGATGTGCTTGTTGAAAACGGCCGTGCGCAGCTTGAGCGGTTCCAATACAGGTGAGAGCGGCACGTTGTACTCGGTGAAAAGCAGGATTTGAGCGCCGCTCGCCGCGATCCGGGCAACCGCTCCTTCGAATCCGCCGATCACAGCGCGCATGTCCAGTCGTGCGCCGAGGAGATCGTTGCCTCCGGCGTGGAAACTGACGAGAGTGGGAGCCATCGCGAGCGCCGGTTCAAGTTGTTCAACCACGATCGGCCTGAGCCGACGGCCGCGAAGCGCCAGATTGGCGTATTGCGTCTGCGGCCGGTGCCTGGCCAGTTCCTCGGCCACACGGTCGGCCCAGCCGCGGCAATCGTTGGGGAGGCGAAGGTCGGTGTCGCCGACGCCTTCGGTGAAGGAATCTCCAACCGCGACGAATCGCAGCGGTGTATGCGCAGCCATGGTCATGTCCCCCCGTTGTTTTGAGCGTTGCTTTCGTTGTTGCTCTGAGTGTGGCTTCCGGCGGCCGCTTGGTGGGCGGCGGCGACCGCTCGGCGTGAGGCCGCCGCCGCGGCTTGGCGTTCGGCGAGCTTTCGCAGCCCGGCCTTCCGCGGAACCTTCACGGGCTCTGGCCAGCGCGGGCTCAGCGTGTCCCCCAGCGTGACACCGCGGAGCTTTCGGCCGAACAAGGGCAGGACCCAGTCGTTCACCCAGCGGCGCTGGCGACGTTCCCAGTCGCGCAGCTTGAGCCGCTGCGGCGGTTCCCAGTCCTTGGGAGAGAACTTGTGCGGTACGCCGAGGTGATCCAGGACCTGCGAAGCCATGTATTTGTGTCCGGCCTTGGACATGTGGAGGCGGTCCGAGGCCCACATCCGGCGGTCGTGGTAGGCATCAAGGCACCAATAATCCACCAGCACGGCCCCGTACTTGGCGGACAATTCGCGGACGCGTTCGTTGTAGAGGGCGTTCCGCTTCTTGAAGGGTTCCAGCACGGCCGAGACCTTGACGTCGTACCCCGTGAACAAGACCAACGTGGCTCCCGTGGCTGCGAGGCGGGCCACGAGCCTTTCGTATTCGGCCATGAGGATGTCCATGTCCGTGCCGAAATCCAGGATGTCGTTGCCACCGGCGTAGAGCGTGATGAGCGTCGGTTCCATGGACAGGGCCCGGTCCAATTGCTCGTCGACGATATGGCGGAGCCGCTTGCTCCGCACGGCAAGATTCGCATACTCCCAGCCAGGTTCGGCCTTGGCGAGTTTCTCGGCAACGCGATCGGCCCAGCCCCGGACGCCGTTGGGTAGGGCCTCGTTCCGGTCCCCTACGCCCTCGGTGAAGGAATCGCCCAAGGCAACAAACCGCCGTCGTCCGTTCTGGTCAGCATGAAGCACGTTCCCAGCCACCACGCCAGCCTAGCCCCGCCCGGTTGCCCGCCGGCAAAGCCCAGGTTAATTCGACGCCCGCTCACCTATAGACCCTTCCGGGCAAACGCCCGCTCACCTATAGACCCTTCCGGGCAAACGCTCGCTCACCTGAGGTGAGCGAGCGTTCCGGCTTTTGGTCGTATACGTGAGAGAGCGTCAGGGAAATTGACGACATATGTGAGCGGGCGTCGCTAGGGGCGGGCTAGAGTCCGGCTTTCCCCTTGCGCCAGTAGCCCATGAACGCCACCTGCTTCCGATCGATCCCCACATCCCTGACGAGATATCGGCGCAGCTCCTTGACGACCCCGGCCTCGCCTGCGATCCAGGCGTAGAACGGCAAGGCGCCGGCAGGAAGACCCGGGTTGCGGCTCGCTTCGCTCGCGGCCGTGTCCATGCGCAAAGGCGTTTCCCACAAGATGTCCAGGTCCACATTGACGTCTTCGGGCTCGGGGCCGGCGGCGCCGTCGAGCGGGATGATGCCAACCCACCCCGGGACGGGTACAGCTCCGCGGACGGCTTCCTTCAGCGGCTCGCCGTGAGGCCGGGACCGGCCGAGGGCCGCGCCGCGCGCGAGCCAAGTGATTTCAATGTCGGCACTTGTGGCGAGGTCCCGGAAATCGCCGGCCTCGGGTACTTCGAGGAAGGCATGGCCGGTGATTCCCGCGGGCAAGGATTCCAGGATCGCGCTGATAGCGGGGACCGCTGTTTCGTCGCCGGCAAGAAGGACCCGCTGCGCCAAGCCGGGACGCCATTCGATGCCGGAGTATGTTTCGGCCGTGATGCAGTGGGCTGCCCGGTTGTTCGGGCCGATGATGGTGATGGAATCCCCCGGCTTCGCGGCGAGCGCCCAGTTGGCCGCGGGTCCGCACGTCGGGAGAGCCGAACCGCCGTCGACGTCGGGCCGCGCCGCACCGCAGCGGATGCGGCTGCGCGAACCGCCGTCGACGTGCATCGCGAAGTCGACGTCGATCTCCGGGTAGACGGCGTCGAGCCGCTCGTTCCGAACGGTGTAGGTCCGTATCGAACCGCGCACCGTTGGATCCATCGCCAACCACTCTTGGTACCAACCGGCGTCGCCCGTGTTGAAGGCGGGCAAGGGCAGCGGGCGACCGTCGGCGTCGAGCGAGGGAATCATGAGTTTGATGCGCAGATCCAGGGTGTTCCCCGGAACCCCAAATCCGCGCAGGCAATATCCCCCGAAGGTGATGCGACGGAAATTGGGTCCGAGATCCGCGACTGCGGTGACTGTAACGTCGAAGGCGAGGGTCATCGACTCCGTGATGGCGTTCCGCACAGCTGTGTCTGCGTTCATGAGGCGAACTCCAATTCGATGCGTGTTGAGGGAGCGGCGGTGTGGTGCCGACCGATCGGGAGAATGAGTGGGGTGCCGGAAATTGGATCGGGAACCACCCGGGACTCCAGGCCAAAAACGTCGCGGACCAAGTCCTCGGTGACCACAACGAGCGCGGGTCCCTCGGCGACGATTGCGCCGGCCTTCATCGCGATGACGTGGTCCGCGTAACGCGCTGCCAGGTTGAGGTCGTGCAACACGATTGCCACGGTGGTTCCGCGGCTGCGGTTGAGATCGGTCACCAGATCCAACACCTCCACCTGGTGCGCCAAGTCGAGGTAGGTGGTGGGTTCGTCGAGGAGCAGCACGTCCGTCTCCTGCGCAAGGGCCACGGCGATCCACACCCTCTGGCGTTGCCCGCCGGACAGTTCGTCGACGCTTCGTTCAGCCAACTCCAACGTTGCAGTGGTTTCGAGCGCGCGCTGAACGGCGAGATCGTGGACGGACAGGTCTCCGGTTCTCCAGCTGCGGAAGAATCCTTGGTGCGGATAGCGTCCGCGGCCCACGAGCTCGCGGACACTGATGCCATCCGGGGCAAGGGGGTGCTGCGGAAGGAGGCCAAGCGTGCGCGCGAGTTGGCGGGCCGGGCGGGAGTGGATGTCCTTGCCATCCAAGGTGACGACGCCGTCGCCCGGCTTCAACAGCCTGGACAGCCCTCGAAGCAAAGTGGATTTTCCGCAGGCGTTGGCCCCCACGATCATGGTCACTTTGCCTTCGGGTATCTGCGTCGAGAGTCCTTCGATCACCCGACGTTGCTCGTATTGGAGCGTCAAGCCGCGTGCGCTCAGTTGTGCCATGTCAGGCTTCCTTTCGATTGGACGTGACCAGGAGCCACAACAGGAATGGAGCGCCGAGGGCGCCGGTAATGACGCCGACCGGCAGGACGGTGCCGCCCAGAATCAGGGGTGCCACGTTGTACGCGAAGAAGTCGGCCGCCAGGACAATGAGGGCGCCTGTGAACGCCGACGCCGGCAAGCTGGGCCGCCCGACAATCCGCCGGGTGATCGGCCCGGCAAGGAAAGCGACGAAGGCAACCGGCCCGGCAGCCGCCGTCGCCACTGCTGCCAGCGCAACGGCGGTGATCACCAGGCCGAAACGCAGGGCGTTCACGCGGATTCCCAGCCCGGCCGCGGCGTCGTCCCCGAGTTCGAGCATGCGCAGCGGTCCCGCGAGGAAGGCCAGCGCGGGAACAAGGACTGCGAGCGAGGCGAGGAGGACGCCCACGCCCTCCCAATTGGCAGAATTCAAGGAACCGTTGAGCCAAATAAGGGCTTCGGAGGCTGTCCGGATATCCGCCCGGGTCATGAGGAAGTTCACCACTGCCGCCAATGCCGCGGCGATACCAACGCCGGCGAGGATGAGCCGGTTGCCTGCCGCGTTCCCTCGCCTGCCGCCGGAACCCCCGCCGCCTCGCGAAATGGCGTAAATGACGAGCGCGACGCCGATTGCCCCAACGAGCGCAGCCGCGGACACAGCGGCACCGGACGCGCCGAACACGACAATCGCCAGGACCGCCGCAGCACTCGCGCCGTAACTGATGCCGATAACGTCGGGGCTTGCGAGCGGGTTGCGGAGCATGGTCTGGAAGAGCCCGCCGGAGAGGCCGAATGCCACACCAACCAGGATTCCGAGCACGGCCCGGGGCAGTTTGTTTTCCATGACGATGAAGCTTGCGCCCGGGATCTTCTCACCGCCCGCCAGATGGGCCGTGAGGATCCTGAAGAAATCGGGGATAGTGACCGTGTAGCTGCCCAGGAGCACGCCCACCGCAAAGAAGACCACGACGCCGGCGCCCAGGAGCGCGGTCTTGTTCAGGTTCCGCGGGGTGGCGCTCACAGCGACGCCCCCTTGCCCCGGCGGACGAGCCACACGAAGACTGGAGCCCCGACGATGGCCGTCATGATCCCCGCGGGGACTTCGCCGGGCAGCAGCACCACCCGGCCGATCACGTCCGAAACAATGAGGAGAGCCGGTGCGAGAACCATCGAAAACGGCAGGATCCAGCGATAATCCGGACCGGTAAAGAAGTGCACTGCGTGTGGAACAACGAGTCCGACGAATCCGATGGGACCGGCCAGTGCCGTGGCCGAGCCACAGAGCAACACGATCCCGAGCGCGGTGACGCCCCTGGCCAGGGCCACGTTGTGGCCGAGTCCGCGGGCGACGTCGTCACCGAGGGCCAAACTGTTGAGGTTCCGGCTGCTGCCCAGGATGATCAACGCCCCCAGCAGCAGGAACGGCAGTCCGGTCAACACCACGGACCAGTCGCTGCCGGCAATTCCACCCACCTGCCAGAAACGAAAGCGGTCCAGGGTGTCCTGGCTCGAAACCAGGATGACGTTCATCAACGAGTAGAGTCCAGCGCTCAGCGCCGCCCCCGCCAAAGCGAGCTTCACCGGCGTCGCACCGTCCCGTCCCATCGACGCAATCAGATAGACGACGACGGCGGCCGCTGCGGCACCGACGAAAGCGAACCAGATGTAGCCACTCGCCCCTGAGATACCGAAAAGGTAGATACCGGCGACGACGGCCAGTGCCGCCCCCGCATTGACTCCCATGATGCCTGGGTCAGCCAAGGGGTTCCGGGACACGCCCTGCATCGCGGCGCCGGCAAGGCCAAGGGCAGCCCCGGCCACCAAACCGAGCACGGTCCGTGGAATGCGTGTGTAGACCACGGCGTGGTTGCCGTCGTCGGGATTGAACTGCGTGAGTGCGTGCCACACAGTTTCGAGGGACATGCCCCGTGCGCCGATCGCGAGCGAGGCCGCACAGACAAGCACAAGCACGACGACGGCGGCCAACAGCCAGGCGGCCGTCGCGCGAACTGGCAGGTGTTGCCCCTTGGAGGCGCGTTGAGGGTCATCAGTTGCCAGTTCGCGCGTGGTTCCTCCAGGAGAAGGCGGGCCGGCCGTCGTCGTACTCTGTACCATGTCAGGCGTATCGCTACTTGGCGGCCGCGTCTGCGCCCTTGGCCAGCTGGGGCAGGAACATGTCCAGTGCCCACGGCAGGCTCAAGGGCGAAGATGCGGAAATCGCCAAGGTGAGGGTGCTGTCGGAGTCGGCGACCAGAGCGCCCTTCCGGATGGCGGGGATCTGGCCCAGCAGGGGGTCCTGCTTGATCTGTTCCGTGGTCTTGGAATCCGGCACCCAGCTCACGAAGACGTCCGAGGAAAGCTCGTTGGCCTTTTCAGCGGACCAGGGAACGAAGAATTCCTTGGAGCCCTTGCTGGCGTTCCCCACCACGGGAGCAAGCGTCATGCCGATTTCGGACAGGAAACGCAGTCGATTGTCGTTGGCTGTGTAGACGTTGACGCCGTCGCCCTTGGCAGGCTCGAGGTTGCCATAGATGAAGGTCTTGCCGGCAAGTTGCGGAAACGCAGAGACCTTGGTTTTGATGGTGGCCTCGGTGTCCGAGACGAGCTTGGCGGCTTCTGAGTTTTTGCCCAACGCCTTGCCGATGATCGAGGTGGCTTCCTGCCATGGGGTGCCGTATGCGAGTTCTGGCTGCGCCACCACCGGGGCAATTTCAGAGAGCTTCTTGTAGTCGGCTTCGGTCAGGCCGGAGTAGGCGGCAAGGATGACGTCCGGGGCCAATTTGGCGATCTCCGTGAAGTTGATGCCGTCGGCCTCCGAGAACTGGGCCGGGGCCTTCGCCGTGCCGAAGCCGGCGCCCAGCTTCTCAAGCGCGGCGTCCTTCCAAGGAGTGGAGCCCTTGTCGTTGTTGCCCCAGGCGTTCTTCGGAACACCGACCGGCACGACGCCGAGTGCCAAGGCGACGTCGTCGTTGACCCACGAGACGGTCACCACTCGCTGCGGTTGCGACTTGATCGTGGTCTCACCGAAGACGTTCTTGATAGTGACCGGGAACTGGCTATTTGAGGCCGGGGACGTCGCGGAACCGGCGGTTGTTGAACCGGTCGAGCAAGCGGTGAGGGACAGTGCGACGGCGGCAAAGGCTGCGGACGCTGCACCTGCCGTCTTCAGCAGGGCACGGCGTGTGGGGCGGGAAGCCACGGGACTCCTTAGGTAAGTGATGCAAACCTAAGTAAGGCTAGCCTGCCCTTCGGATAATTACGAAACATTTGCGTCGCGTAATTAACTCGCCTTCCTGGTCCCCCCAACGCTCGACGCTCGCTCACATATATGGCAAGATTCCCGGACGCTCGCTCACGTCTGAGGGCAAAACCCCCGACGCCCGGAAATTGTCAAGCTGTGTGGAGTCACTGGGCTAGTTTTTGGGGTGTTTTGGTCTGGGGGAGGTTGATCCCGGCGTGTGTGGCGGGGGCCGGTGTGGTGGGTCGTTGGCGGAATCTTCCTGGGTGTCGTTCGTAGTA
>NZ_JBFRGF010000067.1:0-14986 GCF_052115205.1 Arthrobacter sp. 2RAF6 | reverse complement strand
CTGTCCGCCGAAGACCGGTCCGCCGTGGACGAGGAACTCGCCGCCGACACCGGAACCTTCGACGGCGCCGGAGACAAGGCCATCATCGCCGCGGCCCGGACCGCGGCCTACCGGCGGGACCCCCGCTCCGTCACCCAGCGCGCCAGCCATGCCGCCGCCGAACGCCACGTCAGCCTCCGCCCGGCACCGGACACCATGACCTACCTCACCGCCCTGCTACCCGTCGCCCAGGGCGTCGCCGTGCACGCGGCCCTGTCCCGGCACGCCGACACCCTCCGCGCCTCCGGGGAGACCCGGTCCCGGGGGCAGATCATGGCCGACACCCTCATCGAACGCACCACCGGCACCCCCGCAGGGATCAGCGGGGTCGAAGTCCAGCTCATCATGACCGACCGCACCCTGTTCCAAGGCGACAGCGAACCCGCCCGCCTCCCCGGGTACGGCATCGTCCCCGCAGGTTGGGCCAGGACACTGCTCAACGGGGACAAGGACAACACCGGCAACACCAAACTCGGCCAGACCGGACAGGGAACCTCTGCCCGGGTTCCGTCCGGGGATAGCCAAGCCGAACCCGGACGGCCCGGGGATCAGGCATTCGAGCTCTGGCTCCGGCGCCTCTACACCGCCCCCGGAACCGGGGAGCTTGTCGCCGCCGACTCGAGGGCGCGGCTTTTCCCGGCAGGGCTGCGGCGCTTCATCCAAGCCCGCGACGACACCTGCCGCACGCCCTACTGCGACGCGCCCATCAGGCACTTCGACCACATCATCCCTTGGCATGACGGCGGCACGACTAGCCTGGCCAACGGGGCAGGGGTCTGCGAAGCCTGCAACCACACCAAAGAACTCACCGGCTGGACAGCACAAACCCGGACAGCACAAACCGGCCCCGGGAAGCGGCATGTCCTCGACATCCGCACCCCCCACAGGACATACCTACCAATCCACAGCCCCACCCCTGCCAGGCACGCACTTGAACGGAGACCCGCCCGTCATGGCGGCACACTATTTCGGGGACCTGTTTCGCAGCCGCCACCGACCGGAACGGCCGGCCGCTTAGGCACGCTAGCTACGACGCCGTCACCAAGACGCGGGGACCCGGCGGGCCCAGTGGCTCCGGCGCTCGCCTCATTGGCGGGTGCTGCCGGACAACACCGCGGGATATCGCTGCCGTGGCAATGTTGTCGACGAAGCGTTAGCGCGCAGATCCAGTCAGAAGCAGATCCGGTCAGAACGTTCCGCCTCCCGTTTCGCCCAGCGGGTACTCGCGCTGGAGTTCGGCAACCTTGGGATCGTCTTCGTCGGCTCCGTAGTCCGAGTTACGGGTGATGTCCTTTCCGTCGGGGAGCTTCATCGCGCGGAAGACCAGGGAGAGGACTGCAGCGACGATGAGGTTGATCGCGAATGCTACGACGGCGATGTAAACCTGCACGTTGGTGCCGGGGATGGCAGCGATGGAGCCGCCGAAGTTGGCCTTCGTCACGGGGTTGACCACGTTGTACGCCGCGACGGTTCCGTAGATGATCCCGGCGGTCCAGCCTGCGAAGAGCGCCCAGCGGTGGAACCATCGGGTGTACAGCCCTGCCACGATCGCCGGGAAGGTTTGCAGGATCCAGATTCCACCGAGGAGCTGCATATTGATGGCGGCCGACTGGTCCATGGCGATCACGAAAATCAGCGCCCCGAACTTCACCACGAGCGAGGCGATCTTGGAGACCTTCGCTTCCTGCCGAGGGTCGGCGTCGGGCCGGATCAAGTCGCGGTAGATATTGCGGGTGAACAGGTTGGCGGCAGCGATCGACATGATGGCGGCCGGGACCAACGCGCCGATAGCGATAGCCGCCAAGGCGATCCCTGCAAACCACGCGGGGAAGTTGTCCAGGAACAGCTGCGGAACCACCAGTTGCGGATTGACGGCACCGTTCAAGTCAATCGGCTTGGTGCCTGCAGAGATGGCCGCGTAACCCAGGAGGGCAAGAAACCCCAGCATGAGCGAGTACAGCGGAAGGACCGCGGCATTCTTGCGGATGGTATTCCTGCTCTTGGTCGCCAGGACCCCGGTGACCGAGTGTGGGTACATGAACAGCGCCATGGCCGATCCCAGGGCCAGTGTCCAGTACGCCGAGTAGCTGGCGGCACCCGGGATGAAGACGCCGGTTGGCTTGCCTGTGGCCGGGCTGATGGCGTCGAGTTTCGTCTGGGCCGCATCGAAGATGTTGTCCCAGCCCCCGAACTTGATCGGCAGGTAGATCACAGCAACGATGACCGCGAGGTAGATCAGGAGATCCTTCACGACGGCGATAAGCGCCGGCGCCCGAAGGCCCGAGGTGTAGGTGTAGGCGGCCAAGACCACGAACGCGATGATCAGCGGAAGGTCAGTCAGCAGCACATTCTGCGCGCTGCCGAGGCCCAACACCGTGAGCACGGCTTTGATGCCGACCAATTGCAGCGCGATGTACGGCATGGTGGCGACGATGCCAGTGAGGGCCACCGCAACCGTCAGCGCCCTGCTGCCATAACGCCCGCCCACGAAGTCCGCCGGCGTGACGAACCCATGCCTGTGCGAGACCGACCACAAACGGCTCATCAACAGGAACACGATCGGGTACAGCACGATCGTGTACGGCACAGCGAAGAAGCCGCTCACGGCGCCGGTGGCCCACATTGCGGCCGGAACGGCCACGAATGTGTAGGCCGTGTAAAGATCGCCACCGAGAAGGAACCACGTCACCCACGTCCCAAAGCCGCGGCCGCCGAGGCCCCACTCATCGAGACTGTGCAGGCCTGTTTCCTTACCCGCGCGCCAGCGTGCGGCGAAGAAGCCCAAGACCGCCACCAGGATAAAGAGGACGACGACGACGGCGAGTGCCACGCCGTTGACGGGCCGATCCGCTGTGGTCGCCAGCGGGACGGCGAGCCCGCTCATTGTCCCTGCTCCTCAGTGCGTGCGCCCCGCGCGACCTCGCGGCGGCGGCGGTCCTCCTTGGTCACCAGCCGATAGGAGACGCCCACCATGACCGCGGTGATCGGAACCCAGAGCATTTGGTACCAATAGAAGAACGGCATGCCAGCTAGCCGCGGCTGATCAATCGAATACGTCGGGACGAGCAGCGGAACCAGAATGGCGATGGCTAGCAGGATTCCGGCCACAATATACGGACCGGGCCTTGCCGGCCCCCGGGTCGGTACATCGGGAGTTGACATGGACGCCTCCTCAGAGAGACGGCCCCCGGAGCGGGATGGGCTTCCCGGGACGTGCCGGTGGCCTGGCGGACCGCATATATACCGGTCCATCAACAGAATAGATTCTGGACTAATTCTTTGACAGGGGAAGTGGCCCGCTTTTTTTGGCTAGCCGTCGGGATCCTTCGCGGCCGGCTGGCTACCAGAACCGGAACCAGAACCGATCACGCTGTGCTGGGGTTCGGGCATCTTCGAGTCGGCGCCGTTCACTGACTGCCAGATGGACTTGTTGAACAGCTGCTCATCAATCTTGTCTTCGGTGGCAGTGTCCTGGGTGGCTACCTGGGGGGCCATCGGAGCGTTTGCGCCGTTGACGGTGGTCATGTCGTAGCTGGGCTTGAGCGCGGTGTACGGCGTGTTGTCAGGCTTGGCCGTGAACGACGCGTTCATGGGAGTGGCGAAGGCGTCGAATTGCGTCAGCGGGCCGATGCCGGCGATGAGGCCGATGGTGCGGACCATTGAAGCCGTGCTATAGAAGGTTGAATCGACTTTCCCGGTCTGGGTGTAGGGGCTGATGGCCAGCGCCAAGGTGCGGTGCGCATCCACATGGTCCGGGCCGTTCTGCGCGTCATCCTCCGTGACGAAGATGGCGGTGTCCTTCCAGGCGGAGGAGTGGGACACGGTGTCCACCAGCTTCCCAAGAGCGTAGTCGTTGTCCGCGACGTAAGCCCTCGGCGTGGGGGCGCCAGCGCGGGTAGCTTGCGTGTGGTCATTCGGCAGCCGGACGAACTGGACCGTGGGAACGGTTCCGGACGTCACTTGGGACTGGAAGTCCTTGGCCCATTCTTCAATACGTGGAGTACCGCAGCCGGGCTTCAGCGGTGCGAACGAACCGGCCGAATCAGGGCAGTTCAGGTCGTAACCGTGGTAGTTGTGGTCGGTTTGCGCATCCAGGACAGGGTCCGCGGCGTTGAATGTGCCGGCGTTGTTGGAAACGTAGAAGCCGTAGTTGCGGAAACTGACGCCTGCCTTGGCGAGCCGCTGCCAGACATACGTGTTGTCAGGCTGTTGGGCCGCGATTTCAGGTGCGTTTCCTTCGCTGGGATACGGTGCCTTGCGGCCCGAATAGTTGGCCGGCCACATTTGCTCTGCGTACGGGTTCGAGTTGGCAGAGGCCACCCAGTTCCAACCGTTGGCGCTGACTTCAGCATCGGCGTAGAAGTTGTCAATGGTGGTGAACTTCTTGGAGAGGGACCGCATATTCGGCGCGGACTCGTCGCCAAAGAGATTCAGAGAAGGATCTCCGTTGCCCTTGCCGAGGCTCCCAAGCACCTGGTCGTAGGTGCGGTTTTCCTTGACCACGTAGATCACGTGTTTGATGGGACTCTCTTGACCTGGTTGGCGCGGGATGATGTTGCCACCGGCGGTTTCCGGGCGGTTGTTGTTTTTGACCTGCTCGGTGGCCTTCTGCAACTGGCCGTCCTCCGGAACGCTGAAACTGCTCAGCGTGCCAACGATCATCGATCCGCTGTATTGGTTTTCGGCGGCCGGTGCGGTTGACTCCGGGTTCGGGTGGCCAGGCCCGTTGTTGGGTCCGGCGCCCAGCCCCTTCGCGTTGGTGACATGCAATGTCCCGGCGCTGAAGGCCAACGAACTCGGGTACCAGCCCGCGGGCACCACACCGGCGACTGCGTTCTGGGCGAGGTCGACGACGGCGACGTCGTTGTTGCCGGAGTTGCTCACGAAGAGGCGGTGCCCGGCTTCGTCCAGGGCCAGTCCGGTGGGATTGGTTCCCACCGGTGCGCCCTTTTCCGGTGCGACGCTGACGCTCGAGCTTGTGCCGGCGGCGGTATCCACAACCGAGACGGTGTCGTCGTCGCCGTTGGCGACGTAAAGCGTACGGCCGTCCTTCGACAGGACGGACTTGTGGGGGTGGAGGCCCACCGTGACGGTGCGGGAAACCTTCGGTTCGGCGCCTGTGATGTCCACCGCGGAAAGGTCCGAGGCACCCTGGTTGGTGACGAACGCCGTCGTGCCATCCGGGGAAACCGTGACCGAAAGCGGTCGGTGACCGGCCGGCGTCGTCGAGACATTGCCAGTGGAGAGGTCGACGACGGACACGGCGTCAGCGAGCTGATCTGCAACAACCAACCGCTTACCGTCGGGTGTGATCGCCAATCCGGCCGGGAAGAGGTTCAGGGCCTTGCCCGCGGGCGTCGTGGTGGGAAGCTGGATGGGTGCGCCTTCTGCCAGCTTGCCGCCGGAGTAGCTGTAGGTGCGGATCTTGGAGTTTGCTGCCGCGCTGGCGTAAAGCTTGGTGCCGTCAGGGCTCCACGCCAAGCCCATGTAGAGAGATTCCGGGGACTTGTAAGAGATGGTCTGGTCTACCTCGTGGTCTGCGAGATCGACGAGCTGCAGTGACTGCGTACCTTGACCGTTGTTGGTGACCGCGAGCCTCTTGCCGTCGGGCGAAATGGCGGAGTTGAGGGGGAGGTCTCCGAGTGAGGTCTGCTGTCCGGTTGGCGTGACGCGCATGCCGATGGAAGTGACTGCCGTTCCGTCCTCGTGGGGGCCGGCGAACGTGGAAACCGCCGCGAACGCAGCGCCGCCAACGAGCACACAAGACAATGTTCCGATGATGACCGGGATTGTTTTGAATTTCATGGTCCCAAAGCTAGGAGCCGCGAAACACGTTGGCCCGACTCGCAGGGAACCATCAGCCACTCCATCAGTGAACTGATGGAGTGGGCAGGTGTCGGAGTCGGGTCGCCGCCGGGGTCTCAGCCCGCCAGCTCTCCGCGCCGGAACCTCAACTCGCGCAGGGCACCTCGGAGCGGTGACCCGGTGAACGGTAGGTCCTCCAATTTGACCTTTCCAGAAGCTGACAGGGCCAATGCATTGGCGGCGGCGGCAGCGCGTCGTGGCAAGCCGAGGTTCGACGCGAAATCGGCCCAGTGCTTCGCCTTGAGGTTTTTGGTTTTCCCGGACACCGGCAACGCGAGCGAGTCGTCTCCGTACAGCAAGGTGCATGGAATGTCGTAGATCGGGGCCATGACGAATCCTCCGTGCCGGCCCCCAAGGATCGAGAGATTCTTGGCATGGAGGTCACCGTTCCCGGTCAGCCAGGCAAAGACAAACTGCAGGTACAGATTGCGGCTTGCCACGAGTGGGGCTTTGCACCGTCCGGCTAGCGCAGCAGCGACGTCCTCCGATGTCACGGAATACTTGGAAGCCGGCGGCAGGCCCATGACTTGTGCTCCGTCTTCCATGGGAAGGCGCACCCAGGAGCGGTCCTTGACCTGAACGCGGTCAAAGCGCTCCACGAGCAACCCAGGCAACCCGTGCATGTCGGTGATGATATGGCTCTTGGCTACAGGGACCTTGAGGTCCTTGGCGGCGGTGAGATGTACCGCTTCGTTCGCCAGCAAGTGTGCGTGGTTGGGCGGGTCGAGTTTGAGCAGATACCGTTGCCCCCGGAGAGACAGCGGTGTAGTCAGCATGGACGCACTTGCCTTGTCCTGTACGCCGGGGATGGCATGGCGGTCCACTGCGTTGGCAAGGGCGGCGAAGTCCAGTTCCTCGGGCCTGGATGTGTCGGCAAGGGGTGCCGGTTCCACGGGAATTTCCCCGGTAGGGACCACTTGGACGTCCCCGGGCGCGTCGGCCCCGACCGCGAGCAGGAGGGTGAGTTCGTCGTCGAGGCTGGTTTTGGTGGCGTCCCTGAGCACGCTCAGCCGGTGCCCCTCCGGCAGCAGGCCCGCGAAGAACGACGGAAGAGCGCCAGCGGGAGTCTCGACGGGAAGGTTCGTCAGGGGCAATGAACTGGCAACCGCGGGCAAACCGGAAGTCAGGTACTCCGCCACGTAGGAAAAACTGACCCCGCCGTGGCGAGTGCGGACAAGGTGGCCCGCCAGGGCACCGCCTTTGTGAACGTCCGCTGCACGAACGAACTTCAACTCCTCGAAATCGTCGACCATCAGGCCGCCGCCATGTGCAGGCCGACGGCGTTGGCTACCGCCACGACGGCCCCCAGCGAAGGATTCCCGGTGGCGGTCTCAATCGCCCGCACGGTCCTTTCGGAAGTCCCGGCAAGGTCGGCAAGGTCAGCTTGCGTGATTCCGGCCTCTTTGCGTGCTTTCCGTATGGTGGCCGCAATCGCCGCTAGGTCTTCCACGAGTCTCCGATGATCCGGCATGATGTTGCCGATTTGGCAGTTTTCTAGGTCCATTCTGAACCATTTTGCCAAAATCGGCAAGATGCTGCCGAAAGTGATGATTTTGGCTGCTGAGGGGCAGCTAATACCTCAATTCGGCAAGATCCTGCCGATTCGTCCCCATTCGGCTAGAGCCTGCCAGCTACGTCCCCGCTAGCCATTCCGGCTCGAAGTCCGGATGGTCAGAGTAGGGCAGCGCGAGGGCATTCAACGATTTCGTGGTCCATTCGATTGATTCCGGGATCCACTGCGGCGTATCACCAAGCGTGCCGCGAACCATTGTGGCCAGGGCCGTCTGCCGTGCGGATTCCACGATCCTGAGCAGCCTTCTTTTTGATTCGCATTCCAGGAGAAGGCGTCGCTCGTACCATTTGCCCGCCTCGGAGACGGAACGGTCGCCGAGGAGTTTCCGCGCCGCAGCTTCATCCTCGTTCAGACGGTCCGAGAGGAAATCGACGATATCCACAAATTGAGCGTACGCGTCCCTTGCGGCTGCGGAAATGCCTGCTTCCGCTAAGCGGGGTCGGCTTGCTTTTCGTGCTGGAGCTCGACGGCGGGAGCGGCGTCCGGTGACGAAGCGGCGGCAGCGGCTCGGGCCGAGACGGGGACGGCCGAAGCGGCTCGGGCTGAAACCGGGACGGCGGCAGCGGCAAGCGGGATGTTGACGTGGGGGAGGGCGTTGAAGTGGCTCCGGGACATGCTACCGAACTCGTAGGCGGTCTCGGCGTGCTCGGACAAGTCGACGCCGGCGAGCTCCGCCTCGTGGCTGACCCGGAATCCAACGGTCTTGTGAATGACAAGGGCAATGATTGCGGTCATGATTCCCGACACTGCGAGGGTGACGAGAATGGCCACGATCTGCGCCACGAGCTGCTGGAGTCCGCCTCCGTAAAACAATCCCCCACCCTTGCCGTTCACCGGCAGCGCGATGAATCCGAGCGCGAGCGTGCCGACAAGGCCGCCACCGAGGTGTACGCCCACGACGTCGAGGGAGTCATCGAAGCCGAACTTGTGTTTCAGGTCGACAAACACCGCGCAGGCGGCGCCGGCCACCAGCCCCAGGCCGAGGGCTGCGGCGGGAGCCACATTGGCGCAGGCCGGAGTAATAGCCACGAGGCCGGCAACGACGCCGGAAGCGGCGCCCAGGGATGTGGGGTGGCCGTGCCGGATCTTCTCGGTGACCAACCAGCTGAGCATTGCCCCGGCCGGGGCTACGAGGGTGTTCACCCAGATCAACCCGGCCTGCGCCGACGTCGTGGCCGCGCCGGCATTGAAACCGAACCAACCGAACCACAGGAGGCCGGCGCCAAGCATGATGAGGGGGAGGTTGTGCGGGCGGTGGTTCGGGTCTTTTCCAAAGCCGTGACGCTTGCCAAGGATCAACGCCAGGACAAACGCGGCTGCGCCGGAGCTGATTTCCACCACTGTGCCGCCGGCGAAGTCAATCACCTGTCCGAAGACCGAACTGATGGCTCCGCCAGGGCCGAGGAGGCCACCGCCCCAGACCATGAAAGCCAACGGGCAGTACACCAGAGTGATCCAGATGGGGACGAAAATGACCCAGGAAGTGAATTTGGCGCGGTCGGCGATGGCGCCGCTGATCAGGGCCACGGTGACCATGGCGAAGGTGGCGCTGAAGCCGAGCTTGATGAGATCGGTGGAACCGACCAGGTCCGCCGAGCCGAAGCTGCTGAACGGATTGCCGAAAATCCCCAGGACGCTCTTGCCGCTGATCATCGAGTAGCCCCACAGGATCCACACGGCGCCTACGATGCCCGCGGAGATGAAGCTCATCATGATCATGTTGAGGGAGGCCTTGGCCCTGGTCATGCCACTGTAGAAGAGGCCGAGTGCCGGAGTCATAAGCAGTGCGAGTGCCGCCGACACCATCACCCAAACGTTTTCCGCAGTGATATTCACGTGCGTTTCCCTTCTTATCGGAATGCCGTAGGAGGACCGCCGTAGCTTGGCCCCGTTCTTCCCCTGCTCAATATTTCCGGTTCCGTGTTTCAAGCAATGCGAGGAAAAATTGCGGGGACGTTACATAACTTGCCTCGGCGTGAAGAACGCATGACGGGCGTGTTTCGGGAATGTTAACGCCACCCCGGCGCAGACTCGGGGCCGCCCGGAGCGGGCACCCGGAATCCCAGTGATTCCGCGGATTTCAGGGCCAAAGGAGGTGAAATCCTTCCACCGGGACGGAAATCCGGACATTTCTTCCACGTAAACGGCGGCTCACCGCCCCCAAAACGGATGTTTCAGCCGAACGCTGGCGCGTCACGGCCACCGCGCGCAC
The DNA here is from genome assembly GCF_052115205.1 of Arthrobacter sp. 2RAF6. Taxonomy (NCBI): domain Bacteria; kingdom Bacillati; phylum Actinomycetota; class Actinomycetes; order Micrococcales; family Micrococcaceae; genus Arthrobacter; species Arthrobacter sp. 2RAF6. The sequence goes on along the minus strand of NZ_JBFRGF010000067.1, from coordinate 5,297 downwards.
ACTTAGCCTGTGAAGCCGTTTCTCCTGCTCGCATCTCGCGCCGAAGACGCCGCCGCCGAGGAAGAATACCTGGCGTATCTTCGTTTTGGAGGGCTCGCTCCCGAGCAGCTACAACGCATCCGGATGGAGGCGGTGCCCCTCCCGCCGCTTGAGCTCTCCGACTATTCCGGCGTGATTGTGGGTGGCAGTCCCTTCACCTCGAGTGACCTGCCGGAGCACAAGAGCCCGGTCCAGAAACGGGTGGAGAAAGAACTTGCGGACCTGCTGGACACGATTGTTGCCGCCGACTTTCCCTTTCTGGGGGCCTGCTATGGGGTCGGAACCCTGGGGCTTCACCAAGGGGCTGTGATTGACCGGACCTACGGTGAGGGACTCGGCGGGGTAACCATCAAACTCACAGCGGAGGGCCTCCAAGACCCGCTCCTCCAAGGCATGTCCGAGCGCTTTGTCGCCTTTACAGGCCATAAGGAAGCCTGCACGGTCCTGCCAGGACACGCGGTGTTGCTCGCCGGTTCGGCCGCTTGCCCGGTGCAGATGTTCCGGATCAAGAGGAATCTTTACGCCACTCAATTCCATCCGGAGCTCGACGCCGAGGGGCTCGTTACGCGGATTGACACCTATCGCCACGCCGGATATTTCCCGCCCGAGGCTGCTGAACAGCTGATGGCAGATGCCCGCAAGATCACGGCGACCGAACCGATGAAGATCCTCGGCAACTTTGTCCGCCGATACTCGATTCCCCAATAACGTCGGAGGAATGAAGCACAATGGGCCCATGACTTTTGCAAATGTAGGAAGCCTCGGCACGAAACCCGGCCAGCGCGACGCCGTCGTCTCTATCCTGCTCAGACCGAAACCGGAGCTCCGCGGCGCGGGCTGCCTCCTCTACGAGGTGGGGGTCAACGAAGAATCGCCTGACACGGTCTTTGTCTGCGAATTATGGGAATCGGCAGAAGCACACCAAGGATCGCTGCAGCTGGACAGCGTCCGGGCCGCCATAAGTGAGGCAATGCCACTGCTGTCCGGAGAGATGGGCGGCACGCGGTTCACGGTATTGGGCTCACCGCTCCGAAACCCCTGATATTCACCCAGGCGACACGTGGCTGACGGACAGGATTTTCATAGCTCTTACATAGCTGAAGTAGCTACGGTTGGTTCATTATGGAAGAGCAAGAGCCCCGTCGTCCCGGCCAAGGGTCCGGACGAAAGAGAAATCGGTGGAACCGCTGGAGTCCCCGCCGACGTCGATCGGCCTTGCTGACAGCCTTCGCGGCCGCTCTGGCCCTGACCCTGACGGCCACGGTCTACTCAGCTGCGCATGCCCGCTCGTCCGTCTCCCATGCTGTATCGGCGGTAGCCAGCGCTACGCCGTCGGCAGCAGTTCCAGCCGCATCCCCGACGACGGCGGACGCCGCACCGTCGTCGACCGCGGCCGAGGCTCCGACTGCCGCTCCAGCTGCGGCGGCTCCCGCAGCTTCAGTGCCGGCTGTTGCGGGTACCGGGGTGACCCCCGCGCTGGACTCCGAGATCAACGCCATCATCGACGCCAACAACCAGTACCAGATCGGCGTCACCCTGATCGACCTATCCGATGGATCGAGCCATCAGTACGGGGTCCAGGCGCCCTTCGAGGCAGCAAGCACCGCCAAAGTCCTGGCTGCCGCCGCGTACTACCACCTTGTCGAAACCGGCGCAGTGTCCCTTGACGATCCCTTGGGCGACTACACGGCCGGATTCCAGATCAAGGAGATGATCCAGGACAGCGACAATGACTCCTGGTCCTTGATCATGGACGCGGTCGGCTATTCGGAACTGCAAGCCTATGCCGCATCGATCGGCGTCAGCTATGACCCCATGAACAACACCCTGACCCCAAGCGAAATGGCCAGCATCATGGCCGGCCTCTACAGCGGGAAGCTCCTGAACCAGCAGGACACCGCACAGTTGTTGTCCTACATGCAGAACACCAACTACGAATCACTCATCCCCGCCGCGGTTCCGGCCGGAATTACTGTTTTCCACAAGTACGGACTGCTCGACGACGAACTCCATGACGCCAGCATTCTCACCAACGGAACCAACTCCTACGCATTCGTGGTCTATACCAAAGGCCAGGACGAGAGCGATATCCCGGCCCGCACCGACATCTTCCACCAGCTCACCCAGGCCGTGGTGAACGGCCTGTTCTAAAAGGGCGTGGCCCGATCTTCAGCATCACGACGCCGGCCGCGCAGTCAGACTGACTGCGCGGCCGGCGTCCTTGTTCCCTTTATAGGCGCTGAGCGCCTGTCGCGGTGCTATCTATATGCCTCCCTTCTGCATAGGGTCGGGCCAATTTCCTATCAAGCGGTTATGGTCCTGCATGGTCTTCTCCTGACTAAGACGGTGATCTGCGCGATGCGACGCAGTTGGTCGTGCCTGCCAAAAGGGCAGGGGCGGCCTGATCAGTCGGGAGAGGAACCAGGATCGAATGCAGGTTCGGCCGAGGGGCTTTGCCGGCTATCGGGGATCCGGCCATCGCGTGGTGGCGGCGCCAGCGCACGTTGTTCCGGCAGATCTGCCGCGCCAAAGGCGGAACCGCCCTCCGGACCGGACCTCGATCCTGCCCCGGGTGGCGACACCGACGCAGGATCCGGTGCGTCAGGCGGAGGTCCGCCGCGGACCGGCGACACATCCGTTGTCGCAAACATTGCGGGGGGCATGAAGACAACCCCGTCCGGCAGGAATCCGGTGTTCCTTGTGAATCCGGGGTTCCGGGTGATCGCTCCCGGTCCGGACTGGACCGAGGGCGAAAAGTGGGTCGGAGGGACAGCTGGAACGCTTGGCCCGTGATGCGGCAGTATTCCGCGCACCGGCGGCAATGCCGGCACGGAAGGCGGCTCAGGCAATGCCGGGACGGAAGGCGGCTCGGGCAATGCCGGGAGTTCCCTGATCGTGTTCTCGACCACGGACGGCACAGCGTCGACGACTCCAACGACCGGTGTCAAGACGTGCTCCGTTAGCTGTTTGACCACGGTCTTAGGAACTGTGGCCAACGGACCCAGGCTTGGAACCACGGACGGGACGTGGTCGACGAGCGGCCCAACAGGATCGGTGAGGGGAACCGGGGGCAGGGAAACCGAAGGTATCGGGACAGCCGGAATCGTCGGCAGAAGGTCTGTGGCCTGCGAAGGACCGGCCAGCCACAGCAACCACGCCAATGCGCCAAAAACGGCGAGAAGAACGGGGCGAACCAAAGAAATGCCACGGCACCCCAGATACCCAGCCAAACACTCCACCTCCCCAGTGCGGTGTTTGGATATTAAGCTACGCCCGTCCGGGGCGGCAGTCCATAGCTAAGCACGCTTAGCGCCCGAACTCCGGAAGGATCGCAAGTTGGGTCGCCTCGTCGACATCGGGGCGGAGATCCCGGTCCTGGACGTCGGCGGGCAAAGATAGTCCGGCGTCGAAGGCCTTTCGGAACCGCGGACTCGAGAATTCTCCGGGTGTCCGGCCCTGCAGCCTCAGTGCCCGTGACGCGCAAAGGAGTTCAACACCAACAACCGTTGCAAGCGCCCGAACGGTGGAATCCAGCCGGGCGGTGGACACACTCGCGAAACTTGCATCTTCTTCAGCGCCCAAGGACAGGACCACCGTTTGCAGGCTCACCGGCTGGGCATTGGCTCGAATATGGCCCGTCGCTGCGGCCGCGACATATTCCAGCATCATGACGCCGGACTGGCCGGAGTCGTCGACTGCAAGGAACCTGTGGAGGCCCGTGTACGTGGGATCGCACAACCGGCTGATCCTTCCAAGCGTGTTGGTGCATGCTGCGCCAAGTGCCAACTGCAACCCGTCAATTCGCCGTGCGAGTGTGGACATCTGGAAGAGGCCGTGGTGCGCCACGCCGTTGCTGCCATCTTCCACGGAGCCGAAGACCATGGGGTTCTCATGGCCTGCCACCACCAGACGCTCCAAGAGGAGCTTCAGCGCGTCGAGTTCTTCCACCACGGCGCCTAATGCGTGCGGAAGCATGCGCAGGGAATACGGATCCTGAATGCGGGCGGGCTTGCCATGCCCTGATACCAGCCCCTGAAGGGTGGCGGCCACTTCTGCCAGTGCGTCCGATTCCGCCGCCTTTGCAACTTCCGGGGCGAACGCTTCGGGGTTTCCTGACATGGCGGTGAATGTCAGCGCGCTGACAGTCGTCAGGTTCTCCAGCAGGGTCGCCAGCTTCTGATGCGCCAGGACGGCTTGGGCGATGGTAAGCGCGCTGGAGCTGATGAAGGGCAGCGCATCCTCGGTCGCCCAAGTCTCGAGTGGCACCGGGACTTTCTTGCCGTCCATTGTGGGCCGCTCACCGAGGAGGGTGAGAGCCGTTCCCGCCAGGGCGGGAAGATCCGCGGTGCCGATTCCGCCGAATTCCCGTACTTCCGGCAGGGCATCGGCGTTGAGCATCTCCGAAACGGCGTCGGCTACGGCCGGGTTGATCCCGGATGCGCCGGCTGCGAGTTGGGAGAGCCTGATGGTCAGCATCGCCCGGACGGTCTCGCGGTCAAGGGCGCGTCCGGCATCGACGGCATGGCTCCGCAACAAGTTAAGGCCGTGGGCGTCGACCTCAGTGTCCGCTTGGTTGAGGGTCACGGAGCGGTTAGCTCCTACGCCTGTGGACCGCCCGTAAACGGGCCGTGCCTGTGCCGTCGCGCGGGCGGAGCGCTTGGACGCCGTCATGCGTTCAACGGCCGACGGCGCCAACGTCACTTTATTGCGGCCTGCTGCTACCGCCACGATGTCGCCGAGTTCAAGCCGGCGTCCGTCAATTTCGATCATGGGAGTGATTCTTTCTCATCGATTGCTCCGTAGGTGTCGTTTTGGTGGGTCATAACGACGGTTACGGAGCAATCGACGTGGGGTTGGGAGCTAGTTGGTTTCTTCCATGGGGATTCGGACGCCGCGTTCGTGGGCGACTTCGATGGCGCGGTCGTAGCCGGCGTCGGCGTGGCGGATGACGCCCATGCCGGGGTCGTTGGTGAGGAGGCGTTCGAGTTTCTGGGCCGCGAGGTCGGTGCCGTCGGCGACGGAGACCTGGCCGGTGTGGATGGAGCGGCCGATGCCCACGCCGCCGCCGTGGTGGATGGAGACCCAGGTCGCGCCGGAGGACGCGGCGGTCAGGGCGTTCAGCAACGGCCAGTCGGCGATCGCGTCGGAGCCGTCCTTCATGGACTCGGTTTCCCGGTAGGGGGAGGCCACGGAGCCGGAGTCCAGGTGGTCCCGGCCGATCACGATGGGGGCCTTGACTTTGCCTTCGGCCACGAGCT
>NZ_JBFRGF010000066.1:0-16400 GCF_052115205.1 Arthrobacter sp. 2RAF6 | reverse complement strand
GTGGACGCGCTGTTGACGACCGAAGCTACGGACGGCCTCGCCGTTACGGCCGTCATGGTTGATTCCGAATCAGCCCGGAATACGATCCTTGATTCCGGAAGTGACGGCCAAGTTATCGCAGACAGGGCCGTCAACGCCTTCAGGGCCACGCCCACGGTCGGTCTCTAGGCGGCAGATGCACTTGTGGCCCGAGGCCCAGCACCCGGTTCAAGCCCGGCTTCCTGAAGCGCGAACTGGCAGCTGATGCCCTCAAAATCGCTCCCAGAGGGCATCTACTGCCAGTTCGCGCTCGCCCGATGAACCGGCGTGAGTGTTCGGGATGGAGTTACCGCCGGTCCGTAGAATCGGGTGTCCGATGCGCGCTGAATACCGCAAAGAGGATTCCTCCCATCAAGGCAAAAAGCGAGCCGACGACGGAGAAGGAAACGACCGCGAATGGCCAGGTTGGACCCTGTTCGGGGTCGAGCCGCGAGGTGTTGAGGCCAAATACCGCCGAACCGATCCAGATGTAGTTGACGACCAGAACGGCGGCAGCTCCAAGGACTACGGCGACCATGAAGAGTAGTTTCTGCGCTTTGTACATGATCGTGCCCCCAATTTTTTTGTTGCTTCAAATGAGTACACAGGAAAATATCAGCCCCGCTGGCCTCTGGGTACCTCCAAATAGCGAAGATTGAGTCCACCATCAGCGAAACTTTCGTCTTGGATGCGACCGCACCCCTAGCGTCGCAGGGCGATGACGACGACGACCACAGTCGCCGCAGCGAGGATCGCCAACCCCACGTACGCAAGCACCTGAAGGCGCTGCTTCAGAATTTCCCGCTTCGATTCACGGGCCGAGAGCCCAATCATCTTGTTCCCCATACGGGGAGCGTACGCCGCGATTGTTTCGCTCAGGCAACAAGAGGGATAACTGTGAGGAAGTTCCCAGCTGGCAACCCCTGGCTGAGAACCGTGTCCCCTATACTGACATCTGAATACTTGTTCATATGTTGGAGGTCCCGTGGCTGCCCGTGAAGCTGTCGATGAATGCGGCGTGAAACTTGTCGACCCGGACAAGGTCGAACTCGTCCGGGCCGCCCTGCCCTCGGACCATGACATTGCCGAGCTGGCGGATGTGTTCTCGCTGCTGGGCGATCCGGGGCGCCTGCGGCTGTTGACGTCTCTGCTGGAAGGCGGGGAACTGTGCGTGTGCGACCTCGCGGCGACGACGGCGATGAGCGAGAGTGCGGTCAGTCATGCGTTGCGGCTGCTGCGGGCCCACCGGGTGGTTTCCGTTTCGAGGCGCGGCCGGATGGCTTACTACCGTCTGGACGATGCGCATGTCCGGATGCTGCTGGACCTGGGCTTGACCCACACCGGACATACCGTCGCCGTCCATCCCGAGCGCACGAGTCCCGCCAGCACCGGGCCGGCCAAGACCGCACCCGCCCGGAAGGCCAAGGGCCAATGAGCACCCACCACCACGACGCGGCAGGGAACACAGCCAAACACCACGCCCACAGCCACGCAATAGCAGCGAACGCGGACCGGCGCTATCTGGTTATCGCGCTGGCCCTGATCGTCGGCTTCATGATCGTCGAGGTGATTGTCGCCGTCGTTTCCGGGTCCTTGGCGCTGCTCTCGGACGCCGGGCACATGCTCACCGACGCCGGGGCGATCGCCGCGTCGCTGTGGGCGATCAGCCTCGCGGCCCGTCCGGCGCGGGGAATCTGGACGTTCGGATTCAAGCGCGCGGAAATCCTCTCCGCGGCCGCCAACGGAATCACCTTGCTGGTCATCAGCGCCCTCGTGGCTGTGGAGGCCATCCACCGCCTCCTCGATCCTCCACCGGTCGACGGCGGCCCGGTCCTGGTCGTCGCGATCCTCGGGGTCATCGTGAACCTCGTGGCGGTGTGGGTGCTGGCCAAAGCCAACCGGTCCAGCCTGAACGTCGAGGGATCCTTCCAGCACATCCTGACCGACCTCTACGGGTTCATCGCGACGGCGGTCGCCGGGTTCATCGTCCTGACCACCGGTTTTGCCCGTGCGGACGCGATCGCTTCGCTCATCGTGGTGGCCCTGATGCTGCACGCGGAGTGGGGGCTGCTGCGGGACTCAGGGAGGATCCTCCTGGAAGGCGCACCGGAAGGTGTCGACCTGGACCAGGTCAGGGAACACCTCCTCGAAACCGGGCACGTGCACGACGTCCACGACCTGCACGTCTGGACCGTCACCTCGGATCTTCCGGCCCTCTCCGCGCACGTCGTCCTGGACGAGAGCTGCTTCCACGACGGACATGCCCCGCTCATCCTTGACCAACTGCAAAGCTGCCTGACCGGGCATTTCGACGTCGAACACTCCACCTTCCAGCTCGAACCCGCCGGCCACGCCGTCCACGAAACCGGAACCCACTGATGACCACTCCCCTACCCCAGCCACAGACCACGGAACGCAGGCTCTTCTTGTTGCGCCGCGGGCTGCGGCTTGAATACGCAACCCTAGGCTGGAACGTGGTGGGCCTCGGAGTCCTGGCGGCCGCCGCCATTCAGGCCGGTTCCCCGGCCCTTGCCGGTTTCGGCTTGGATTCCCTGATCGAGATCTTCGCTTCGATCGTGGTGGTGTGGCAGCTCAAAGGCTCCCACAGGGAGCGCGAAGCCCCCGCGATGCGCCTGATAGGGATAGCCTTCGCCGTTCTCGGCGTTTACCTGCTCGTCCAGGTGGCCGTTGTGTTTGCCACGGGAGTCCGCCCTGCAACCTCAGGTCCGGGCATCGCCTGGACGGCCCTGACCTTCGCGGTCATGCTCGCCCTGGCGTGGGGCAAGATCCGCACCGGGCATCGCTTGGGCAATCCGGTGCTCCGCGCAGAAGGGAAAGTGACCTTGGTGGACGCCTACCTCGCGGGCGCTGTCCTGGCCGGGCTCGCCTTGAATGCGCTGTTCGGCTGGTGGTGGGCCGATCCGCTGGCCGGAGGCGTCATCATCTACTACGCGGTCCGCGAAGCCAGCCACGCCTTCAAACACACCCCTTAGTGGTGTGCTTGCGTCTCCTGGAGCCGCTTGATGAACCAGCGTGATTGCTCGGGTCCGTAGGGAAGCACCGGGATCGCTTTGGTAGCGTCCGACGGCGTGTCCCGGATCGACTGCCTTGCTTGCCGTACCGCTGTGGACATCGTGTCGGCCATGGTCTTCACGAATTGGTCGCTGCAGGGCTTGCCGTGGCCGGGGATGAGGAACTCGTAGCGGTGCCGCAGGGCGGAGATGTGCCGCAGGGCGTCTGCCCAATCTTCCGGGTAGGAGTCCTCGAACGAGGGGTGCGCGCCTTGTTCCACGAGGTCACCGGCGAAAAGGGTGCTGGGCGTGCCTACCAGGAGGTCGCCGTCCGTGTGGCCGCGGCCCAGGTAGAAGAGGGTGGCGGTGAGGCCGCCGAGGTCAACCAGGACGGGCTGGTCCTTGACGATCGCGTTGGGAATGACGAGTTCGACGGCGTCGCCCTTGCCCGCGGCCATCTCCGGTTCGGTGGCGGCGACGAAGCGGCGCTGGTGGTCGCCGTCGTCGTCGATTGTCGCAGCACAGTTGACGTGCCCCCAAAACTCGGTGACGCCGTCGTCGGCAAAAACGGCGTTGCCGAAGTAGTGGTCGTAGTGGGCGTGGGTGTTCACGACGACGAGCGGCAGCTGGGTCTTTTCGCGGACGGCGGCGAGGATCTGCCTGCCCTGGCGGGGGCCGCAACCGGTGTCGATCACCATGGCTCGTTCCGTGCCTACAACGAGGCCCGTGTTGAGCAGGCACCCTTCGGTCTCCAACACGTAGTTGTTAGGGCCGACTTCGAGCCATGCTGACATTGTTTCTCCGTCTGATGCGTTCCGGCAGTGTTCAGGCCTCGATTCTACCCACGTGGAGCCGGGAGGATCGGGAGGAAAGGCGCAGTTGAGACCCGGGCCGTTCGAAATCCGTAGAGGGCTTGAGGACCAATGCCCGGGAAGCTACGCTATCGGGACTAGCGATTGCTACTTGTTAACTAGGGACAGCCATAGGACGTGATCGTGGTGCCGGATACTGCGGACGGTGGAAAGGCCAGTGTCGCTTTAGGCGTCGACGGACTTCTCCATCTGCGCTGGCTTCCCGGGGTCGACATTCAAGTTGAGGATGCCCGGGCGGCCATGGCGAAAGTCAACGATCTATGCCAGCAGGATCAGCATCCAATGCTTGTAGACATGGCCACCGTCGCTTCCGTCAGCCGAGAGGCCAGGGGTATATGGTCTATTCCCTGCGGCGCTTCGCGCATCGCTTTGTTGGGTACGTCGCCTGTAGACCGGGTCCTGGCGAACTTCTTCCTCGGAGTGCACATCCCGCCTTGCCCGACCCGTTTTTTTACATCGCGCAGCGAGGCCTTGGACTGGCTTAATGCGGGTGTGTGAGCCCCGGATGTGCTTCCTGCTTCTGCCCGCTGCGCTTAGATGACCTCGAGGGAGAGCGTAGAGGACCCTCGCCTGCAGCTGCTGGTTGACGGCGTTGTCCGATTGGCTGCGGGCGATCTGGACGCACGCATTCAACCGTCGGAGCATCGGGATGACATTGATGCTGTCATCACGGGAGTCAACCTGCTCGCAGAGGAACTGGGCCACATTCATTCGGATCTGGAACAGCGGGTGGCCGCCCGCACGGCTATGTTGCGGCGAACGCAGGTCGAGCTGGAACAGATGGCCAAGACAGATTCCCTCACGGGCCTTGCAAACAGGACGCTGCTTACCGAGCGGATCCAGGAAGCGATCCTGTCCAGCACGGACGGCGGAAAAGCCCCGGCCGTGTTGCTCCTGGATCTGGACTCATTCAAGGTCATCAATGACATCCTGGGCCATAGCGCCGGTGACGCCGTGCTGGTGGAAGTTGCCAAACGTCTCCGCGCCGCCGCCAGGACACAGGATACTGTGGCCCGCCTGGGCGGGGATGAGTTTGCCATCCTCATTACCGCGGCCCCGGAAGAGGAGATCCTGCGAATTGCGCACCGTGCATCGGAGTATCTGCAGGACAGCATGTCTATCGGAATAGAAACGGTTTGGGCGATGGCGAGCATCGGCGTTTGCATCGGCAGGCCGGGGTACCGGGCGGAGGCGCTGATGCGCGATGCGGACATTGCCATGTACCAGGCAAAGGCGCGGGGCCGCAACAATGTCCAGCTCTTCCACCCGGAGATGCTCGACGCCGTCCAGGAGCGGTCGCGAATAACCGCCGAACTACGCACCGCTGTTGCCGGAGGGGAACTGGGGCTGCTGTATCAGCCGGTGGTCGAATTGGCTTCCGGCCGCGTCATTGGCATCGAAGCCCTCCTCCGATGGCATCACCCTGTCCGCGGAACCATCATGCCGGGCAGCTTCATTGGCATCGCAGAAGAAACCGGTCTGATCTTTGAGCTGGGACGGTGGGTGCTGCATGAAGGTCTCGCCCAAATGAGGCGCTGGAGCCAAACCGACCCGGACCTGACGGACTTTTGTCTGCACATCAATCTTTCTGCCGCCGAACTGCTGCGAACCGACTTGCTGGAGGACATCAGGGACACGCTGGACAGGTATGGCGTGGATCCGCGGCGTCTGGTCCTGGAGATCACCGAGACGGTATTGATGTCCCGGGGAACCGGACAGGAACAGGTCCTGAGCAGGCTCCGGGAGCTCGGCGTGGGGCTGCAAATTGACGACTTCGGTACCGGCTATTCGTCCATCAGCTACCTTCGGTCGCTTCCGGCAGACACAGTGAAGGTCGATCAGTCCCTCATAAAGGACATGGAGTCGGACCCCCGGCAGCAAAACTTCGTTTCAGCAATTCTGCAGCTGATTTTCGCTGCGGGGCTCAACGCGACCGTGGAAGGCATCGAAACCGCCGAGCAGGCGGCCCAGCTGCGGGCCATGGGTTGCCTCTACGGGCAAGGCTACTTTTACGGATATCCGGTACCGGCCGCGGAAATACCGCATCAGCTCCGCCGGCCCGCGCGGCATCTGTAGAGTTAGCGCATGTCGAAGCTTTGGGACCAGATGCTGCTTGTCCCCACAGTAGTCCGCCTCGCTTCCCGGGCACCGAGAAATCCGGACACCGCGTGGGAGGGATACTGGCGCGGAATCCGCACTACTGGCCGTTCCGGAGACGTGCTTTGGGACTCCGACTCCCCGGCCGAGCGTGCGCAGTACTCCGATGCGATTGCGGCTCATTTTGATCCAGCCCTTCCGGTAGTTGACGTCGGGTGTGGCAACGGAACCCACACCCGCTGGCTTGCCGGCCTGTTTCCACGAGTTCTCGGGATCGACGTATCCAAGGGGGCGATCGAGAGGGCGGGCAAGGAAGCAGAAGGCATCCAGAATGCCGACTTCATGGTTCTGGATGCTGCGGCGGCCGGTGCCGGAGAGCTCCTGTTGGAGCGGCTGGGGCCGGCCAATGTCTTTGTCCGCGGAGTCTTCCACGTCCTGAAACCCGGCAAGCAAACCGCCATGGCTGCCAACTTGCGAACCGTCATCGGGAACAGAGGCCGGGTATTACTGGCCGAAACCAACTTCCGCGGAAATAGCCTCGGTTACCTGACGGAGCTCGGCGCCACCCGGCAAAGCATGCCCCTGCAGCTGCGGCGCGCCTTGGAGAACCTTCCCCGGCCCGGGCATTTCGGTGCCAGGGAACGGCACGGCGTATTTTCGGATTCAGACTGGAAGTTGATTGCGGACGGCCCGGTTAATATCGAAGTGGTCCCGATGAACGCCAGCGGTCTTCCGCAGTGGGTCCCGGGATATTACGCACTCCTGTCGGGCGCGGAAGATTCCGGAGCAGAGCACGGACGGGCGTAACGGCACCCGGTGTACACGACGCGTTACATCCCAATGAAGATTTCATTTCAATCCGGGACGACCGGTTTATTCGGCTGTAGTGTTTGCCTTGTTTGCACGTCCCGGGCTCAGCCGGAGCTAAAGGCAAAGGAATAATTTCATGTCAACGCGGAAACCGTCTTTGAACAACGCCGGGACGCGGGCCAGTCCGGAGACTGTGGAGCCGCCCCTCGAGCAGTTGCGTGGGCTGCGTCTCCAGGTCCTGGAAATCATCGAGGAAGTCTTGTCGGACTCTTCGCAGGCAACGGAGGCGGTGCGCGAGCAACTTCGCCAGCACATTGCCGCCCACCCCGGGCGTCCGGAAGAGGCGCTGTTGGAGCACTTGTCTTCGCTCAGGTCGGTCCAGCCGGACGCGCAAGACGGCCCGGCTCCGCAAGACGGCCCGGAGCCGCAAGGCGACCCAAGCAGCCAGCACCCCAGCAGCCCGCGGCTTGAGGCGGTCCTCAGGGACCGGATGCTGATGACCGCCTTCCAGCCCGTTTTCGACCTCACCACCGGTACGGTCGTCGGCGCCGAGGCTTTGACCCGCTTCGTTAGCGATAGTGGTGACCCGGCCGATTATTGGTTCGCCGAAGCCGAGGACTCGGGGCTCCGAACTGACCTTGAATTCGCGGCGTTGGAGTCGGGGCTCAAGGCCGCGCTGGAGCTGCCGCCCCACCTTTTCGTGGCGTTGAAGCTTTCCGACGAGGTCTGCCTCGATCCGCGTCTTCCTGGGCTTTTCGATCAAACTCCGGTGGCGCCAAACCGGGTGATCCTTGAAGTCTCCGGGAAGTTCCCGCAGGAGCAGGCTGCTTCGCTTGACGCGGCGGTGGCTCCGCTGCGCAGCGCCGGCGTGCGCTTGTCCATCGAAAATACGGGTTCCTTCTTCGCCGGGGCCAGCCATATTCTTCGGCTCAAGCCGGAGATGATCAAGCTGGAGCGGAATCTGACTGCAGGTCTCAATCTGGATCCCCTTCGGCAGGAACTCGTCGAGGCGGAGGTCCGGTTCGCGCGGGAGATCGGGGCGCCCCTGACTGCCCAACGGATCGAAACCAAGGACGAACTCGCCACTCTTGCAGGCCTGGGAGTAACCCTCGGACAGGGTTACCACCTTGGCCGGCCCTCGGTCCAGCCTCGCGAATGGGCAAAGTGGGGCGGGCGTGCCCGGCATCTCGCCTCCCTTGGCGGTCGCGGCAGGACCCTGCGTACCTGGCTGAACCGGACCTGACAGACTAGCCCCCCAAAAGAACGGGGCAAATCAGGATACGGGCGCTTCAGGAAGTTTTGGACGGGCTAGGCGCACGACGGCGGCGCTCCCCTATTGCTTCTCTCGCGGCCTTCTGCTTCTCTGGCACTACCGGGCCGCCGCCGCGCTACTTCCGGTGTGGACCGCGACCGGCTGAAGGGACGTGGGACCGCTATGACTTCTTTGTGGCTAGACGCGCGCGAGGCTTCCGCAGCCGCGAGCCCCGATGAATTCACGCCCGGGAACAGTTACGACGCCGTCGTGGTCGGCGCCGGAATCACGGGCTTGGCCACGGCACTCATGCTGGCACGGACCGGGAGCAACGTGCTGGTCCTCGAGGCCCGACATATCGGAGCGGTCAACACCGGCAACACCACGGCCAAGCTGAGCCTGTTGCAGGGCACCACGCTGTCTCGGCTTCGGAACCAGTATTCCGTGAACGTGGTTCGTGCCTACGTTGACGCGAACAGGGCAGGCCAGAGGTGGCTGCTCGACTACCTCGAGGGCCGGGGCGTGCCTTACCAGTACCGGGATGCTTACACTTTCGCCACCACACCCACTGGCGCGGAACACCTCGTCGCCGAGGCCAACGTTTCGAGGGCTGCCGGGCTGAACGTCAAGTCCACCCGGGAGACGGGGCTGCCGTTCGACGTCGACGCCGCCTTGCGGCTTCCGAAGCAGGCCCAATTCAACCCGATGGACGTCCTGGATGCGCTGGCCGCGGATGTTCGCGCTGCCGGCGGCAGCATCGTGGAGGGTATCCGCGTCATGAACGTCCGCAACGGCGATCCCCTGACGGTGGTCACCAGGAAGGGCGAGGTCCGGGCCCGCAACGTGGTGCTCGCCACCGGGACACCCATCCTGAACCGCGGGCTCTACTTCGCGAAGCTGCGGCCGAATCGTTCGTACGCCGCCGCGCTGCGGCTGCCGGAAGGCATGAGCCCGCCGCCGGGGATGTACCTTTCCGCTGAGCCGCCCACCCGCTCGCTGAGGGACTATCCGGTGCCCGACGGCGGGGCGTTGCTTCTGGTGGGCGGGTTCGGGCATGCGGGCGGCCGGGCGCCGTCGACGCAGGTCCATGTGAACGAGCTGCTCGGCTGGGCTCAACAGCACTATCCGGGTGCCGAGGTGACGCACACGTGGGCTGCCCAGGATTACCAGGCCGGTAACCTCATGCCGTTCTTCGGCAGGTTCCCCCGGGGCCACGGGAAGATCTTCTTCGGCACCGGCTACAACAAGTGGGGGATGACAAATGGTGTAGCGGCGGCGCTGGATATCACCGCCGATATCCGTGGCGAAAAGCTCGAGTGGGCCCACACCATCCACCACCGGGTCACGGGTCCCCGCGGTGCAGCGTCGACGATTTCGTTGAACGTGGAGACGCAGCAGCAGAATTTCCGGGACAAGGCAGCCCTGAAGGAAAAGCCGGCCATCACGGAGGAAACCAACCCCGCCGAGGGCACGGGCGTCACGGGACTTTTCCATGGGAAGCCCGCGGCTATCTGCACGGTGGATGGCGTGGTGTGCAGGGTGTCCGCAGAATGCGCGCACCTGGGCGGGATCCTGCACTGGAACGACGCCGAAAAGTCCTGGGACTGCCCCCTGCACGGATCGCGTTACTCGGCCGCGGGAAAGCTACTGGAGGGGCCGGCGACGCACAATTTGTTCAAGCTGCAGTAGGGGTTGGGTGTTCAATATTCCTCCTCGTTCAATGTGATTGAACGAGGAGGACTACTGAGTGTTCGGGTGGAGACCTCACAAAAATTGCCGTTCGAACACTCAATTTTCCAATACAGCCACTCATTTCTTGTCCATCGGATAGTCAGTGGCAAATGCCGGCACTTATTCTGAACCTAAGGACCGGCGCCGATCCTGTTAGAGATCCAAATTCATAGAGAACAGGACGCAATACGGTCGTATCCCTTTGAGGCCCTGTGCCGAGTGGGGATCTGAGCACTCGTGTCTGGGCCGTCCTGTCCTGTTTCGGAATACAACAGGTTGGGGACATTGTGATGGGCGAGAGTCTAATGACCGTGCGATCTAGATACTGGTTTACTTTGAGTGCGTTGCTCGGCGCGACGGTAATCGTGGTTGGGTTCGCTCCTGTTCCGCTCCTTCTCGTTCTGGGCGGTTGCCTCATGGCGGTGTTTCTTGCGACCGCGGCCCTGTACGGTCAATGGCGACGCGAAGCGATGAGGTCTGGGGCGATGGCCGCACCGGTCCCTGTGTTCAGCGCCATCATCACATTCAACGTTGCACTTTTGCTCCGGGGGAGCGAACTCGGCTGGTACCTCGTTCCGGTCCTTGCAGCGGCCCTTTTCATCGGCTGTTTCGGATGGGCGCGCAAGCACGGGCCTTACGTAAAGCCGGAGGATGTCCGTGGGGGTCAATCGTGAAATGGTACAGCTACGCGCATCCGCCGATCTTTATGGTGTCCCTGTCGATCCTTTTTATGAGCAATTGGGACCTGTGGCTTCGAATCCTCTTGCCATCGATGGTTCTGGTTTTGTACGTGATCAATGAAGTAGTTCTTTACCGGAGGGAGAAGGCCGCGCGTGCACGCGCAGCTGAGCTCGATCAAAAGGAGACTATGGTGCGCGCCTACCGGGAGCCGCATTCCTAGAGTGCATCACCGCGCCGCTCAGCGTGGGTTAAGGCTAAAGCGTGCCGCCAGCTCGCCGGGGCGGTTGAAGCGGTTGAAGCGGTAGAAGAACGGACCGAGCTCTCCCCTGTCCAGCGTTGAGGTCAGGGTGATGAGGCTTTCCAGCAGCGGAGCCTTCGCCAAGTCGCCATGATGTATCGGCTCGAATCCTGCGTCCCGGATGAGTTGCTCGGTCGCCTCTCGAGCATCGGCGTCGGACGCGAAGAGGGTCCCAGGTAGCATTGGCTCCGCGTCGACGGCGTCATAGATCGAAGCGAAGTTGGTGTTGAAGGCCACATCGTGGCCTGCAGCCGTCCAGCGTCGCGCCAAGGCGCCGCCGACGTGACCTCGCCCAATCACGGTAATCCGCATGGATCCGACCTACTCATTCCGAGGCAATACCGACGAAGGACACCTCTCGGAGGCAACACTGCGGACTATTCGCTGGGGCCTACCGGCTCATGGCCACCCGATTCGCCACTCGAATTTCGTTCGGCGTCGCGGCAATCATCGCAGCGACCAACGAATTGATGTGGGCAATCGGGGCCGCCCTCGCCCTCCCCGCGGAGCAACGTAACTTTCATTCCGGTATCCTAGTCCCCCGCACGGGCCGCCGGAAGGCTTCGCAGCCCGGGTCTTTCCGGGGAACTGAGAGTGACCATCGGGGCGTAGATCGAGAAAACTTGCCAGAGTCGACTACGTTAATCCTCCTTTTCAAATGCCAAATTAATAACTCAGGTGGGACGAGTTTGCTCGAAATTGACTGGCGACTTTCCGAAGCATCGTTCAACGGACGCCCGAAAATCCCTTCCAACGAAGGCGAAAATGTCATAAGATCTGTTGCAAGCTGTGGGTCGCGGGGGCACCTATATGAATAGGAGTTTCCCTTGCGACGTCTACATATTTTTGCCTCAGCTACTGCATGTCTTTCTTTGATTGCGGCCATCTTTATTGCCGCACCAGCACAGGCAGGTACCGCTCAAAGGAACACGGCACCCCTGGAATGGGAAGATCAGCCGATACGAGCCGATACCAGTCGTGGAGTCCAGCCTGTCGTCTGGGATCTGGGGCTATCGCCTGCGCGAAGTGCCAGCCCAGAGCATGAAATCGCCAAGAAGTACGACGGCGTTTATGTGATGGACGAGAACGCCGTCGGAACCACGTTGGATGGAGGCGCAACTTTCTACCCGCTGCCGACCGAAGCCGAAGGGGCGCTAATCGTCACTCCTGAAGTTGCGAGGGATCTTCACCTCAAACCGGGCGAATTTCCCGTGTCTCAGCTTGGCAATCTCTACACATTGGCAAACGCGCCAGAAAAAAGCGACTCTATCTTGGCCCCGTCATTTCAAGCAGTGAGTGCAACGGCAGCGACCGACCACCACACGTCCTTCTGGGCCCCTCTGGGAGGTAGCTGGAGCGCCGAGATCCGGCGCTTAACGTCCTACAGCCATGTTTCAGAAAAGTACTACGGCTGGAGTGTTGCGCCCGCAGCCGACGTTGGCGTGTGCACCCAGGGATCCGGGTACTACACGGGCTACAACGGCGGGAGCTTTGGACTCTGGAAGCGTTGGTACGGAACCGGTTGCGGGAAGAGCGGGTCTAGCCGTGTCCCTTGGGACAACGTTCTCGCCTACCCCACGTTCATGGCCAAGTCCATGGTCGTGTACGCGGGTGTTCCGGGACAATTCAGGTAGAAGTCAACTAGTCATATAGGGGGTCGCATGGTCCAAGTAAGAAACCGGCTGCTCATTATTGGCGTCATTGTCTGCGCGGGCGGAGTCATCTTCGAAACGTTGGCCACAAACTTACTTTCGTTGCTTTTCTCCCTCCAAGGAGGGGCTGGCGCGGGCGTCGGCCTAGGGCTGACAGGCTTCATCGTTTCAGTCGTACGCTTCGGGCTTGCCCCGCTCGGCGCATCACTCGTAGCTCTCGGCATCGCAGCACACATACTCCGAAACCAAATCCCGGACCTTCTCAACAACAATAAGAAGAACGAGTAAGCAGCATTTGGAACCGGAATCTATTAGGACAGGAGTTTCAAAATGACCGCGAACGTAAACGGTACCGAAAGCGGCATCCTGTTTTCCCGACTGTGCGTAATTGTCGGGGTCATTGGGGGCGTCTTGGCAGTCCTGCACCCGCTTCTGGGGACTGCGCTGTCCGTGCTTGCGTTGGTGTGGGCTATTGCCGGTCAGCGCGGCACCGGTCAGCACGCGTACCGCATAGCGCTCTTAGTCAGTCTGGCCGTTCCGGTGATGAACACTGTAGTTCTGCTCACGTCACTGTCTGTTGGAACATCCGTTCCTGATCCCCTCCCGGCCGTGAAAATTAGCTAAGGCGCGAATGGAGGAGACCGTTTAGAAGGGTGAGCGGCTCGGATTGAGCCGCCCACCCTTCGTCGGTCCGGCAATCGCTACTTCCGCTGGCGGGGTCTTGAACCCGCGGAATGGAATCCGGCGCCATGAATAGGAGCTTCAATTGCAAACACCACATATTTTTGCCCACGTAAGAAACCGGCTACTCATTATTGGCGTGATTGTCTGCGCGGGCGGAGTTATCTTCGGAACATTGGCCACGAACTTACTTTCGCTGCTTTTCTCTCTCCAAGGAGGCGCCGGTGGGGGTGTCGGCCTATGGCTCACAAGCTTCATCGGTTCAGTCGTACGCTTCGGGCTTGCCCCGCTCGGCGCATCACTCGTAGCTCTCGGCATCGCAGCACACATGCTTCGAAACCAGATCCCAGACCTTCTCAACAACCATGGGAAGGACGAATAGACAGCATTTGGATTCGGGGCCCTCCGTTTCACCTGTGGCCACCTTCAGCAGCCCCGCCCTGACAAGTTGAAATCTCCTACTCCTCTCGTTCTGCGTTCCGTCTGAGCGCGGGCCGACGGTGAGGCGCTACTTGAAGCGGAGATTTTCCTGGCACCGGGCCGGTCAGAAAAAAGTTTTCAATTTCGCCGTCACGACTGGATGCCAGCTCTCACTTGATTGAGTGGAACGGCAGGAATGGTTAAAGGCCGCGCCGATCGTCACTACGAAAGGGCGCCGCACTTGAAGGCCTCATACAACCGCGTTTCACGCATCAGCAAAATGATGAAGAGCGTGCTGGCCAGCTTCGTCAATGCTGGAGCGTTTCGCCGTGCTGTCGCCTCAGTTGTGGCTGTTGCCCTGATCGTTCCACTTCTTGTCGCCTTCCAGACGGCCATGGGCGCCTCCGCGGCGAATGCGGGGGGATCCGGTGGGACAGTCACATCGACTGACGGTCGGATCACGGCGACCAAAACGGCAAGCACCTACAGCCTTCCACTGGGTGGTGGCAGCGTCACCTACACCTACACGGTCAAGAACAACACGAGCGCCAACGAATATTTCGTCGGCGCCTCTGACGACAAGTGTGGAACGCCCTCGAGCTCGGGGCTGAGCGGCGAGCTCTTCAACCCGTACGCATTCATCCCCGCGGGCGCAACCGTCACCTTCACCTGTACTCAGACGGTGACAGTCACAACCACGAACACCGCTACGTTCACTTTCAACACCTCGTGTGGCTTGTTCGGTTGTTTCGGGACATCCTCGACCGTCGCCCCGAAAGCCACCGTCGACGTGCAGGTGCCCACATACAACTGCGACACGATCTGGTACGGATCACTGAACAACAACGGCGGCGGAGTCGGAAGCCTTGGCACCCTGCTCCCCACCTCGACCCTCGTACGGGACATCACCGCGCCAGGCCAACCAGCGTTCGACAGTACCGCGGCCATAGCGATCAACCCGCTTGCCCCGAACTACATCTACTACACGCCACGAACCACAGCATCGTCAGCATCGTCCTTCTCCACAGCGCTCTACCGCTACGACACGGTGCGCGGAACCGAAACCCAGGTTGCGAGTGGTGCGTCGCTGGTGGCGTTCCAGACCAACCGGCTGGCCTTCGACGAAGGAGGCACCTTGTGGTCGCTGGCGAACAACGGCTTGATTTACAGCTGGACTGTGGCTGGCGGAGTGTCTACGGGGAAGACCGTGACGGCCAGCAACGGTGTCAACTTCGCCACGCTCGCATCAGGGGACATCGCCTTCGACGGCATCGGTAACATGTGGGCCCTGGTTGCTGACTCGTCATCCGGAACAACTTACCTTTATACAATCTCGGCAGCCAGCCTTGCGACCAGCACGCCGCAGGCCCAGCTCGTGGGCATCATGAGCGCACCAACCGGCAGCGGAGCGACGTTCTACAATGGCATCGCCTTCGACACCAACGGCAACCTCTACGCCTCGGCCAACAGTGGCACCGTCAACAACGGCAACACCTGGTACCTCTACACGATCAACAAAGATACGGGGGCCACCACCCAGAAAACCACTGGTACCGGGCGAGGCACGCTCGGAGACCTCGCATCATGTGCCCTGCCCAAGCCTCAGCTCACAGCATCCAAGTCCGTCAGCCCCAGTGGACCGGCCAAGGTCGGTGACACCCTCACCTACACGATCAAGGTCTCAAACATCGGCAACCTGTCTGCCACAGGTGCCACTTTCCAGGACGCGGTTCCCACCGGCACGAACTATCTCGCCGGTTCAACGACCCTCAACAACGCAACAGTCGCCGACTCAGGCGGCATGCCATACACGACGACCCGGGAGATCCACGGCTCCACCACGGCGAACGCCGGAGTCATCCCCGCCGGGGACGCAGCGACCATCACGTTCAAAGTCACCGTCAACGCAAGCGCCGGGACCAGCGTGAGCAACCAGGGGTCCGTCAAGTACGTCGGTGGCGGTGGCTCACCACTACTGACCGATGACCCATCGAAGCCCGGTGCCTCCGACCCGACAGTCACTACGATCTTCAGACCCGCCGTCGCGGTCGCCAAGACGGCTTCGCCCACCACGGTGAATGGCTCCGGATCCGTGACGTACACCTACGCGGTGACCACCGGCACAGGCAACGAACCAATCAAGAACGTCGTCCTGTCCGATGACAAATGCACCGTTCCCGCCACCTACACCGGCGATGCCAACTCCAACAACATCCTGGATCCAGGAGAGACATGGATCTTCACCTGCACCCAGATCATCTCGTCCACCACGACCAACACAGCCACAGTCACCGGCAAGGGGATCAGCACCAACGTCCCGGTAACAAGCACCGCGAAAGCAACCGTCACAGTAATCCCCCCGATCATCAACGTCGCCAAGACTGCCGGGGCGGTTACCGGTCCTGACGCGAACGGCAACTTTGTCGCGAACTACACTGTCACCGTCTCCAACACCGGCTCGGCGGCCGGGACTTACGGCGGACTGACGGACACGCCGGCGTTCGCCCCGAACCTGGCTGTCACGGGGGCTTCCTGGAGAACGTCCGGGGCCGGGGCTCCTGCGGGCGGTTCGTCCCCGGCACCGGGTCCTTACGCGCTGGCACCGGCCGGTTCGGTCATCGGTGCGGGGGTCACGCAGACCTTCAATCTCGCGGTGACGTTCCGCTACACGGACACCAGCCAGCCGGCGGCGTGCGCCGGGCCGGGGACGGGTCTGTTCAACTCGGTTGCGCTGCCGGCGGGCCAGGAGCAGGGCCCGACGTCGGACAACACCGCCTGCGCGACCCTCACGCCCCATCTGGTGGCTTCCAAGGGCGTGGATCCGGGGGCCGGGACCATGGTCGGGCCCGGGCAGGTTCTGAGTTACTCGCTGGCGTT
>NZ_JBFRGF010000065.1:0-16941 GCF_052115205.1 Arthrobacter sp. 2RAF6 | reverse complement strand
CCGCCGTCGGACGCGTTAGTGGGAGGCCGGAACGTAACGCTTGATGGAAGCTTCCAGCTCGGCTTCGGCGGCCGCGCGGTCGGCCCAGCCTTCAGCCTTGACCCACTTACCCGGCTCAAGGTCCTTGTAACGGGTGAAGAAGTGCTCGATTTCCTTGATCAGGAATTCGCTGACATCGGTGATTTCCTGGATGTGGTCGAAACGCGGGTCGGCCGGAACGCACAGGACCTTGGCGTCTCCGCCGCCGTCGTCGGTCATGTTGAAAACGCCGATGGGGCGGGACTCAACGATGACGCCGGGGTACAGGTCGAAGTCCTGCAGTAGCACCAGTGCGTCCAGCGGGTCGCCGTCCGCGCCAAGGGTGTTCTCGAAGAACCCGTAATGGGTGGGGTACTGCATGGAGGTGAACAGGACGCGGTCCAGGCGGACGCGGCCGGTCTCGTGGTCAACTTCGTACTTGACGCGCGACCCCTTGGGGATCTCGATCGTGACGTCGTGCTTCATGGAATGCTCCTTGACGGTATTGGCATGGGCGCGGCAACAGAGCAGCCGACGCCGCCGACTACTATTGAGGATATAGCGAGAGGCCCAAGTTTCTTGAAACGGTGGGGACATTCAAGACTTTGAGGACTTAGGCTGCATGAAGGGCGTTGACGAGGCGGGGGCTGAAAAGCAGGCTCCGGAACAGCAGGAGACTCCCGTTCTGAGAGCCAGGAGGCCCGCGAAGCCCGGACCCGCGAAACCTGCGTCGAAGGCCGTCATCCGCTTTCTGCCACTGGTTTTGTTGACCTTGGTCATCGCGGCATTGGCCGTGCCAATGGGCCTCGGAGTCGCACCCGGATTCGTCGGTCCAATCTCCTTCGGGACAGCCGGTACGCCCGCACCCAAGGTGCCGGCCTGGCAACAGGTCCCCAAGCAGCTGAGCCGCACCCAGATCGTTGCGCCCTTGGACGCTTCCGCCCCGGTCCCGCTGCCGGCCGATGTCACGAGCCAGCTCAACGCCCTCTTGACGCCCGACGGCGGGGGAGACTTCACCGGCGTCGTTGAGGATGCGTTGACCGGGCTTCCGCTTTACGATCGCGACGGTGCCAAGAACCGGGTGCCGGCGTCCAACATGAAGTTGCTCACTGCAGTCGCGGCGCTGCGGGCGATCGGCCCGGAGACACGCTTCAGCACGCGGGTGCTGGCGGGACCTTCGGCGTCGACCATCATCCTGAGCGCCGGAGGTGACGTCCTGCTCGGCGACGGCCCGTCCCAGCCAAGCGAGGTGCTTGGCCATGCCGGTTTGGAGACGCTCGCAAGCGATGCGGCAAAAGCGCTCCAGGGCCGCGGAGTGAAGGGCCCGGTCACGGTGCAATTGGACGATGGACTATTCACCGGTCCGGCTTTGAATCCGGCGTGGAGCCTCGACGACGTCGCTGCCGGCGAAACTGCGCCGATCTTTCCGATCGCCCTGAACTCGGCCCGGACGAGCCCGGGTGCAACCACCGGTCCGCGTCCGCAAGACGCCGCGCTCACCGCGGCCGAGGCTTTCGCAGGGAAGCTCCAAGCCGCGGGCGCCGCTGACGGGTTCACTGTGGTCCCCGGCGTGGAACGGTCCACCGCTCCGGCCGGAAAGCAGGACGTCCTCGCCAGCGTGGTGTCTGCGACCGTCCGCGAGCAAGTGGACTTGATGCTGGAAACCTCGGACAACTACCTTGCCGAGGTATTCGGCCGGATCGCGGCGCTGTCCGTGGGAAAGCCGGGATCGAACGACGGCGCGACGGCGGCAGTGAGCGCCCAAGTGGCGGAATTGGGGATCGCCGCGGACTCCATGCACTTGGCGGACGTGTCCGGCCTTGCCTTGGGCAACCAGGTGTCGGCACGGCAGTTCGCGGATGTGGTCCGGGCCATCACCTCGGGACCGGACACTCGTCTTCGTGCCGCCCTCGCCGGGTTCCCGGTGGCCGGGCTGACCGGGACGCTTGGCGATCGCTACGGAGACGCGAGCACCTCCCAAGGGGCGGGACTGGTGCGGGCGAAGACCGGCACCTTGAATTCGGTGATCGCTTTGAGCGGCTATGTGGTGGACGCGAACGGCCGTCTCCTGGTCTTTTCCTTTATCGGCAACGGGCTGACGCCGGGCGCAGCGGGGAACAAGGTGGCGCTGGACAGGTCCGCCACGGCACTAGCGTCATGTGGTTGCACTGGTGGTTGACGTTCGTCGCTGCCGGACGTTCGTCGCTGAGCGAACTTAAGGGTGCAGATTCAGACTGTTGTGTTCTGATGGTTCGTATGGAGTCTCAGCAGCAAGCCCAGTCCCTCATTAACTGGGAGCTGGCCGCCTCCACGGCCGCCCGTCTCGCTCCCCCCGGCCCGGTACTGAGTCCGGCCCAGATCGGCAAAGCGGTGGAGAGCCTGCGTTTCAGCGCGGACATCTCGGTACCGCACGTGCATGACATCACCGGTTTGGAAGCCGCACGGGATCTCCGCGATTCCCACGTGCTGGTGGTTGACCGGGCGTCGTGGGCGAAGGCCAATACCCAAAGTTTTGCCGTCATGCTCCAGCCTGCCCTTAAGCAAATGCTGGATTCCCGGCGGGGACCGGCGATGACACCGGCGGCGGCGGCCGCGAGCGGCGCCATCACCGGCAGCCAGCTCGGGGCTGTGCTTGCCTTCTTGTCGAGCAAGGTCCTGGGTCAATACGATCCCTTCGCCGCGCTAGCCCCGGACTCGAAGGCGCCGCCTGCCGGGCGGCTCTTGCTGGTGGCTCCGAACATCATCTCCGTAGAGCGCGAGCTCAACGTTGATCCTGACGATTTCCGGCTCTGGGTCTGCCTTCACGAGCAGACCCACCGGGTGCAGTTCGCGGCGGCACCCTGGCTCCGGACCCACATGCTCGAGGAAATCGAACGCCTCAGCGCCAACCTGTTGGGCAGTGTGGACTCCATTATGGACCGCGCCACGGCTGCCGCCCGGTCCCTGCGCGACCGCTCCACGGGTGCGGTGCCCGGCCGTGGGGCCATTCTGGACCTACTGCAAAACCCCGAGGAAAAGGCCTCCCTTTCGCATCTCACAGCCGTCATGAGTTTGCTGGAAGGCCACGCCAATGTGGTGATGGACGCCGTCGATTCCACCCTCATCCCCTCGGTGAAGACGATCCGGCAACGCTTCAGCGCACGGGGCAAGGACCGCGGAATGATCGAGAAGTTCATCCGCAACATCCTCGGCCTGGATGCCAAGATGCGCCAGTACAGCGACGGTGCCAAGTTCGTCCGTGAAGTGGTTGCGGTGGCTGGCATGGAGGGCCTGAACCGGGTCTGGGAATCGGCCGAAAAATTGCCCACCGAAGCCGAAATCCACGACTCCAAGCTGTGGCTTGAGCGGATGGGGCTGTGACCGCTGGTACCACATCGGGCCCGGGCGCAAGCAGTAGAAACTCAGCAAGCAGCGGACGACGGCGTCCCGGGCGTTTGGCGCCGGTCGTCGGCAAAGCACGGAACATGTTGCAGGACGCGCTGGCCTCCGCAGGCTATCCCGAGCGAATCCTGGTGGCTTGCAGCGGCGGCCCGGACTCATTGGCGCTAGCCTCAGTGGCAGCCTACTTTGGCCGTCGAGGCCATGTGCACGGCCGCCCCGTGAGCGTGGCCGCCGTCGTGGTTGACCACCAGCTGCAGGAAGGCTCGGGCGACGTCGCGGCACGAACGGTATCGATCCTGGAGGGGCTGGGCCTCTCACCCGTCCAGCTGCGGACCGTGGAGGTGGCCGCTACCGGCTCCGGACCCGAGGCGGCAGCCCGGGACGCCCGGCACGCGGCCCTCGACGCGGCTGCCACCGAACTCGATTGTGGAGCGATCCTGCTTGGACACACCCTGGACGACCAGGCCGAACAGGTCCTGCTGGGCCTGGCCCGAGGTTCGGGAACCCGCTCCCTCGCCGGAATGCGGCCGGCCCGTGGCAAGCTGCTTCGTCCCTTCCTGGGCCTTCGCCGCGCGGAAACGCTCGAAATCTGCGAGGTCGAGGAACTCGAAACCTGGCACGATCCCAGTAACGCGGACCCCGCCTTCGCCCGCTCGCGGACCCGGGTTGAGGTGATGCCCCTGCTTGAGGCCAAGCTGGGGCCCGGCGTTGCCGAATCACTCGCCCGCACTGCCGCGATCCTCCAACAGGACGCTGACTTCCTGGAGCAGCTTGCCGCAGAGAGCTATGCGGGCCTCGTGAACCGGACGGACGACGGAGTCTGGCTCCCCGAAGATGCCTTGAGGGAATTGTCCCCCGCGCTGAGGTTCCGGGTGATCGCCAAAGCAGCGGCCGACGTCGGGGGCCAACAGCCCGGCTACGGGCGGCTTCAGGCGGCCGAAGCGTTACTTCGCCGGCAGGGATCGGCCGGTCCCGTGCAGCTTCCCGGAAACGTCAGCGTCTACCGCGTATCCCTGAGCGAATTGGAGCGGGAGGCCTCAGCGGGGGCAACTGCCGTTCCCCGCGAAGGCGGCGGCTGTGGGAAGCTAGTATTCCGGCATCAAAGATCGCCCCAACACTAGCCGCACCCACGCATCAACACAGGAGCCATTGGTGGATTCAAACGACGTCCAGGCAGACCTCAAACACGTTCTCTACACCAAGGAGCAGATCCAGCAACGGATCGCCGAACTTGCTGCACAGATTGACAAGGACTACGAGGGTCGTGAGCTGCTGATCGTCGGCGTGCTCAAGGGCGCTGTCATGGTCATGGCAGACCTCGCGCGTGCGCTGCACAGCCACGTCAGCATGGATTGGATGGCGGTATCTTCGTACGGCTCGGGGACCCAGTCCTCCGGCGTCGTGCGTATCCTCAAGGACCTTGATACCGACCTGATGGGCAAGGATGTCCTGATTGTCGAAGACATTATCGATTCCGGCCTGACTCTCTCCTGGCTCAAGACCAACCTCGAATCGCGAGGCACCGCCTCGGTGGAAATCTGCACGGCTTTCCGCAAGCCTACGGCTGCCAAGGTGGAGATCGACGTCAAGTATGTCGGCTATGACATTCCCAACGAATTCGTCGTCGGCTACGGCCTTGATTACGCCGAGAAATACCGCAACCTGGACTTTGTGGGAACCCTCGCCCCGCACGTTTACGAATAACTCTTTTAGCAGCGAAACCCAGCGGCATTGCCGCGAAATGAAAGCGAGTGAAGTCGGCCGTCCCATTGGGAGGCCGACTTCTCTTTTTAACTCATTCGGGGAAGGCTGTCGATAGTGGGTAATTTGCATGTTAGCGGGGTCCACGGTCACGGTGAACACAGCCACCGCCACCGGGTCGGTCGCGAACCTGAGCTTCGAGCTCGTTGAGCCCACTTCCTTCGGATGCTCCAGCGGCACCACGGGAACTCAATTGGTGCCCGCGGGTTCCGCCCTCGAAGGAGCGCTGAGCGGAGTTACATTCACGCTCAACGCCGGCAGCCCCGTGAGCGATCCCGGTGATGCGATTCCGCCTGGGCATCTTTGCGCTTCTGGGCGTTGGCGCCGTCCTGGCCGGGGCCGCCGCGTCGAGGTTCGCCGGTACCCGTCTGCAGACGAAGGACGGCTCGGGGTGGGTCTCCACCTTGGCTACGGCAAACGCGTCCATGGGACTCGCCGGCACCAACCCGGTATGTACCGTGCAGTAGATGCAACCGTTCGGCGATTGCGTTTGACCCGTAGCGCGGGGATCCTGAAAGAACCATGGATTTCCCCCGGGAGCTTCCGGAATTCCGCGTTCATGTACGCCTAGAGGGAACTTTTGCCCCTCACTGTGCGTGAATCACTCCGAACGGTGTAAAGCTAGAAACTGACGCAGCACCACACGCGCGCAGAAGCTGCGCCGTGCAGCACTACCAGGAGGGACGGGGCGGAGCCCCCGAACAGATGAAAGCTAAGAGTTTCTTCAAGGGCCCGGGCATCTGGATTGTTGTCGTAGTCGGCTTGCTCCTGGTGGCATTTGCAACCCTTGCCCCCGGTGGATCCACCCGTATCGACACCGATAAGGGTCTCGCGATCCTCGCCCAGAGCGGCAAAGTGGACCAGGCCAAAATCTACGATGCCGAGAACCGCGTTGACCTGACGCTGAAAGACAACCTCGTCATCGATGGTCAGGACAAGGGCAAGAACGTCCAGTTCTTCTACGTCACCGCGCGAGCCGGGGATGTCGTCAAGGCCGTCACCAACGCCCAACCATCCGGCGGCTTCACGGACCAGCCTGTCGAGAACAATTGGTTCTCCGGACTGTTCTCGCTCCTCATCCCGGTACTCCTGCTGGGCGTGCTTTTCTGGTTCCTGCTCTCGCGCATGCAAGGCGGCGGTTCCAAGGTGATGCAGTTCGGCAAGTCCAAGGCCAAGTTGGTCAACAAGGACATGCCGCAGGTCACCTTCTCGGATGTCGCCGGAGCCGATGAAGCCGTCGAAGAGCTTCAGGAGATCAAGGAATTCCTTGCGGAACCGGCGAAGTTCCAGGCTGTTGGCGCAAAGATCCCCAAGGGTGTCCTGTTGTATGGGCCTCCGGGCACCGGCAAGACCCTCCTGGCCCGCGCCGTCGCCGGCGAGGCCGGCGTCCCGTTCTTCTCCATCTCCGGCTCGGACTTCGTTGAAATGTTCGTAGGTGTCGGCGCTTCCCGCGTCCGCGACCTCTTCGAACAAGCCAAGGCCAACGCTCCCGCCATCATTTTCGTTGACGAGATCGACGCCGTCGGGCGTCACCGCGGCGCCGGTATTGGCGGTGGCAATGACGAGCGCGAGCAGACCCTCAACCAGCTCCTGGTCGAAATGGACGGCTTCGACGTCAAGACCAACGTCATCCTGATCGCGGCAACCAACCGTCCGGACGTCCTGGATCCTGCCCTGCTCCGTCCTGGCCGCTTCGACCGCCAGATCACTGTTGAAGCACCAGACCTGATTGGTCGCGAACAGATCCTGAACGTCCATGCCAAAGGCAAGCCGATGGCCCACGGCGTCGACCTCAAGGGCGTCGCGAAGAAGACCCCGGGCTACACCGGTGCGGACCTTGCGAACGTGCTCAACGAGGCCGCCCTCCTGACGGCCAGGTCCAATGCCAACCTGATTGACGACCGCGCCCTGGACGAGGCAATCGACCGTGTCATGGCCGGCCCGCAGAAGCGTAGCCGCGTCATGAAGGAAATGGAGCGGAAGATCACCGCCTACCACGAGGGCGGTCACGCCCTGGTCGCGGCAGCATTGCGCAATTCAGCCCCTGTCACGAAGATCACCATCTTGCCCCGGGGCCGTGCGCTCGGCTACACCATGGTTGTCCCGGAGGACGACAAGTACTCGATCACGCGCAACGAACTCCTGGACCAGATGGCCTATGCCATGGGTGGGCGCGTCGCAGAGGAAATCGTCTTCCACGACCCCTCGACGGGCGCCTCGAACGATATCGAAAAGGCCACCGGAACCGCGCGCAAGATGGTCACCCAGTTCGGTATGAGCGAGCGCATCGGCGCCGTGAAGCTTGGCGCAGGCGGCGGCGAGCCGTTCCTGGGCCGGGACATGGCGCAGGAACGCAACTACTCGGACTCGGTGGCGTACATCGTTGACGAGGAAGTGCGCCGCCTGATCGACCAGGCCCATGACGAGGCCTATGCGATCCTGACAGAGAACCGGGACGTCCTGGATCAGTTGGCCCTCGAACTGCTTGAGCGTGAAACGCTGAACCAGGCCGAGATCGCCTACATCTTCCGCGACATCCGCAAGCGTGACTTCCGCGAGGTGTGGCTCTCCAAGGAGTCCCGCCCTGTCCAGACCATCCCGCCGGTGGAATCCCGCGCAGAGAAGGCTGAACGCGAGGCACAGGAAGAGGCCAAGGCAGCGCGTCTCGAAGAGCCTTTGGACGCACAGCCCCCGCACCCGCAGGGAGTCGGGAGCCAGGAGTCATTCACCGGCCAGGGACCTGACGTGGGCACCGACGTTTCGCATCAAGGCTAAGCTTTCTGCTGTGACTCACATCGACGACGACGACTTCAGCGGTGCCGCCAGTGATGACTTCGGCGGCACCTTCGGGGGAAAAACAGGCGGCCACGGCCACGGGCACCACTCATATAAGGTCGACCGGCCACGCATCGAGGCGGCCGTCCGCGAGATCCTCATTGCCGTGGGCGAGGACCCGGACCGTGGCGGACTGGTGGATACGCCAAAGCGCGTCGCCAAGGCCTACGCCGAGGTCTTCGCGGGCCTGCACCAGGATCCCGAGCATGTCCTGTCTACCACGTTCGACCTCGACCATGAGGAACTCGTGCTGGTCAAGGACATCCCGTTCTACTCCACGTGCGAGCACCATTTGGTACCGTTCCACGGCGTCGCGCACGTTGGATACATCCCTTCGCACGACGGGAAAGTGACGGGGCTGAGCAAGCTGGCCCGTCTCGTGGACATTTATGCCCGCCGTCCCCAGGTGCAGGAGCGCCTGACCACCCAGATCGTCGAAGCGCTCGTGACCTACCTCAAGCCCCGGGGCGCGATCGTCGTCGTCGAATGCGAACACATGTGCATGTCCATGCGCGGCATCCGCAAGCCCGGCGCCAAGACAGTCACCAGCGCAGTGCGCGGGCAACTTCATGACCCGGCCACCCGCGCCGAAGCCATGAGCCTCATACTCGGAAGGTAACAAAGACCATGGATTCCCTCGCAGCCGCACCAGGAACGGGCCCGGCTACCAGCCCCCTGCCCATTCTCCGCAAACCCCGTCCAGCCGCCCGCTTCGCGGACCTGCCGGCCGACCGCACGCTTGTCATGGGAATTCTGAACGTCACGCCGGATTCATTCAGCGACGGCGGCAAGCACCCCACGGCGGACACCGCCATCGCCCACGCTTTGCGCATGTTGTACGCCGGAGCGGACATCATCGACGTCGGCGGCGAATCGACCCGTCCGGGCGCCGAACCCGTCTCCCCGGAAGAAGAGCAACGCCGGGTCTTGCCGGTGATCCAGGCACTCGTGAAGGCAGGGGCGCTCATCAGCATCGACACGACGCATGCGTCGACGGCCGCTGCGGCTGTGGAGGCCGGCGCCGCGATCATCAATGACGTGTCCGGGTTGAGCATCGAACCTGAGATGGCCGAACTCGTCGCACGTACCAAGGTGCCCTATGTCCTCACGCATCGCCGGGGCGACGCTGAGACCATGAACAGCCTTGCCGACTACGGCAATGTCGTGGAGGAAGTCATCGAGGAACTCAAGGGCGTCCGGGACAAGCTCTACGCGGCAGGCGTCACAGCGGAGCAAATCATTGTGGACCCCGGCCTGGGTTTCTCCAAGGACGAGGACCAGAACTGGCAACTCCTCAAGTACATCGGCAAGCTGGATGAGCTTGGCCATAAGGTCCTGGTCGGAGCTTCCCGGAAGCGATTCCTCGGAACGCTCCTGACCGTGGCCGGCAAGGCGGCGGCCCCGGAGGAGCGGGACCACGCCACCGCTGCCATCACGGCAATCAGTGCCGCGAACGGCGCCTGGGCTGTGCGCGTCCACGACGTCGGCCCCAGCCTTGACGCGGTCAAGGTTGCTGCGCGCATCCGACACTAAGCTTCGTGAACAGAGGGGGAGGAACCGGCTTGGACAGGATCACACTGACAGGCGTGACCGCCGTCGGGCATCACGGCGTCTTCGACTTCGAGCGCCGGGACGGACAGCCGTTCGTCGTCGACGCGGTGCTGTACACCGATTTCAGCAAGGCCGCCGAAACGGATGACCTGCAGTTCACGGCGCACTACGGTGAAGTGGCCGAGTACATTACGTCCCTCATCACGGGCGAGCCGCTCAACCTGATCGAGGCCCTCGCGGTCCGGATCGCCGAGGGGATTCTGGCGGGCTTCAACGTCGCCGCCGTCGATGTCACGG
Source organism: Arthrobacter sp. 2RAF6 (assembly GCF_052115205.1). Classification (NCBI taxonomy): domain Bacteria; kingdom Bacillati; phylum Actinomycetota; class Actinomycetes; order Micrococcales; family Micrococcaceae; genus Arthrobacter; species Arthrobacter sp. 2RAF6. Next base: position 7,098 of record NZ_JBFRGF010000065.1, on the reverse strand, counting down.
TCCACAAACCCAAGGCTCCCATCGAAGTTCCCTTCGGTGACGTCACTGTCACTGTCCACAGGGAGCGTGCATGAGCTCCCGTTTCACGAAAGCCATCCTGGCCCTTGGCAGCAACCTGGGCGAGCGGAACGACACCCTGTCCACCGCCGTTGCCGACCTCGTTGACCGCCCGGAAATCCGCCTGCTCGGTGTCTCTCCCGTGGTGCAGACCAAAGCCGTGGGCGGGCCCGTGGGGCAACCGGATTTCCTCAACATGGTGATTGCCATTGAGACCACCCTTGCGCCGCTGGAACTCTTGCGGCACTGCCACGACGTCGAACAAATGCACCACCGGGTCCGCGAGGTCCGCTGGGGCCCCCGCACTTTGGACGTGGACATCATTGTCTATGGCGAACTCACGAGCGACGACGAAACACTGACCCTGCCGCATCCGCGGGCTGCGGAGCGAGCCTTCGTGCTCTATCCATGGGCCCTCCTGGACCCTGCAGCGCGGCTCCACGGTGAGAGCGTCGCCGAGCTGGCCGCCAAAGCCGAGGACTTTCCCGGGCTCCGGCCTTTCGACGGTTTCGACGGATCCGGCAGCGTCGCTGCCGCGGGAGCGGTGGAGTAGTCCATGAAGGCCATGCGTCCGCTCTTGTTGGCGATCATCGCCGTCGTTCTTGCCGCAGTTGGCTGGCTGACCACTGTGCTCACCACGCGCTATAGCATGGCGACGCCGGTGCTTCCTCCTTCCGCGTTGGTGACCATGGGCGTCATTGCCGTGCTCACGTTGATCATGGGCATCCGTGTCCTGCGCTGGCGCAACGGCAAGAAGAAGACCATGCTCAATCCCATCCTGGCGGCGCGAACCCTGATCCTGGCCCAAGCCTGCGCCTATGCGGGCACGGTGCTGCTGGGCTGGCATGTGGGAATCGTGATTGAGCAACTCCGGCTCTGGAGCCTCCGCAGCGACCAAGGCATTTTGTGGCTCGCGCTCATCATGGGCGGAGGCGGTCTCATCATGACCGTCGTGGGGCTCGTGGTGGAACGGTTCTGCCGAATCCCTCCGGAAGACCTGGAAGGCGGCCCCGGCGTCAGGGACTCACGCCATGGCGAGGCCAAGGGCGAAGGCGAATATGCATACCGCGGCGATTGATCCTCCTGGCATCCAGTGGTTGCGCGTTTCGTCGAAATACGTGACGGTACGGCTCGTCGAGTGGGCCATCGGCAACGTGATCACGATCGGCCTGTTCAGCCTGCCCTTGCTCTTCGTGGAACTGGGATGGTGGAAGTGGCCACCGCTATGGCTGGCCGTGGCCGTTCCCGCTGCCTTTCTGCTGCTTGCCCTGTGGCGGCTCGCGTTGATCCCGAGGCAAGTGAGGGCCATCGGCTATGCGGAACGCGACGACGATCTTTTGATCCGCCGCGGCATCTTCTTCCAACGGACCATGGTGGTTCCCTATGGCCGGATGCAGTACGTGGACGTAACAGTTGGACCCGTCGAGCGGCTCATGGGGCTGTGCACCCTCAAACTCCATACCGCCTCGGCTGGAACCAACGCCCACCTTCCCGGACTTCCCGCCGCTGAAGGCGCACGGCTGCGCGAGCAGCTTTCGGCCCGTGGCGAAGCGAGGCTGGCCGGGCTGTGACCCAGGAACAGACCGCGGTCGACGGCGACTGGCACCGCGTCCACCCGGCGTCGCCATTCGTGCGGGGATGGGTGGCGCTTGCGGCGATCATCTATTTCTTCGGCCGCGATAGCTTTGAACGAGCCCTCCAAGGCCGCGGGACCATTGGCGACAACTTCAACGAACGCACGCTTTGGCTCCTGGCCGGTGGCGGCGTCGTGCTGTTGCTGGCTTTGGGGTCTTTCGTCCTCAGCTGGTATTTCACCCGGTACCAGCTCGCCGAAGGCTATGTCAGGGTCAATACCGGCTTCCTGTTCAAACAGCAGCGCCAGGCGCGGCTTGACCGGGTCCAGGCCATCGACATCGTGCAGCCCCTGCTTGCCCGTATTTTCGGGCTCGCGGAGTTGAAGTTCGAGGTGGCCGACGCCGGCCACTCGGCCGTGCGGCTCTCGTACCTCAGGCTCGCGCAGGCCAAACAGCTCCGTGCCACCATCCTAGGCCGGGCCGCCGGTATTGCCGACGGGAGCGAAACGGTCGAGGTGCCCGAGGCACCCGAACAGGTGGTGCTCTACGTGCCGCCTGGAAGGCTTGTCGGTTCGCTGATCTTGAGCGAGCAGAGCATCTTCATTGTGCTCAGCGCCATCGCGTCCGTGCTGGTTTCAGTGCTGACCGAGTCCCGAGCCTTCATCCTCTACTTGATTCCGGCAATCCTCGGCTTGGGTACCGCCTACTGGCGCTCGTTCAACACGGGCTACAACTTCACGGCGGCAATTTCCCCGGACGGCATCCGTCTGCGCTATGGACTCCTGGATACCCGGGCCCAGACCGTGCCTCCCGGCCGCATCCAGGCGCTCAAGGTCACGCAGCCGCCGCTGTGGCGCATTCTCGGCTGGTATCGGATCCACGTGAACGTTGCCGGTTACGGTGAACACCACCGCAGCGAAGGCGAGCACCGGACCTTACTGCTTCCAGTCGGCCGGAAGCCCGAGGTGATGATGATGCTCTCACTCGTCTTGCCCGATCCCGGTACCGCCGACCCCGAGCGCGTGTTCACAGCCGGGTTGACCGGCCTGGATTCCGCCGCCGGCTTTGTCACCACCCCCAGGCGTGCCTGGATTCTTTCCCCGTTGGGTTGGCGACGCAACGGTTTCTTTTCAACGGACACGGCGTTGCTGCTGCGCTCGGGCCGTTTGTGGCGGAAGCTGGTGATGGTCCCGCATCAACGAACCCAGTCCATCGCCGTCCACCAAGGTCCGTTGGCCCGGCTGTTCGGCGTGGCCGACCTCGTGTTGCATACGACGCCAGGGCCGGTGGCGCCCCGGCTCATCCAGGCAGCCACAGAGGAAGCATTCGGCTTGTTCGACCAGCAGGCGGCCCGAGCCCGGAAAGCCCGCAAGCTCCAGAGCAGCGAGCAATGGCTGGCTCAACTTCCGCCCGTGGCGATGCCGGCCCCGGCCCCGCCGACCACGCATGCCATGCAGCGTGCATCAACCCAGGAGGAACCCGACCATGGCTAGGCCAGGACGACTCGGCGTAGGAATCATTGGCGCCGGCAAGGTGGGTGCCGTATTGGGTGCGGCCCTGCGCGGAGCCGAGCACGCCGTCGTCGGGGTTTCCGCAGTGTCGGAGGCGAGCCGGGAGCGGGCGGAGACGCTGCTCCCGGGGGTCCCGATCCTCGAAATCCAGGAGATCGTGGAGCGGTCCGAGTTGGTGCTCCTCGCTGTTCCGGACGATGCGCTCGGCGAACTCGTGGCAGGACTGGCCAAGCTCGGAGCATGGCAGCCCGGACAGCTCGTGGCGCACACTTCCGGCCGCTTCGGCGTCGGAATACTGAAGCCGGTCCGCGCGGCAGGTGCCATTCCGCTCGCCCTCCACCCGGCCATGACGTTCACGGGCATGAGCCTGGACCTGACCAGGCTCCTGGACTGCACCTTCGGGGTCACCGCCGACGCCGCGATGCTGCCCATCGCCCAAGCCCTCGTGGTGGAGATGGGTGCCGAACCCGTGGCCATTGCCGAGGCCGATCGCACTCTCTACCACGCAGCCCTCGCGCACAGCTCGAACCACATGGTCACCCTCGTGGCCCAGTCATCCCAGCTGCTTCGGGACATCGGCGTCGACGCGCCGGAACGAATGCTCGGCCCCTTGCTCCGCGCCACCTTGGAGAACGCCCTGGCCTCAGGCGAGTCCGCGCTGACCGGGCCCGTGGCCCGCGGGGATGTGGGAACCGTCGCCGCCCATGCGGAGGCCCTTAAGGAGCATGCGGAGGCCCTTAAGGAGTACGACGGCGGTGCCGGCGGCGATGTCCTCGCCGCCTACCGGGCCATGGCCCGAGCCACGGCCCGCCGGGCTGTCAATCGCGGACTGCTCAAAGAGGACCAGCTTGGCGACATCAACAACGCCTTGGACGGCTCAGGTACGCCGGACAACGGTGAGGACCGTCCAGGCAACGACGCCGCCGGGACGCAGGAAGGAAACTGAGAATGGCCATCAAACTTGTGACCACCGCGGCGGAACTGCGGACCGAAAGCGCGCGGTTGCTCGCGGAAAAGCGCGGCCGCTCGCAAGGCCTCGTCCCCACGATGGGAGCGCTGCACACCGGGCACGCAGCGCTGGCCCGCGCCGCCGTCGAGCAGAACGACGTCGTCGTGGCGTCCATCTTCGTAAACCCCTTGCAATTCGGCGAAGCCGCGGACCTCGAACGCTACCCGCGCACGCTTGATGCCGATATGGCCCTCCTGGACGCCGAGGGCGTGGATCTCGTATTCGCCCCTTCCGTTGACGAGGTTTACCCCGGCGGGGAGCCGCTGGTCCGGGTGACCTCGGGACCGCTGGGCGGGAAATGGGAGGGCGCCTCGCGTCCCGGCCACTTCGACGGCGCCCTCACGGTAGTCGCCAAACTGCTGCACTACGGCATGCCCGGCGGTCCAGCCGTCGACGGCGGTGCTGCCGCGTACCACGCCTACTTCGGCCAGAAGGATGCCCAGCAATTGGCCCTCGTGAAGAGGATGGTGGCCGATCTCAGCTTTCCGGTGGACATCGTGGCCGTGCCTACCGTGCGCAGTGCGGACGGGCTGGCGCTTTCCAGCCGGAACCGTTTCCTTTCCGAAGAAGAGCGGGAGGCGGCGCTGGTGCTGTCCCGGGCCCTCCACCTTCTCGAGTCCCGCGCCATGGCGAACGAACCGCTCGAGCTGGACTCCGCCGTCGCGCTCGTTGAATCGCAGCCCCTCGTGAAGCTGGACTACTTCGACGTCGTCGATCCCCGCACGCTCGAACCGCTCGCCGAAAACTGCAAGGAAACCCCATTCCGGGGTGAAGGGCTTGCGATCATTGCGGCGAAGGTTGGACCCGTGCGGTTGATCGACAACCTGCCGCTGAGTTCCTGAGCATTCTTAACTTTCGGATGCCCGTACGCAAACGTTTGGATTAAGCTGCTGACGGGAATGCGGTTGAGGTTTAGACTGTTGCAATCTTCACCGGTGCCGAGCGCCGGAAACCATCGCACCCAAAGCTGAGGGATCCTCATGTCTACCGACGTCACATCCGACGCGCACGGCAAACCCGTGCCGGAAACGGGGACGCAGCGAGCCAGCGACAGGATGTCGCGCGAGGCTGTCACCGTCATCGTCACGCTACTTGTGGCCACCTTCGTGGTGATCCTCAATGAGACCATCATGAACGTTGCCTTGCAGCGGCTCATGACGGACCTCAACGTTGACGCACCCACAGTCCAGTGGCTCTCCACTGGGTTCATGCTGACCATGGCCGTGGTCATACCAACCACAGGCTTCATCCTCCAGAGGCTCACCACCCGCGCTGCGTTCCTCCTTGCGATCGGACTCTTCAGCGGCGGCACCCTCCTCGCGGCACTAGCCCCGGGTTTTGGAGTGCTCTTGTTGGCGCGCATCGTCCAAGCGGGCGGCACGGCAATCATGCTCCCGCTGTTGATGACAACCATCTTGACGTTGGTGCCCCTGTCCCGCCGCGGGGCGGTGATGGGCAACGTGACCATTGCGATCTCGGTTGCTCCGGCCTTGGGCCCCACGGTTTCCGGCATCATCCTTGACCACTTCTCGTGGCGATTCATGTTCGTCTTCGTACTCCCGGTGGCCCTGTTGGCCATGGGCATCGGTGCCAAGTTCCTCACAAACGTCGGCGAGCGAGGCAGCGTGAGGCTGGACTTCGTCTCGGTGGTCCTGACCGTTCCTGCCTTCGGCGGGCTGGTCTACGGACTGAGCCAGATCGGCGGCCATGGCGGAGCGACTGCCGTGCCGATCTCTGCGCTGGTGATCGGGGTCTTGTGCATGGTGGCGTTCGTTTTCCGCCAGCTCAAGTTGCAGAAGTCCGACGCGCCCCTGCTGGACCTCAGGGCATTTAACTTCCGCATGTTCACGGTGTCGGTCCTGCTCATGGTGGTAGCCATGATGGCCCTGTTCGGCGGAGTGATCCTGCTGCCGCTCTACCTACAGAACGTCCTCCACCTGCAGCCGATGGAGACCGGACTGGCGCTCCTTCCGGGCGGCTTGGCGATGGGCCTACTTGGACCGGTTGTCGGCAGGTTGTTCGACAAGATAGGTCCGCTCCCGTTGACTGTGACAGGTTCCATCCTGCTCGTACTCACGCTGTGGCAGTTCTCGATGCTCACTGCGGATAGCCCCTTGTGGTGGGTGGTGGTCCTTTACGCAGTACTTAGCCTGGGCTTGGCTTTGCTGTTCACGCCGGCGTTCACCACTGGCCTCAACCCGCTCCCGCCCCACCTCTATTCGCATGGCTCGGCCATCATGAGCACGCTGCAGCAGGTGGCGGGAGCCGCAGGGACCGCACTCCTGGTTTCGATCTTCGCCGTGGTGTCGGCCGCGTCGGGCTTCGTCGCCGGGATGCAGGCCGCGTTCCTGACAGCCACTTTGATTGCGGTGGTTGCAGTAGTGCTGTCCACCATGATGCGCAAGACCGAAGGGGCAGCCGGGCACTAGCCCGCTTGTTGTTTGCTTGCGCGGCGCGTTGTTTGTGACGCTGTTTGTGACGCACGGCATGTTTGTGGCTTGCGGCCCGAAAGGCTTTCACTCAGCTGGCGCTGGGCCCGAAATCGCCGTGTTGTAGCGGGTTTTGGAGCGCCGGATGGTGGTGCAGGGGTGATTTGCGCTGGGTCTTGGGGGTGTGTAAAGTAGTTCGAGTCGCCGCCGCTGATGCGGAAAAATTGCGACAGACTCCCTTCCAAATGGAAACCAAATTCTTGGTTCGCTTTCTTGCGTTCCGGTGCGGTTTCCGGGGGTCGCGGATGATGTTTTGTCCGGCGCGGGTCCCGGGTTCGGGAGTTGCGCGGAGAGAGCGCGTCTGGTAACTTTGGAAAGTTGCTCCGGAGCGAGTCTGTGCCTGTTGTGGGTGTGGGTGGTGCCGGGTGTGTCTGTTGTTTGAGAACTCAATAGTGTGCCAAGTTTGTTGATACCGATTTGTTTTTATGAATTGGTTGTTTTGGCTGGTCCTGTGTCAC
>NZ_JBFRGF010000064.1:0-16992 GCF_052115205.1 Arthrobacter sp. 2RAF6 | reverse complement strand
CGTGGATCTATGGAAAAGTTGCACCTACGAGATGCCTCTCGGATTGGTTAAACGGAGTTCTAGACAAACCCCATTTTTCCCGATCCGACAGGCATTCTCCGTTTAACCCGCCGCTACGACCTCAACCCGACCGGTGGATCGAGGCTTAGGTTTCGCTGTCGATGCCAATGGCTAAAGTGGGGGTATTCCGGCAGCTGCTCAGCCTGGCCTTCTCGTTGCACACATCACCCGGTTCCTACGCGTTTGTGCTTGGAGCTGGGATCTCAGTACCCAGTGGAGTTCCCTCTGCGTGGGGTGTCCAAGAACAGCTGATCCAAAAGGTTGCGGCGGTAGAGAATGAATCGCCGACGGATCCGTTCGAATGGTACTCGCAGCGGTTTGGCGTTGAACCGTCGTGCCAGTCATTGTTGGAGAAGCTGGGGCCGACGCAAGTTGAACGCCAGAGGCTTCTCCGTAGTTTCTTCGAGCCGGACGAGGAAGAGCGTGAACAAGCTCTGAAGCGGCCTACCCAGGGCCATCGCGCGATAGCCAGGCTTGTGCGGTCCGGGGAGATCCGAATTGTCCTGACCCTCAATTTCGACAGGTTGATGGAGGCAGCTCTCCGCGACGGAGGCATCGAACCTGTCGTCGTTAGCCACGCCTCCGACATTTACGGGTTGCCGCCGCTCCACACCCTCGGCGCTCTGGTCGTCCACCTGCATGGTGACTACATGAATCCGACCGCGATGCGAAACACGCATCAGGAACTGGCCGGTTACGAATCGCACGTCGATCAGTTTCTGGATCGGATCACTTTCGACTACGGGCTGGTGCTGGTCGGCGACGTACGATCCGGCACTCGTTCGTGCCCTGAGTCGTAGCCCTCGTCGCATTTACACCCCGTATTGGATTGAGCCAAGAGACCTCAGTGAATTGGCTCAGGGCCTGCGATCGGCACTCGGCGCTGTCAAGGTTTCCTCGACGGCGGACGCTGCTCTTGGGAATTTGGCTGACGCCGTTGACTCCTTAAAGGAGCGGGCGGCGCGGCACCCCCTCGCCGTAGCTGCCGCGGTAGGCACTGCCAAACGCTTTCTTTCCGGCAGAGCCACCGCAATCGGGCTTCACGATCTCCTCAAGCAGGAGCTTGATCGGCTAAGAAACCAGAACGATCTCCTCCAAAGTCATACGGGTGAAGAATCGCCCGACGGCGTTTCTATACTCCGCAGGCGTGGCCGCAATTGCCGCCGGACGATACGAACTCGCGCGATCTCTCATTCGCATGCCGGTTCCAGCCCCGTACGAAGGGGTCAGTCTGGCTGGAGACGCGCTGACACCTGAAACCATAGTTTCGAGTTCGGGGTCGCCGGCCAAGCAGCTGTTTCAGCGCATTGAGCCAATTTTCGTTGAACATCTGGCTACCGGCAAGCAGCAGTTCGACGATTCGTGGGAGACATTTGATTTTCTGAGAATCTTAGAAATGACACTGCAACGCGCCGGTTCTCAGGAGGCCGCGGACAGGCTCCGAACGTCCAACGTCGCCCTTGCGGCCGCCAAGGAGCGAATGGCCGCGGCCAATGCTTCTAACGATGCCGACGAACACGACGAGGCATCGTCGGCGCTCCGATTGGCGATTCAAGCAGCCGACCGGGCGCTTGGACAGTACGCCGACATGATTCCAGTTTTCCGCCCCTACCTGCGGGTCCAGCACGCTCCTCGGGGCATAGGACATCGTTCGGTCGTGGGGGGAAGAATTCTTGGACAGTTGGAAAATGAGGGCCAATCATCGCCAATTCTGATCGCGGGATTTGGCGGGGGTGATCTTGAGCTGCTAATTGCCACGTGCCAGGCGGTCGATTTGGCAATCGGTCGAGTGGGGCACGAGGCTGCCATGGCCAGCCTTCCGCGCGGAGGCGGCGCGGTTCCGGATCACTTCCGAATCGGGGACCTCCAAGACCGGCGCCATTGGACGATCTCAAGGCCGCCGACAGCGTCGCCTTTGCGGTTTGTAGCAGTTGGATCCAGCCAAGGTGAAGTCTGCTGCGGTACACGGCTATTGCAACTCGGGGAAGCGCAAGCTCGCTCGCCTGGCTTGCCTGAGCTGCGTTAGTCACGTTTTCGTCCGTTCAGCGGGAGTATTCTGCGAGAGTCTTGTTGCCTGCGTAGACCAGACGGTCGACGAGGTTGAGCCAGGTGCTTACGGTTCCTCTTGCGTCGACCTCTGGCTTGATCTCCATCAGCCACTCGTCCATCGGCGCATAGGAGGCGAGTTGGCGGTCCGTTTGCGAAAGGCACAGCGCGCCAACCCAGCTCAGACCTTTGCTCAGCTGCGTCTCGATGGGGAGCTGGCGCAGGAGCCGGATGAGCTCGAGTAGGCATGAGGACCTGCCGGCTGCGTATGGGAGCCATTGAGGAATAAACTCCACGAGCTTGTCGGATTTCACCCACTTGAAGGCGTGGCGACCGAGCTCGTTGTGCAGTGACTGGGTAGTCACAGGGTGGTTCGGAAGAAGGTGGCTCAGCGCGTAGTCATTGAAGCTATCTGCTCGGTCGTAGATGGCACTGTTCGAGTCCACCTGGTCCAGGACGTGTGCGAACAGGGTCGGCCACACTTCTCCCGCCGCGTCAGCTAGCTCTTGGGTCTCCGCTCCGACTGCTGCCAAGTCCCGCAGGAACGCGCTGAAAACGTGACTAGCCGGGGCGAGGGCCGTGGCGTAATCAAGCAGCGGGTCGTCGACTGCGTCAACACGCGACCGGATGTGCAGCAGCGCCCGTGCGGCGGATGTGGTCTGGGCGCCGCGGTCGTCGATGAGGTGGACGCGTTCGGAAAGCTCCTGAGTGACCATGGCGTGTGCCTGCGCCTGAAGGAGCGTTTCGAGGTCCTGTTGGGCAATCTCCGCGACGCACGCGCTGGATGAGGCGGCGCGCCCGAGCGCCCGGATGGTCGCGCTGAGGCGAGAAGTGTCGAGCCGGTCCGGCCGAATCTCCGGAATCCGAGCCATCAAGTCGCCGGTTACGAGGACCGGGGGGAATTGCTGAAGCACTTCGTCCAACTCGCCGATTTCGCAGAGCCGGGTGAGATCGAGAGCCCACTGGTAGGCGGTCAGGTGCAGACATGGGTCGCCTGAGCACGGATGCCCCCAGATGGTGTCACACCCGCGAGCGAACTTCATGCAGGTGTCGGTTGCTGCGAGCGGACCGAGGGCCGCGGCTGTCGCGGCGACATCGTCCGGGGTCGCCCCGGCCGTCGCGAGTTGTTCGGCAAGTTCAGGAAGAATCAGGTGCGGGATGGCTGCGGCGGCGGCTCCCCTCATTCCAATGTCGTTCTCAAACCTGAGTGCGTCGGTGTCGTGTGCGGCCTCGTCCGCAGCCCTTTCGAGGATGCCCAGGATGGAAGTGATCGCGAAGGAGGCGTTTTCGCCGAACGCTTCGGGATGTCCTGTTGCCGTGCTGCGGACTGCGGCTGCTGCAACGTAGGCGAGTGCGAGGTCTGGGTCGGATGCTGCGAATTCTGGTGGGTTGTCGTACAGGTCCTTGACCAGTGCGAGGTCTTCCGCAATCTCGATTGGAGTTGGCGGCGTCCAACCTTCTTTCTGCTGTCGTGCCGGAATCCAGTACTTGTTCTGGATCCCGATGAGGAGGTTGCCGCGGGCAATGTCGGCTCGCAGTGGAGCGAGCTCTTCTTCGATGGCCTTGGGCTCGTTGATCGAGATGAGCATTCCGCCTTCTGTTGGTTCGGTTGTCATGTTGTCCGCGTTGAGCGCGGCTGCCCAGCGGTGGACGGTGGACTCGCCAGCGTCGAACCGGGCGGCGTTAGCGATCAGTTTCGTGCCCAGGTCCCTGAGCTCTGCCCGGCGCTCTGGGGCGGCGCTTAGCACGAGGAGCCCGACGATGTCGCGCAGGTACCACATACGTCGTTCGGGATTTGTGATGCCGTCATCGGGCGCGCGCATGAATCCAACGGCCTCATGGGTGGCGCGGGTGGAGTCGAATTGCCAGACGAGTGGCTCGACGAGGTACCGATCGAGCGCCTTCGGGTCTTCACCTAGGTGACGGATGGTGGCGCCGGCAATCAGCGCAGGCATGGCCAGGTTCTCGCATCCGTTCAACAGCGCTGTCGCCACATCGCCGATCGCAGTCCCGCCGGCGACCACGTTGTCGATCCACCGTTCGACGGCCTGGAGTGCGCTCATGCATGGGTACGGCCCATCGGTGTTGCCACGGTACCAGCCCCACACGTTGCTGTCTCCGACGTAGGTTCGCTCGGCGCCGTCGATCGCGAGCGTGAACTTCGAGCTGGGGGCGACAGATCCTGAGCCATCGTCAGCGAGGCAACGGATGTTTGCTGCGTGGTTCAGCATCCGGTTCACGACCGGGACCCAGTCTTTGTGCGGACACATTCGAATCAGAACCCAGAACGACCCATACCTGTAGTTGCTCAGGCTTCCGAAGCCGCGTCGCTGGTGGTCGCGAATGCCGTTCCAGTAGCTCCAGCCGCCACCGCCTTGGTTGTCGACGTAGTAGGCCTCGGTGAGCTGGAGAAGGAACCCGGGGTCGTACGAGCCGAGACCCCATGCGCTCCAGTCGAGGTCGACTGCCGGCTGGAGGCTCGATGGCGAGTCTGCAGCCACCTCGGACAGGCAGGCGCGTACATCATCGTTGATATCGGGGCCGAGGAGCGCGAACAACTGGATGTACCGCTCCTGGGTAATCTGCCAGTTCAGGGTCCTTTGGCGTCGCCTCTTCTTCGTATAGCCGTCAAAGACATTGAACACGGGCTCTTCCTCCGGCTCCATAGAGCTGTCGGTGGGAGCGGTCGGCGGGTGGTGGGTCCGCCAGTGGTCAAGGAGGAGCTCCCTCAGAGCCGTCCGAGTCGGGTTGCCCCCGGGCAACCCGGCCAGCAGGGCGGAGTTGAGCCATTCGCACACCAAACGGAACACGTCGTCGTCCTGGCGCCACAGCTCGTCGACCTCCTCGATCAGGAGGCGCACGACCGGCTCACCGCGTGGCACGTCGACCATGTTTTCGTGCCGCTGGTGGAGCGAGACGACTCTGACGAACGTCGCAAGAACGCCGTCGGAATTGGCGGCACCTGCATCGAGGATGTGCCGGAGAAGGTCGTACGAGTTCGGCATCTCGAGCACAGCTTCAAGCGGCACGTCCTTCCAACGGGCCGTGGAATCGTCGCCGAGAGCGTCGAACTTGGCCACCAGTGCCGCAAGTTCAACGTTGGGATCATCCGCGCCCGTGAGCTTGCCTTCGCAGGCGAGCTTGGCGGCGGACATCGACCACCGCATGGGCCCCGATGCTTTCAAGGTTTCTGTGATGGAAGGGGCCCGTACTAGGCGCACGGCTGTCGCGAAGCGACGGACTTCTTCGTGCGCGAACTCGGGCTCGGCTTTGCGCAGGTTCTCGGGCGCCACCAAGAGGTCGGCCCGGAGAGCGTCGAGCGCGGCATGGTCGGGGCGACGGTGTGACCACTCTTCCTCTGGCAGTTCGAGCTCTGCCTCGCTCATGGCCAGGAGGGCTTCGGTTCGCGCTGCCGCTGAAGTCCCGCCCGCGGCGCGGCCGATGAGGTTCTTCCAGATCAGCTCAAGACAACCCCAGTCATCCAACGGCGCAGTTACCGTGGTGCCGGTCCGAGCTAGAAGGTCAACGACCGCCAACCTTCGATAAAGCGATTTGGTCGGCAGGTTGCGGAGCGCGCCGGCGATTGCCGGCACCTCATCTTGCACGACGCGCAGCTCGGCGTCGTCGAGCCCGGGAACCTCGAACTTCCGTGGGTTCGGGTAGATGCCGATTAGGGTGCTGGCGGCGTCCTCGACCGCGGTGTCTGCGGCGACGAGGGCCAGCCCGACTTCGGCGGCATGTGCGGCGGCCGCGAGTTCTCGGAGGAGCGGAGCCCGCCCTTCGATTGTTGCGTCCGCTGCATCGACAATGAGGACGCGTGATGGTGCCGACATCTCGCTGAGTACGTCGGCGAGCGGCATACCGAGGTCCGATGACAATGCGGCCACGCTGTCGCGCGTCCTTCGCAAGTTTAGGACTACATACTGAAAGTCGCTGCCGGCTGCGGCGAGCGCCGAGGCCGTCGCCAGTGTTAAAGCACTTTTACCGGTTCCTGACTCGCCCGTAATCAGGACGGCCTTTCGGGCCATCCCGGCGACGGCGAGCTCAGTCTGGACAGCTTCCCGCATCTTCGTGCGCGGTAGGCGAGGAGCTGGACCTCCTTCTGCGCAGGTGTCATCCCCGCAACGGCTACCGCGACGTATGCGCGCTCGTCCTCGCTGAAGGTGTCGACCTGATCCAGCAGCGCCCCGACGAGCTCCGCGGTCTTCGCATGGCTCTTGATGAACTGCGGGGCACGCCGAGCGGCGACGTGAACAACAACCCGGGCCTCGCCGCTTTCAGCCTCTATCCGCAGATCATCAACAGGCTCCGTCGGGTTGGTCTGGAAAGCAAGCCTGACCACCGGCAGTTCGTCGGTTTCCTGGCGGCCTGCGCCGAGTAGCATGTCCGCGAGGTAGGTGGTTGCGACCCGATGACCGAGCGTGCTGCCCCCACCACCACCGGCGTAGGGGCTAACCACCGCCACCTCGTCGACATCTTTGGGCGCAACCTGTTCGCGCGTGGTTCCATCGTCCGCCATGCCCCAAGTTTGCCAAGTCAGGCGTGCTTGAGGAAGTCGACCGGCTTGCCAACGGACACAATGGGGCAGTTCACACTCCTGGCCGGTGCCAGACGTCGGTTTCGCGCCTTGAGCGACCCAGACAGCCCTTCCGCCTGCGGTGGCGACACTACCGGGCAGCCCGGGGGCGGGATCACGGACGGGCCATAGGCCCGCCACACGACTCGAGAGCTAACCGAGCCTGGACGCAGAAGATCGCGGACCGAGTCTGTGCGAACGCGCCGAACGGTGAGACAAGCGACCTCGAGTGCGCCAACAGGCGAGCCCGTTCGCGGTCCCGTGTCGGGGTGATGACAACGGTTGCTCAAAGTTGATCTCTCGTCGCTCCGTTGTCTTGGGTTGAAGGTTCGTCCGGCTGTTCATGTCGGGAGGGCGGTGTTCCAACACGGCGTACTCGTCAATGAAGGCCGCTGCCTTGGGGGCGGTGACCCGCCGGGGCGAACCGCATGCCACAGTACGTGTATTGGTTTAGGGGTGCCGAAGGTTGTATCTTATAACCTAAGTTTGGACAATAGTCAAGATTGCTGCTTGGATTTTCTTCGGATCTGTGATTAGCTCTCTCCACTGACCCCCCACCACAGAGAGGTGGTAACCGATGGGCAAGATGGAAGGAAACCCGCTGACGACTTCGCTGGCGGCGGTTCGGCCAGACTTGCTGGCCGAGTGCGACTACCAATCAAACGAGCTGGATCCGGGGCTTTTTCGACCATCAGTCGCGCAAGTGGCTTCCAACTACCCCAGTATCCCGAGGCGATTAAGCCAATACGAACCGACGCTGGACTTGCGGCGGGCGGCCGACGCCGCTGCAATGCGCGCCAGAAAATGTCGGACCTCGTTGGTACGGTGCTCGCATGACCGGTGAATCAATAGATCCACGACAGCGCCAGACACTGGGCGCGTTGCGCTACGCCGTCAACGAGGATGCGACGACTTACCTGGCGATCATGCGCCTCTTCACGAGTGGAATGAGTGGCTTCTTGTCCGACCAGTCCGCGGACGACGTGACCGAGCGCCTCGCTGAACTGGGACTCGTCCTCGACCGCGACACGGTCGACCTGCGGCTCTCGTACTTGGTGGAACACGGCAACCTTGCCCGGAGCCCGCGCGAGACCGAAGCGCGCAGCGTTCGGGACTACCTCTCCAACCGCGCACGCTACCAGTTGACCCCGCGTGGGGAGCTGGTTCATCGGCAAGTGGAGGAGCTTCTCGCCCACACCGATAGGGTTCGGGAGGTCTCCAGCGAGATGCTTCCCGGAATCCTCGCTGGTATCGAGGAGCTCGCGCGGCTTGCGTCCCAGGGGCTCGAGGCCGCCGATCCCCGCGACGTGGCCGGGCGCATCACCACGCTGTTCGCCCAGTTTGAGGTGCTGGTCTCATCCACCCGCCAGTTTTACTCCTACCTGACCCAGGTGCTGACTCGCTTCGACCTCGGCCGCGATGAGTTCGTGATGTTCAAGGGTGCACTGATCGACTACCTCCAACGCTTCGTCGACGAGATTTCGCGACACATGCCCCAGATTGGCGACCGGCTGGGCCACCTTGAGACATTAGTCCCGGCTCTCTGTGCGCGGGCCAACGCCGATGAGCGGCTGGTGGGACTCGATGGCGTTCAGGCCCGACGCGCCACCGGACTCGAGGCAGGTGACTGGGAGAGCCTGCACACCTGGTTCGTCGGATCCCACGGCCGCCGATCCGACGCCGAGAATGTCAGACGGCTTGCCACCGACGCGATGCGATCGCTGCTTACCAACCTGCGGCGGATCGCAGCCGGGGCCGACCGTCAGCAGAGCCGGTACGCCGATCTCATTCGCCTTGCTCGATGGTTTGACTCTGCCGACGACGACCGGGCCCATGAAATCTGGGCAGCGGCCTTCGGTCTATATTCGGCCAGGCACCTCTCGTTCGCGGCAGACCCCGAAGGTGACCCGGTACCGGCGACGCAGAGTTGGTGGATGGCGCCGGTCGCCGAAGTTCCGGTCGGCCTTCGGACCCATGGTGAACGCAAGACAGGTGGCAGGGCCGGCGCCCGGGTGGACTACTCCGCCGCCAAGCAGGCACGACTCGCTGAGCGTGAGCAGGAGCAGCGCCGACGTACCGAGGCCGTGCGCGAGCTTGCATCCCATGCCGGGCCGCTGATAGAGGTCCGGCTCAGCGACGACGCACGTGCCGCCCTCCTAGATCTCTATGCCCAGGCGCTCAGTCGTCACAGCCGCCCGCTGTCGACCGAGACCCCGACCTGGTGCGAGGCACGCGTCGATGACGCCGTACTTCGCCTTGAGCTGCGCGCGGCGCCCGGGGCTTCGGTAAGCATCAAGAGTCCATCGGGCATCCTGACCCTCCGCGACCTGGCTGTCGACCTCACCACGACCAGCGCAGAGCAGCAGAGCGCCGCAATGGCCGAGCGGCGGGCCGAAGCATGAGCCATACTTTCGAGCGACCCGCGGCAGCTCCGGACCTGTTAGCCGAGGCCGACGTCCGCAACGCTGCACGGTCGATGCTGCGCACACCGTTGCTCCATGCCGACGGCCACCCCGACGAACTGGCCCTGGTTCGTCGTCACCAGGACGAGCTGATTCGTCTCTTCGCCGACAGCCTGGGCTACCGGCTGGTCGTGGAGCCAGGACTCGCCCGGCTCTACAAGACCGGACTGGGACCTGACGCGAATCGTGGCCTGCGGCGCCGAAACGACGTACTATTCACGCCGCGCCGTTACGCAGTGCTCGCACTCACTCTTGCCGCGCTCACCCAGTCTCGCCGTCAGATGATGGTCGACGAGTTGGTTGCCGCTGTTCGTTCGGCGGCAGTCGACGCCGGCATTGACGTCGATCTCGACAGCATCCACCAGCGACGTGCGCTCCACTCGGCCCTGATCGCGCTCGTCGAACTCGGTGTGCTAAGTGAACGTGACGGCGACCTGGAGCACTGGGCCGAACGTCGTACCGAGTCACTCCTCGACGTCCACCGCGACCGCCTCGCCGTACTCGTCGCGGCTCCGCTCGGAGGATGCGAAAGCCCTGAGGAATTGCTCACGGTGGCGGCGGTGCCCTCGGCCGCCGGTGGTGCCCGCGTCGCAATCCGGCGACGCCTGACTGAACGGCCGGTGCTCTCAACCGAAGACCTCACCGAGGAACAGCTCGGCTGGTGGCAGCGCAACCGTGAGCGTGAGCGCGAGTGGTATCGCCGCCATCTCGGCCTGGACCTGGAGCTGCGAGCCGAGGGAGCAGTCGCGATCGACCCCGGCGGAGAACTGACCGATCTCGGCTTTCCAGGATTGGGGTCGGCCAAGCATTTCGCTCTCCTTCTGCTCGACGAGCTAGTCGACGTGCTGCGCTGGGACAACGGCTCGGAACTGCACGGCACGGCGTGGGCGCGCGTGGCTGCCTCGACCGCACGGCAAGCCGGCGACCGGGTCTTCGCCGCCTGGCAGCGGGGACTGCGCAAGGCACACCGAGAGGACCCCTACTCAGTCTATGACGAGGCCCTTGCCGTGCTCACCGCAGCTGGCTTGGTCCGCCACGACGAGGGAGGGCTGTTCGTGCACGCCGCCTCAGCCCGCTACGCACCACGACCGGAGCTACTCAGGGCGGCGGGGCCGTCCGGGGAACGTTCCCTCTTCCAGGAGGACGAATCATGACCATCGCTTTAGCCCAACCGACGCACACCTCGTCGTCGGGAGGCTCCCAGCGGTTCAGGCTTCACCGGGCCGGGATCCTCAACGTGTGGCAGTACGACGAGCAGGAGTTCAGCTTCGCCGACGGCCGGCTCCTGCTGCGCGGCGCCAACGGCCCAGGCAAATCCAAGACCCTGGAGATGCTGCTGCCCTTCGCCCTCGATGGCGACAAAGCGCGGATTACCGCCTCGGCCAAGCATCACACAAGCCTGCTGTGGTTGATGACCGACGCCTATGAGGGCCAGACGCGGGTGGGCTACGTGTGGGTAGAGTTCCTGCGGACCACTACCGATGGTACTGAGGAGGCGTTCACCTGCGGTATCGGCATACGCGCGTCGGCGACGGCGCGAACCGCGACCGCCTGGCATTTCGCCACCAGCCGCCGGATCGGTCACGACCTCGTCCTCGAGGACGACGGCGGTCCTCTCTCCCGGCCTCGGCTCGAGGAGATCCTCGGCAACCACGGTCAGGTCTTTGAGAAACCGGCCGCCTACAAGGAGCATGTCGGACGCGCCCTGTTCGGTCTCGACGCCGCGCAGTACGACGAGGTGCTGCGGCTGCTCTACTGGCTGCGCCAGCCTCAGATCGGCGAAGACATCGAGCCGGCGAAGCTGGCCCAACAGCTCTCGCAGGCACTGCCGCAGCTGGACGAGCAGGCAGTCCGCTCGGCCGGTGACACGTTCGACGAACTCACAGCCTTCGGCGATCAAATCGAGCGACGGGCGGCCGCCGCGGAGGCGCTTGGTCAACTTGCCGGCGCCTACGCCAACTATGCCCGGGCCGTAGTAGCCGAGCGGGCCCGCGAGGTCGTGGAGGCTCTGCAGGTCGAGCGCCGGATGCGCACCGAGGTCCAGCGTACCCAAAAAGGCATGGAAGCGGTCGACGTCCAGCAGGCCGCTGCTGAAAGGGAGCGGGACGCGGCCCGCACTGGGATCCAGGACGATGACGCGCGGCTCCGGACGCTGGAGGCCGGCCCCGAGTTCCGCAACCAGGTCCGGCTGGGAGAACTGGCGTCAGGTTCCGCCCGCGACGCGAAATTCTCCGAGCAGGCCCAGCACCGCCTCAACCGCCAGACCGAGGAGGTCAAGCGACGCTCCGACACGCTGCGGAGCCGCGCCCATGATGCGCAGACGGGCCTGCGGGATCACGGTGCAAGGCTTCGGGAACTCGATCGGCGCCAATTCGAGACCGTCCCCGGTTCCAGCGTGCCAGTGCCAGCCGTACTCGACGGCGTGATCCTCGACCGGGTCGAGCAGTCCGATGTGCTCACAGCTGCCCTGGACCAGTGCCTCGAGTCGGTGCAGCTGGCACGCTCCGCCGTAAGCCGACGCACAGCAGGTATAGGAGTCGTCCGCGGTGCCCTCGCCGATGCGGACATCGCGCTGGCGGCGCAGCGCCAGGCCGAGTACGAGGCCGCGACCGTCGAAGCCCGCTGGGAAGACGCACGCGAGGCCCGGGTCAAAGCCGAGCTCAGTGCGGGAGTCGAAGCCGAGGCGCTGACCACCGCGCTGGCAGCTTGGATCATTACGCCGCCCGCGCCTGAGATGGTCCAGCCCGACGAGCTGACCGAGGAGTCCGTGCTGGGCCTTGCCCCGTTGGCCAAAGCCAGCGCGGCACCACGACTGGCGACGTTGCATGAAGATCAGGGGAAGGCCGCTGCCCGCCGAGACAACGCCGAGGCCGAGATCAAGCGGCTGACCGAAGAACGGGCCAAGGTCAAGGCTGAACGAGACCCGGCTCCGCCCGCGCCCGTGCTGGCCCGCACCGAGCGGATCGACGGCCGCGCGCTGTGGCAGGTCATCGACTTCGAATCAGGGCTCGACGCCGACGCCCGCGCAGGGCTGGAAGCCGCACTTCAGGCCTCCGGACTCCTCGACGCTTGGGTGCGTCCCGGCGGACTACTGCTCGATCCGGAGCATCTTGACGTGGTCCTCTCCGCGACAGCATCCAATAGCCCCGTCGGCGACACACTCGGGGAGATCTTGGTCCCGGACCTCCCGATCGTGTGTGACCTGACTGCGGACGACGTAGGACGGGTGCTGGCCGCAATCGGCACCGGAAGCGACCCTGATGCCCTTGTCTGGATGAGGCTAGACGGCTCTTGGCGGCTTGGGCCGACACAGGGACGCGCCGCCAAACAGCAGGCTCAGTTCATTGGAGCAACCGCTCGGGCTCAAGAGCGGACGCGGCGCCTTGCGATCCTTGACGCTGGGCTCGCCGAACAGTTCGCGGCCCGAGATGCCGCAGAACGGGATCATACAGGGCTCTCCACCGCCATCGCTGAGCTTGATCACTGGGTAGAGTCCGTGCCGTCCGGGCAAGCCCTACTGAGTGCGTGGACGCGACTGGGGGAACGCCGCGAGGCCGAGGAGCGTGAGGAACGTGAGAACCGCTCCGCCCAGGCTTCCGCACACGCGGCGCGCACGGCCGCCGCCAATGCCCGCGACGCGCTGGAGCGCCTGGCAGCCGAGCAGGAACTTCCCGCGGACCGAGGCGGCCTCGAAGCCGTCGAACAGGAGCTGCGCGGTCTTGATGAGCAGCTTCAAGGGTCGGTGCGCCAGAATAGGTCGATCCGCGGCGGCGTCGCGCTATGGATAGAGGCACTTGGCGAGGTGGACATCGCGACGGCCGCCCTGGCGGAGGAGCAAGCGGCAGAAACGGAGGCCAGGCGCAATGCAAGCGCGTCGCGGGCGGCGCTGGAGGCGTTGCGCGCCTCCGTCGGCGACTCAGTCCAGGAGTTGGAGCGGAAGATCCGCGAGGTGCGAAAGTCCCAGCAGGCCCATAAGGCGACTGAGGAGAATTCAACGAAGCAGGTCGAGGCGCTCATCAAGGCCTACGGCGTAGCCGAAGCCGATTCACGCAACGCCAGGGCACGCTTGGCAGAGCACCTCGACGGGCGCACTGCCATCTTCGCAAACCTGGTCGCCATCGGTTCGGTTCCAGGGTTGTTCGAGGCCGCCGGGGCGACGGAGGAGGACGCGGCGGTGGTGTCCGGGCTCAAAGGTCACCAGCCGGGCGAACCCGTGGCTCGGCAGGTCGCTGCAGCTGCCGAAGTGCTGGCCGGGTTGAGTCAGGAGGACGTCAGCACGGCGTTCACTCGCGTTTGGCGTAGCTATAACGAGGCTGCCAGCGGCCCGGCCGCTGACCACCAGCCGGTCGTATCGGAGTTCGGTCCCCTGCTTGCCGTGACCGGTCGTGACGACGCAGGCGACGCTGCGGTCGTGGTTCTGGCTCAGCGCGTGGGCGCGTCGGTGGAACGCGACCGGGGCCTGCTCACCGGTCGGGAGAAGCAACAGTTCGAACAGCACATCCTGGGCGAACTCGGTGACGCTATCCGAAAATGCCGTCGTGATGCCGACGAACTAGTGGTAGCCATGAACGACCAGCTGGGTCACGTCGCCACGTCCCAAGGCATTCGGGTTAAGCTGGACTGGAAGCTGCGCGACGATGTTCCCGCGGAGGCGCGAGCCGCCGTCGAGTTGCTCGCCCAGCCCGTGGGCGCGCTGATCCCGGAGGAGCGGGCCAAGCTCCGTGACGTACTCCACCGCCTCATTGAGGCGTCACGGGCGGAGCGACCGGAGCTGTCGTACGGCGAGCACCTCGCCGCCGCCTTGGACTACCGCACCTGGTCGGAGTTCACCATCCGCTACACCCGCCCAGAAAGGCCCGGCCACTGGGAACGGCTGCACCGGCGGTCGGCACTGTCCCAAGGCGAGCAGAAGGTGCTCTGCTATCTACCGCTCTTCGCCGCCGCCGCTGCCCACTTCACCTCGCTCGCCGGTGCTGCTCCGCACGCACCGCGGCTAGTGCTGCTCGATGACGCTTTCCCCAAGATCGACGTGCGCACCCACCCGCTGCTTTTCGGGCTGCTGGTCCAGCTCGACCTAGACTTCGTGATCACTAGCGAGCGGTTATGGGGCGACCACCAGACCGTGCCGTCGCTGGCCATCTACGAAGCTCTGCGTGACCCGAGCCAGCGCGGGATCGCACAATATGAGTATCGCTGGGACGGCCGAGCCCTCCAAGCACTCGGATGACCGTCCTGCCAGAGTGGATCGCCGATCCCATACTGAGGCCAGCGTGGGACCTCGTCCGGGCACGCTTCGAGAAGGCCGGACTCGACGCTTACGGGAAGGTCCTCCTGCGACCGGCGACCCGAGACGAGCGCCATGCTATCGGGGCACTGCTGGGTCGGACGATCACAAGTGACACCGTTCGAGTCGATCTCGCAACGCTCGACGCGAGACTGAACGAGCGGTCCGGTGTGGGCGGTCTGGAGGCGGTGCTCGCGGCGCTGTACGGAACAGGGCCGGAGGACCGGCCCGCCGTCCGCGCGGCACGAGATGCATCACGCGAACGTCCGCTGCAACGTGCCGCCGAACTGGTGACGGCGACGTGGGCATCGGAGTGGATTGCCGGTCTCCGGCGCACGGGACTGCTGACCGATCGAGTGGATTCCGAGCGCATCATCCGGGACGCGGCGGCGGTGCTCCGCGAGCTGACCGACACGGAAGGAGCCCCGATCGCGCAGTCGAGGGTGGAACTTGCCGCGAGGCTCCTAGGCGACGCGCACGCACTCGACCGCGACCGACGACTCCACCAAGTCGTCCTGCGCGGACTGGCAGCCGCCGCGAGCATCCCTGTCCCAGACGGAACGCGGGAAAGAGAACAGCTGTGGGCGAGCCGCGGCGTGGAGCCGGACCTGCTCTCACGGACCTGTCTCGTCTGGCGGCTTCGCGTCGGCACCGTGGAACCGCCCGGGCGACGACTGAGCGACGCTGCCGACGCGGGTGATCCCGTGCACGTGACGGAGTGGGACCTCCGGAGGATCGGCTCGTTCGCGCCGGCCGCCGGAACGCGCGTGCTTGTCTGTGAGAACCCAAGGGTGATCGAGGGCATGGCCGAGCGCGGGGTGGACGGATGGGCGGCGGTCTGCACTGCAGGCGAGCCGAACCTGGTCGTGGACAAGGTGCTTGGGAACCTCACCAGGGCTGGCGCCGACCTTTATTACCACGGCGATTTCGACTGGCCAGGCATTGCCATAGCTAACCGCGTGATTACGAGGTACGCCGCTCGCCCATGCCAGATGACAGCCGACGACTATCTGCGCGCAGTGCGACCAGATGGGCCGGCATTTGTCGGCAAGCAGATCGAGCCCGTGTGGGATCCAGAGCTGGGGGCGGCCATGCGAAGCCACGGCAGTGCTGTACACGAGGAATCTGTGCTTCCGCTGATTCTTGATGCGTTAACTGGGAGTCAATAATTTGGGTCGTCGGCGACTCTTCTCGCCCAGCCCCGGGCCACTCGTGGCGTTGAAGCCGCCGAACCTGTCCCGCAGCTGGACGAACGTGCGCCAACCTCGCGTCGCTGAGGATAATGACGACATCGACATCCTCGCCGCTCAGCCTCGCAGAACGCGTATCGGAACTGGTGACGCTTCTGTGACATTTCTTGCTGTTATCTGCTCTTTTCGAGTCGTTTTGCCAGGTGCGGGACGGAGCATGGTTGCAGGGTCGGCGGAATCGCAGACTTTGTCATTCTGGGCCAGTTGGGAAAGCCGATTCTGGAACGGCCCTTTCGATTAGCCCAGATGTTCTTGCCACCAACAATCCCGCAGTTGTAATCCAGTCCTGGGCGGCCGCCACGCAATAGCTCTGAGCAAAGTCGTCCATGCCACGCCAAATCTTCAGGAGGTCCGCGTTTGCGTGGAATAGGTTGCCATTGATCACGAGCTCTGCGGCCTCTGAATTGGACTGCACGCTGAGCGAGCCGTCTGCGGCCTGCGTCAGGAACTGAGTCTTGCTGGATCCCCGCCACTCAGACACCTCATCCTGAATTGCCTTGACATCGGGGCGCAGCGACTCGTAGTTCTTGCCGATGATGATCAAAACCTTCGTCAGATTGGTGGAATCGTCTTCCAAAATGGCCAGTTTTCGCACGTATGTTGCTAGCTCCACCCAAGGTGCGCTCTCGGGGTTATCCCAACCGAGCTCCGTGACTCCGTGATCCTTGAACGAGACATTGAATGCCATGGGTTTGGGGCTAACGACCAAAGGGTGTGCGACAACGTCTCGCGCCAGGTAGCGGAACGCGTCGAGTACTTCAATGTCGGTTCTGAACTTTTTTTCACCCTTTAGCCTTGCCATGGGCCTGATCCTACCTGCGGCAGGCCAATGGGTGGCGGTGCAGGATATCCGTCCAATCATGATGGCAACTCCATGGCGGAAATCCAATCCCGATGGAGTTCTGCATCACCGGAGTGGCACCCTGTATCGGGCCCCCATCGGTTACATAAAGCTCTGCTCGAAGGGTGGAATCGGCGTGTTGACAATGTCAACAGCTTTGACTTCGGACTGGGTCGTACATCAACCGGACTGGCCCGTACTGGCTAGGTTTTCTGGACTTCCCTGTGTTTCCGGGGCCTGGAATGCGGTTCGAGTCCCACCTCGGGCACAGCATCTCCCCTCGTCAGAGGGGATTTTTGCTTTAACGTGTTGACATGGCTTGTGGGGCGAGTTCTAGCGATCGTTGCAACACCCCCGATATTCGGGAGTTTCCTCGATCATGGAACCACCATCAATTCAGAGTTCTTCCTTAAGGGAAAGATCGGGTTCTTCGCCCGTGGCCCGGGCGGTGCGGAAGTACCGCAAGTATTCCA
>NZ_JBFRGF010000063.1:0-17762 GCF_052115205.1 Arthrobacter sp. 2RAF6 | reverse complement strand
CCGGCCACCGGAAACGCAACCAGGCAAAATAAGCACTCCCCGGTCACCTGCACCCCGTGATGCAGGGTATGGGGCATCCACCAAACGGCGGATGCCCCATACCGCTCCCGCCCATCAAAGCAAGAGGCCCCAATGACCCAAACCCTCAAGGAAATCATGGAGGGTTCCGGAACCGGACAGAAAGACCATCCCAGGCGCCCGCGCAAGGCATTGCGTGGGCGCACAAGCATGCGGCGCGGCCGTGGTGAGCGAGGATTTGTCACCATGATGGTCATCGCCGCCATCGGCCTAGGCCTGGTCCTTTACCCCCAGGCAGCTGACTGGTTCAGCTCGATATCCCACAACAGCCAACTTTCCGGCTACGCGCAGGACGTCGAACAACTCGAACCCTCGGCCAGGACGAAAGTGTTGGACCGGGCACGCGAATACAACTCCAGGATCCCCACCGGACAACTGCGGGACCCGTACTCGGCCCAAGTCCCTATGCCGGCATTGGAAGGGCAGCTGCGGGACTATCAAAGCCAGTTGAACGTAGCGAACGACGAGGTGATCGGAAGATTCCGCTACCCGTCCCTGAACATTGATCTTCCGATCTTTCACGGAACCAGCGACGACGTCCTGGCCAAAGGCGTGGGCCACCTCTACGGCTCCTCCCTTCCCGTAGGCGGGCCCGGCACGCACAGCGTCCTGACATCGCATTCGGGGATCCCGAATGCGGAACTCTTCAACCCCCTCCACAGCGCGAAAACAGGTGACATCTTCTCCACCGAAGTCATGGACCACACGTTCCTCTACAAGGTGAACAGGATCGAAGTGGTCAAACCAGACGACATCTCCTCACTGAAAATCACCCCGGAACAGGACTCCATCACCCTGATCACATGCACCCCCATCGGAGTGAACTCACACCGGCTCCTGGTCCACGCCTCCCGGATCGCGGACATCCCCAAAGGCGCCCCGGAACAGAAAACCCTCGCTGGACGCCAAACCAACATCGGATTCCCGTTCTGGGTGGTCTACTTCATCGGCGGCTTGCTGGCCTTCTACCTGGCTTCCCGTGCCTGGAACCGCCGACGAAGCCGATAGTCCAAAGGCTTCGGGCACTCAAGGGCCCGGGGCACATCTACCTCGAGACAAGGAAGCACCACAATGGCCTCACAATTCAATCTCTACGTTGGCGCGGACGCCCGTCTGCGGTTCCAACTCGCCACGGGAAATGGAGACGTGCTGCTGACCTCAAAAGCTTTTGAGGACGAGGATGCGGCAATCGCAGCGATCTGGTCCGTGCGCGAGGCCGCGGCCCACGGGCGCATCGTTGATCTCACCGGTTCGTTGCCGGAAAACCACCCGGCCGACTAAGTCACGGCGCATGCATTTCGACGGACTTCCGGAAATATCTTGCGACGTTCGCGACACGATTCACACCCCGGCGACACATAGTTAGTGCCTGGCATGGGATGGAGTGAGACTCCCGGCGGACCTGTTGGGGGCCGCTGCGGAGGCGTTCGTTCCCGATGGCCCGCATGTCAGGCCGTGCCCAGATGGTCGTGCGCCCCCATGCGACCCACGGCCAGGGGGCACGTGTAGGGATCGAAGGATTCCTGCACGGCGTGCGGCTGGATCTGAGACCCCCAGCCGCACGCCACTCAGCGCATGATGCGCAGGGTGCGCACCTCGAACGGCCGCAGTCGCAGCTCGCCACCGAGGCGCGCATCGCCCAAGGCGTCCTCGATGAGGCTCACCTCGCGCACCTCGCGGTGCGGGAACGCGACCGACAGCTCGCCGTTCGTGCGACGACCAAGCGACTCGTAGACGCGCACGATAAGGTCGCCCGAGCTATCGTCGGCGAGCTTCACGCCGGAAACGACGATCCCTTCGCCCTGGACCGAGACCAGCGGCGCGACGTCGTGACCGCCTCGGACTACGGTCCCGGGGGCGTTCAGCTCGACGCCTGCTTGGGTGGCCTCGGCAGGACCAGCGCCGATCACCATGCCGATCGTGATGACGTGCTGTCCGTGGTCGGCGTCGGGGTCAGGGAAGCGCGGTGCCCGAAGCAGCGAGAGCCGGACGGTCGTCGTCACGGAATCGTCCGCCACCTCGCGGGAGGTGTCGTAGCCGTAGATCGAGTCGTTCACGAGGGCGACGCCGAAGTCGGCCTCACGCACCAGCAGGAAGCGGTGCATCGACGTCTCGAACTTCGCCGCCTCCCAGCTCGTGTTCGTGTGCGTGACGCGCGACTGATAGCCGAACTGGGTCTCAGCCTCGGAATGTGCCGCCTGCACGTCGAGCGGGAACGCGAGCTTGAGCAGCTTCTCGGTCTCGTTCCAGTCGATGTCGTTGACGATCTGCAGCGTCCGCGAGCCGGGCGCCAGCGTGATCGTCTGGGTGATGGCCGACTTGGAGAACGTGCGATCGATGACCACTTCGGCGCCCGCCTCGGTGAGCCGGGCGCAGATGCAGGTGACATCGCGCAGCTCGGTGACGCTGTTCCGGTAGTAGCGGTCAATGTCCCAGGCGTCCCACATGTTCGGGAAGTCCTGGTGCAGCTGCAGCAGGTTCGCAGCGCGGCCATCGGCGACGGCGTCACGTCCGGTCCGCAGATCTACCGCGGAGACCACGAGGCCCTCTTTGGAGATGCGCACACGCACGAGCGCGTTCTCAAGCACGATGCCGTCGCTCGAGTCGTCGAGCGTGACCTGGTCATCGGAGGCCGCGGCCGAGGTGGCGCCGAGCGGCAGCGGACCGGCAACCGACGTCGGCGAGAACACGAGGTCACGGTCTCCGTCGCCGGCGAGCGATTGGCGCGCGGCATCCGAAATTGTCCGAGCCCTGGCGATCACGTCGTCGAGGACGGCGACCGCCTCGCGGTGCACCCAGGCGATGGAGGTACCGGGAAGGATGTCGTGGAACTCGTGCAGCAGCACCTGCTGCCACAGCTGCTCGAATTCAGCCTGCGGGTACTCGGTCCCCGTGCGGACGGCAGCCGTCGCCGCCCACAACTCGGCCTCGATGAGTGCGTGCTCGGCCCGGCGGTGGCGCGACTTGGTCCCGTGCTGGCTGGTGAGAGTGCCGCGGTGCAGTTCGAGGTATAACTCGCCGACCCAGACAGCCGGGTGCGGGAGCTCTGCCTTGGCGGCGTCGAAGAAGACGTCGGGATGTTCCCAGACGACTTGGGCGCTTCCCTCGAGGTTCTGAAGGCGTCGGGCGCGGCCCGTCATCTCGCGCGTCGTGCCGCCGCCGCCGTCACCCCAGCCCACGGGCGCGATCGACCGGGAGCTGACCCGGTTCTCTTTGAACTGGCGCGACGCCTTGGCGACCTCCATCCCGCTCAGCTGCGAGTTGTAGGTGTCCATAGACGGGAAGTGCGTGAAGATCCGCGAGCCGTCGATGCCCTCCCACAGGAACGTGTGGTGCGGGAAGACGTTCTGCTGGTTCCAGGAGATCTTCTGAGTGAAGAACCACTCGAAGCCGGCGCGGCGAATAAGCTGCGGCAGCGCCGACGAGTAGCCGAAGCTGTCGGGCAACCAGACCCCCTTCGAACGGAAGCCGAACTCCCGCTCGAAGAACCGCTGACCGTGCGAGAACTGCCGCACCAGCGACTCACCCGTCGGCATCACCGTGTCGGACTCGACCCACATGCCGCCAAGCGGCAGGAAGCGTCCGTCGGCCACAGCGGCCTTCACCCGTTCGAACACCTCGGGGCGGTGCTCCTTGAGCCACGCGTACTGCTGCGCGCTGGACATGCCGAACTGGAACTCCGGCTGCTCTTCCAGTAGCGCCGTCATCGACGACGAGGTACGGGCGACCTTGCGGATCGTCTCCCGGACCGGCCACAGCCAGGCCGAGTCGATGTGCGCGTGGCCGATCGCCGAGATGCGATGGGCGCTTGACTCGGCGGGAGCCGAGAGCACGTCGGCGAGCTTCGCGCGGGCGTCCGCAGCGGTCGCGGCGATGCGCTGAAGGTCGAGCACATCGAGGGCATCATCCATGGCCTGCAGGATGCGCATGCGTCGCGGCGAGGTCTGCGGAAGCTCGGCCTGCAGTTCGAACAGCACGTCGAGGTCGAGGGAGAGCTCGAAGACCTCTTTCTCGAAGACGGCGAGATCCATCCGGCGCGCGCGGTAGAGCGGCTCCGCGGACGAGGTGAGGATGTCGCCCTCCTGCGTTGGGAGGAAGGGATGGTAGTCGAGCAGCACAGGGTTGGATGCCGCTTCGAGGTACAGTTCGACGGCCTCGTCGCCGTCGGCCGCCTCGGTGATCGGCACCCACTGGTTGCGGGGGTTGATGCTCTTCACAGGGGTGCCGCCGGCACGATACACGAGCGCCTCGCACTGGAATCCCGTCATGTTGACGTCGAACCCGAGGTCGACGACGGCTTCGACCGTGCGCCCTACCCATTCGGCCGGCACGCTGCCGGTGAGCCGGAACCAGGTGGTGCCCCAGGCGGGACCCCAAGGCACTCCGAGGCACCACGGCGCGTAGTCGAGCGCGAGCCCGTCAGCGGGGCTGATCGGCTCGCCGTCGAGCTCGTGGATCCCGACGGCCAGAGGCACGGATGCCGAGTGGATCGCCGGGAGGATGCGCTCCTCAAGGACGCGTTTGACGCGTCCGATGGTGAGCGAGGTGTCATCATGCATGGACTGCTCTCCGGGCTCGATGCTGAGGGTTTGCTAAAACGCTCCAGAGGGCTAGATCATCGGCTCGGTCATCCCTTGACGCTTCCCTCCTCGACGCCCTTGAAGAACCACTTCTGCAAGACCGCGAAGAGGAGGATGATCGGTACGAGCGCGATCATCGTTCCCGCTGCGATCACGCGTGGGTTCGCCGCGAAGTTGGAGCTGAGATACTGCATCCCGACGGTCAGCGTGTAGTTCGCAGGATCTGAAAGCACGACGAGGGGCCAGAGGAAGTCGTCCCACGCGCCGATGAACGCGAAGAGCGCGACGACCGAGACCATGCCCCGCACGTTCGGCCAGACGATGTGGCGCAGGCGCTGCATCGTGTTCGCGCCGTCGATGGTCGCCGCATCCAGCGTGTCCGACGGGATCATGCGGCAGGCGGCCGTCATCAGCAGCACGTTGATCGCCGCGACCGCGCCGGGGAGGAACACACCCCATAGCGTGTTCGCAAGTCCCAATGACTTGACCGTGAGGTACTGGCTGGTCAGGGTGACCTCGCCCGGGATCAGCAGCGTGGAGAAGAAGATCGCCAACACGACCCACTTAAAGCGGAACTTCATCGTGCCCAGCGCGTAACCTCCGAGTGTCGCGAACACGACGTTGGTGATCACGGTGCCGATGCCCACGAGCAGGGAGTGCCAGGCGTAGTCGACCACCGGAATCGTGCGGAACACTTCGGCGTAATTGTCGAGCGTCGGCGCGGCCGGGATCAGCGAGGGCGGGAAGTCGTAGATGTTCTCCGACGCCCCTTTGAGCGAGGTCGACATCTGCCAGAGGAAGGGGAACACCATAAGCACCAGCACGCCGAGAAGCAGGGCGTACTTGCCGATCAGGCCGCCGAGCGACGGTTTCATGATGTCCGCCGAACCGCGGGTACGGTAGGGATTCTCCTGCGGTGGCTTCACCCTTCCGCTCGTCTGCGTCGCAGTCATCGCCGGGCCTCCTGTACCGTGGCTCCGCGTTTGATCTTCGCGGCCTTGGCCCCGCGCCTGCTCGCCAACGCTTCGCGGATGGTGTCACGGTTGTTCACGATCCCGACGATCAGCAGCGGAACCAGGGTCAGCAGGAACAGCACCAGCGAGATCGCGGATGCGTAGCCGATCTGGCCGTTCAGTCCTTTGCCCATCGACTGGATGAGCATCACCATGCTCATCGCCCTCCCGCCGGGTCCACCCGAACCATTGGAGAGCACGTAGAGCTCGGTGAAGACGCGCGTCGCCCCCACGCATACCAGCACCGACACGAGCATCATGGGTCCGCGTACTCCTGGGACGGTCACCGACCAGAACCGGCACAAGCGGCCGGCGCCGTCCATCGCCGCCGCTTCGTGCAGCTCGCGGCCGACGTTCCCGAGGGCCGCCAGGTAGACGACCATGTAATAGCCGAGCCCCTTCCACACCGTCAACCCGATCGCACATCCGATCAGCAACCAGCGGTCGGAGAGGAACTCGACGGGACGGTCGATGAGGCCGAAGAAGCTCAGTGCGGAGTTGATCGTGCCGCTGCCGGAGAAGAGGAACTCCCAGACGATCGCCACGACCACGGCGGAAGCGATGACCGGGAAGTAGAAGGTCGTTCGGAAGAACCCGATCGCCGGCACCTTGTTGTGCACCAGCAATGCGAGCAGCAGCGGCAGGAACGTCAGCAGCGGCACGCACACGACGACATAGATCAGCGAGGTTGTCAGCGCGTAGCCGAATCGGTCGTCCTCGAGCAGCTTCTCGAAGTTCGCGAAGCCGACGAACTCCGCCGGGCGAAGGGGGCGGGCATTCGTGAACGCGAGTACAACTGTGTTCAGAAATGGCCAGAGCGCGAACACGGCCATCCAGATCACGCCGGGCAGGACCAGTAGATACGGTGTGTACCAGCGTTGTCGTCTCACGGCGACCGCCCCCTTCGTCTCGTCGTCGCCGGCTCAGCCGGCGAGGTTCTGCTTCGCGTACTCGACGGCCTTATCCAGTGCGGCCTGGGCAGAGATTTCCCCCTTGACCGCGAGGGCGATCTGCTGTTTGGCGTAAGTCTCCATCGCCTCGGTGAACTTCGGGGCGCCCAGCATCCGGGCCTTGTTCATTTGCGAAGCGGCCAGGCCGCTGGCGACGCCCTGCATTTGGTTCTTCGCCGTCTCGGTGAAAGCGGAGGGGTCTTCGTTGGCGGCCTTGGTACCAGGGAAGAAGCCGGGGGCGAGCTTGACGAACGCGATCTGGTTCTTCGTGTTTGTAAGGAATTCGGCGAACGCGAGGGCCGTGGCGGAGTTCTTCGATTTCGCCGAGACGCTGATGCCCTGCACGAACAACGGCGGGTTGCCGAAGCCGTTGGTCGCCTCGACGCTGGGCAGGATCGATGGGGCGTTTACGGAGACGTCCTTGTCGATGTAGTTCGGACCCGAGGTTGTCCAGGCAACGCTGCCCTTGTTGAAGTTGTTGACGTTGGCATTCGCGGTTCCGGCGTTCTGCAGCGCCTCGGGCGTGATCGCCCCCGCCTTGTAGAGTTCGGTGTAGCGCTGGACGATCGCTGCGGCCTCGGGGGTGTTGAAGACGAACTTGCCGTCCTTGTAGACGTCGAGCTTCCCGCCCTGGTCGGACACCATGATTTGCAGCGACTTGGGGCCGGGCACATCCGAGATCGTCTGCACGCCGGCCGCCGCAAGCTTGGCCGCGGCGTCCAAGGTCGCAGCGTGCGTCTTGGGGGGCTCGGTCACTCCGCCCTTGGCAAGGAGGTCCTTGTTCCAGTAGTTCAGCTCGGTGCCCAGGTACCAGGGGAAGCCGAACGAACCGTCGAGGCCGTCGAACTTGTAGGCGCCGACGCCGCCGTCGACATAATCGCCGAGGATCTTCGACTCCTTCTTCAGGTCGACGAGCTGCCTGGCCGAAGCGAGCGAATATGCGTACTCCGGCGGAAGGTTGACCACGTCCGGGAGTTCACCGGACCCGGCCTGCTGCAGGATCTTGTCCTCGTAGCCATCAGCGGGCTGGTCAATCCACTTGACCGTGACGCCCGGGTGCTCCTTCTCGAACGCCTTGACGACGCCCTCGAAGTAAGGGGTGAACTTGTCATTCTTCAGCGACCAGGTCTGGAAAGAAATGCTTCCGCTGATCTTTCCGTCGCTGGCGGAATCGCCGGGCGAGGAGGCGCCGCCAGTACAGGCGGTGAGGGCGAGTGCTGTGGCCACCGCGATGCCTGCGGCGGCAGTCGTTCGGATCTTCATCGACGTTCTCCTTCGAAGGGTCCAGGCTGCTACGTCTCGGGATGGGTCACAGTCGCAACCTATTACTAAAACGGTATAGTGGCGATAGCTTGCCACACCGAGCGCCGAACAGTCCAGTGCCGGACGACACCGGCCATGCATTGATTCTCCGGAAAGGACCGCGATGACCCACCCCGTCGCCCCGCTGCGCTTCGGCGCCAACTACACCCCGTCATCCGAGTGGATGCACGCGTGGATGTCACTGGATCTCGACGAGGTGCGCCGGGATTTCGCCTCGCTGGAAGCGATCGGCCTCGATCACGTCCGGATCTTCCCGTTGTGGACCCTGCTCCAGCCCAACCGCACTTTAATCCGCGAGAAGGCCGTGGACGACGTGCGCACCGTGGTTGACGCTGCGGCGGAATTCGGACTGGATGTCAGCGTCGACGTCATCCAGGGGCACCTGTCGAGCTTCGACTTCATCCCTTCCTGGCTGTCCACCTGGCACGACAAGAACATGTTCACGCACCCCGATGCGCTCAGCGGACAGGTCGAGTTGGTCACCTGTCTCGGCGAGCGGCTCGGCGACGCCGCTAATTTCCTCGGTTTTACGCTCGGCAATGAGACCAACCAGTTCTCGGCCCCGACCCACCCGTCCCCTTGGCCGGTCACCGAGGCTGAGGCCGCGAACTGGATCACGACGCTCCTCGATGCCGCCCACACCTCCGCTCCTGCGCAGCAGCATGTGCACAGCGAGTACGACGCCGCTTGGTACCTAGACGGGCACGGCTTCACGCCCGCCCTCGCATCCCGCCTCGGCGATATGACCACCGTGCACTCGTGGATCTTCAACGGCACGGCGCAGCGCTATGGCGGTCGCTCCGTGGCCTCCGACCGTCACGCCGAGTACATGATCGAACTCGCCCGCGGTTTCGCCACCGACCCCCGCCGTGAGATCTGGCTGCAGGAGGTCGGCGCCCCTTCGAATTGCCTGACGCCTGCGGAGACCCCGGACTTCCTGGAGGCGACGCTGCGCTCCGTCGCGCGCACCGAGAACCTCTGGGGTGTCACCTGGTGGTGCTCGCACGACGTAAGCCGCAGCCTCGCGGACTTCCCCGAGCTGGAGTACACGCTCGGCCTCGTCGACCAGGACGGCGCGGCGAAGCCTATCGGACGCCGCTTCGCAGAACTCATCCCGGAGCTTCGCGAGCGGCAGCCCGCCCCCGCACGCACCCTCGGCATCGTCGTTGAGGTCGACGAGGACGAGGCGCCGGCCAGCCGCGGCGAGATGAGCCCGGGCGGCGCGATCTTCCAGGCCTGGGTGGACGCCTGCACGGCAGGCGCTGATCCGGCCATCGTCACTTCGATCGACGCCGCGAAGCCCGAGGTTCTCGCGGCGCGCGGCATCACCGAACTCATCCGCCCGGTGGCCGGCCGGATCGCTTACGCCTCCCGGAACACCGTCGTCTGAGACCTAACGCGGGACGGCGGTACTCTCGCGGACAGTGAGCTGCGGCATGGCGCCGATGCGGTCCGTAAGCACGTCGGGGGCATCGATCTGCTCAAGCAGGAACGCCGCTGCCGCCGCCCCGAGCCCGAACGTATCGCGGGTGATGCAGGTGATCGACGGGTGCACGAGGCCCGCGACGACCGAGTCATCGAAGGAGGCGACGGAGAGATCCTTCGGCACGGACACCCCCATCTCCTGCGCGACGCGAAGGCCGGCGATCGCCATCACGTCGTTGTCGAAGACCACGGCCGTTGGCCGCTCCAGTCGACTCAAGAGGCGGCGCATGGCCGTGGATGCCGCGGCTGGCGAGAAGTCGGTGGCGATCACCTCTCCGCTCACCCCGCGTTCACCGAGACCGGCGAGCACCTCGGTGCGCAGGCGCGTGTGTTGGAACTCCGCAGGACCGGCGACATAAGCGATCGAGTGATGACCAAGGGCGCCGAGATAGTCGAAAAGGGAGTGCGCCACCTGGCTGTCGTCGAGCCAGATCGTCGCCGGGTGCCCCTCCTCGGACGCATGGCTGCCGAGCACCACTGCGGGGAGGGTGAGATCACGCAGCACGGGGAAACGAGGGTCATCGTCACGAGGATCGATGACGATGACTCCATCGACCTGGTTGGCGCTGTGCCAGCGGCGGTATGTCGCCACTTCCTCCTCCATCGAGGAGACGAGCACCATCTGCATTGCGATGCGGTTTTTCGCGAGGGCTGACTGGACGCCTGCGATGAGGTCGGTGAAGAACGCCTCCGCACCGAGGGTGCCTGCCGAGCGGTTGACCGCGAACCCGATGACCCCGGCGCCCGCGCCGCCGAGCGCCCGCGCCGCCGAGCTCGGAAGCCACTGGTGCTCCTCGGCGATGGTGAGGATGCGCTTTCGTGTCTGCTCACTGACGCCCGGTCGCCCGTTCAGCGCGAACGACACCGCCCCCGGCGACACTCCGGCCAGCCGGGCGATGTCCGTGATGGTCACGCGCTTCGTTTTGTTCATGCTTCAACTGTAGCGATACAGGGTGATCTCAAAACTAATTCTGTGCACAGCAGTCTGCATCTGCTACCGTTTTACTAAATCGCTATAGTTGCACCCCACCCGGGTATCTTCACGGGATTTCGAAGATGCCTCTTCGAAGAAGAGAGAGCAATGAGACGAACAACAGCATTCGGCGCAGGGTTACTACTCTCCGGACTCGCCGCCTTCGCCCCGCAGCCTGCGGTGGCCGCTGAGACCCCCAAGGCTTCCGTTGGGAACACCACGCATTGCGAGGCCGAGCCACTCACGATGGCGTACTACCGGACCTGGCGCGACGTCACCGTGCCGCAGAGCGCCAACTCAGACTTGCCCGACCCGAACGTCACGCGCATGAGCGACCTCCCTCCGGAGATCGATGTGGCGATGGTCTTCGACGCCGGCGCCACGGCCAACACCGACTATTGGGCCACCCTGCGCGACGCCTACGTGCCAGCATTGCATGCGCAGGGCACGAAGGTGGTCTACACCCTGTGGATCGAGCGGCTCGCCAACGCCGACATCCCGCTGACCGAGGACGCGTACCGCGCCTACGCGCAGGAGCTCGTCGACACCTTCGTCACCCCGTACGGCCTCGACGGGATCGACATCGACGTCGAGTCCTATCCGCAGGGCGACCACCTCACTCGCGCGATCGGCGTATTCAACGCCCTCGGCAAACTGATCGGCCCGAAGTCCGGCACGGACAAGATCTTCATCTACGACACCAACCAGGACGGCAACACTCCGCTGTTCAAGGCTGTGCACGAGAACGTCTCCTTTGTGCTCCTGCAGGCCTACGGCCGCGGCACCTGGGGGCTGCAGGGGACCTGGAACACGTTCGCGGATAAGATCGCCTCCTGCCAGTTCCTGCCCGGCTTCTCCTTCCCCGAGGAGAAGGATCCGACGCGCTGGGGTGACGCCGAAGGCATCTACGATCCCGCCACGGCACCGCGGAGCACCGCGTACCAGTACGCGACCTGGCAGCCCGAAGCCGGCTCCCGGAAAGGCGGGTTCTTCGCCTACGCTGTGGACCGCGACGGAAAAGTCTGGGGCGACAACACCATCACACCCAGCGCGTTCTCTTGGATGAAGAACCTGTCCGCAGTGCAGGACAAGGCCGCGGGCGTCGTGCCCAAGGGCACCTGGTCGCTGGCCGTGGCGTCCACTCCGGCGCACGGGAGCGAGGTGCGTCTGGGTGACGTGGTCGAGTGGACGGTGTCGGCGACCGCCGGATCCGTCGACGTGCCGGGCGCGATCGTGGGTGTGGACCTCAGGGACCTCGTTGACGACGCGACAATCGAAGGCCTCACGGCGTCGAGCGGTACGATTCAGCAATTTGATGGGGCCGCGGGGTGGACGGTGGATCTGCCCGCCGGTAAGAGCGCGACCTTGACGGTTTCGGCGCGGATCAACGCTGCCGGTCCTGAATCCAAGGCGGTGTCGGCGGCTGCCGACGGGCCTGTTCGGGGCCGGGTCTCGGTGACGGTCGCCGGCTTGGCGCCGCCCGCCGAGCTGACCGCCTGCGATGGCTGCACGGGCATTTCCCTCGCGGTGGCGCGTTCGACGCCGACGCCGACCCCGTCGGTCACACCCACCCCGACGCGGTCGGTCACGCCTACCCCGACGCCGACCGAAACCGGCACCCCGACGCCGTCGGTCACGCCCACCTCGACACCGATCGGAGCCGGCATCACTACAGGCGGCGGGCCAGGCTCTCCCCTCGCGTTCACGGGCGGGCTTGATCCGTTCCGCTGGTTGGGCGTCGGCGCACTGCTCGCCGCGATCGGCGGGGCGATGGTTGTCTGGCAACGCAGGGCTCGCCGCGGCTGATCAAAGGGAATCTTCTTGACCTGCCCGCTGCTCATCAGCGCCATGGCCGTTCAGGCCGTGACTGCCACCGGGGCGAAACTTTGGGACGAACACGACGCGATCACGCCCATTTCCTTGGCTACATAGCCCAATACCCGGGCGGCCCGCCTCAGTCGCAATGCAGGCGCCTACCTCGATGCCTTCCTTTTCTGCCATTGCCAGGCGTGCCAGAACAGCAGCGTCGCCAGGATCAGAGCGGCGGACTGGAGAAGCTGCGGGGTCATCGTTGACAAGAAGTACGCGAACGGCATCGTATTTCCCGGAGTGGGGGTGAACGGGGTCATCGCCTCATTGATGATCACCATGATGGCTATGGCGAGCCCCAGCTCCAGCACCCACAGCCCGATGATGAACGGATTCACCGCAGCTCTCCGAGCCGCTTCAGGAGACTCTAGGTGATGCTCCAGTGCATTCCCGTGCTCGTCGATTTCGCGGAATTCAATCCTGCCGTGAGCCTCGTCCATTGTCTGTTCCCCCGGTTTGGCGCGTCGCGGCCCCTCCAGAAACTCGAAAGGCGCACTTTTGAGGCACTCTACCGCGTGCGCCGGGAACGCACGAGTACCGCCGTCGAGATGGCACCCGCCACTCGAGGCCCGGCGGGACTAGTCTGGGCGCATGACAACTCGTGCCAACGAACTCACCGCCTTGGTCACCGGTGCTACCGCCGGGCTCGGTGCCCAATTCGCCCGCCAGCTGGCCGAGTCCGGCCACCATCTCGTCCTCGTGGCCCGCGACGAAAGTCGGCTGCGGGCAAGCGCTGAAGTGCTTGAGCGGGACTTCAGTATCTCGGTGGAGGTCCTGCCCGCAGACTTGACCTCCGACGTCGGGGTTGCGGCTGTTGCGGCCAGGCTGCGGGACGCTTCGCGGCCGGTGGACGTGCTGGTCAACAATGCCGGAATCGGTTTGCTGAATTCTTTCGAGAAGAACGATGTGGAAGACGAAAAGCGGCATTTGCGGCTCCATGTCCAGACGCCCATGGAGCTGTGCCACGCGGCCCTGGAGGTCATGTTGGCGCGCAAGTCGGGCCGGATCATCAATGTCGCAAGCGTTGCGGCCTTCGCGAACCGGGGCAGCTATTCGGCAGCCAAGGCTTGGCAAGTCAGCTTCAGCCGTTGGGCGAACACTGCCTATGCCGGCAGCGGCGTGAAGGTTACTGCGGTCTGCCCGGGCTTCACCCACACGGAATTCCACGATCGCATGGGCATGGACAAGTCGGTGGCTCCGCGCTTTTTGTGGCTGAAGGCCGAGCGCGTTGTCCGGGAAGGGTTGGAAGACAACGCCAAGGGCAAAGGGGTATCCATCCCGACGAAGCGTTACAAAGCGATCACCGCCGTCATGCGTTTCCTGCCGGCGAAGCTTACGTCAGGTCCGCCCCGCCGCCCCCTCAAGTAAGGCGGCCCGGTGAGGTAAGCCGGGGCGCCTGGAGCAGCACCGCCACCGCAATCCCGATCACGGCTCCTAAGAACGTCTCCACCCCGCGTTCCAGGACCAGCACGCCAGGATCCGAGGGCGCAGCCAGTTGGGTCATCAGCAGGATGACCGGGGTGAAGAACACCATGGCCCAGCCGTAGTGCCGCGCCATGAACAACTCAGTGGGGAATTGGAAGGCGATCACCAGCAGGGCCAAGATGATGGTGGTTTGCCCTGGGAAATAGTGCAGCGGGGACAGCGGTCCTGGAAAAAGTACGACGGCGACAATCCCCAATCCGAGGAATGTCCCCACGATGCGGTGGATGCCGCGGTGCAGGCGGCTGGGCATATCGGCTCCGGCCAGAGGAACGGCGGCCGCGGCCATGGCCCAGTGCGGATGCCCGCTGCCCGTGAGTACTCCGCAAGCACCTGCCGCGCCGACGGCGAGCACATACCGGGCCGCGTGAAGGCTGGCTGCCTGGCGCAACCGCGCCGAGGACGCCGGAATGTCCCGGATGGCGCCACGTTTCCACACCCGGTACCGAAGCCACCCGGCAAAACCCACCACCATCGAGAATGCTGCCGATGCCGCGCAGATCAGGACCGCAGCAATGAAGGGGATGGTCGCGGGAACGGAAGCGCACGCCCCCAGGGCAAGGATTCCGAAGAACGGGCCGTTGGGCTTGAGCCGTACCTTGTCCGAGAACAGCGAGCCCACGCCCGCCAGGAGCGCCTCGACTACTACCAATCCCCATGAATGGATGTGCGAGACTGACAAGAATGTGCCCACGGAGACGCCGGCCAAGAGCACCGCAGCGGCCTGCGCTTGGTGCTTGAGCCGCAGTTGGTGTGACTCGGCGCGGCCGTACATGCCGGTCAGGGCGCCGAACACGGCGTAGA
The DNA here is from genome assembly GCF_052115205.1 of Arthrobacter sp. 2RAF6. Classification (NCBI taxonomy): domain Bacteria; kingdom Bacillati; phylum Actinomycetota; class Actinomycetes; order Micrococcales; family Micrococcaceae; genus Arthrobacter; species Arthrobacter sp. 2RAF6. The sequence goes on along the minus strand of NZ_JBFRGF010000063.1, from coordinate 3,205 downwards.
TGATGAGGTCCGCCCGGCCAAGCGCGAGAAGCACAAGTGCCGGCACGGCGACGCTCAGTGCGACGCGGACGGCAGCAAGGTGATCGTCGCTTGCCGGCGGGATCCTATGAAGGGCGCGTGCATGGGCCAAGATTGATCGCAACGGGACACCACCAATCAATTCAGCCGATCATTGGGAAGCTATCAGCACCCAAAGATCCCCGCCATTAGCTGGGTCACAACGTTGCTTTGTGTTTCCCAACTAGTCCCCACCGCCACCCTCGCCTCGCAAGTCCCCACCGGCTCCCAGCCTTCGCAAGCTCAGGCAGGGACCCTCGCCGATGGGGCCCCACGGCCAGGGAACCCTGGCGGCGTGGGCCCTCACAGTCGTTGTCGTTTTGAGCCCCGATAACGACGTCAAGTGCGAGTCAGTTGGGCCTGGCGGATGGCGCTTTAGGCCGGAAAGCTGGCCAGCGCCGTGGACCGTGCGGCTTGCAGTCCGTCCAATACGGGACGTTTGCGGTGTTGCTCGGAGAGGATTTCCACGCCCCACGGCCCGTTGAAACCGATGGCCTGGAGCGTCGTGATGAAGCCGGTGACGTCGTGGTCTCCTTCTCCACAAAGGCGGCGATTGTCCCGAGTGTCCTCGAAGAGGGTCCCCTTTATTTCCGTGTCCGCGTCATTGAGTTCCACCCCGAAAATCTGTTCGGCGGTGAGGCTGTGGGATAGCTCTTCCAAGCTCGTTCCAGCGCGGAAGACATGCCAGTAGTCAACCACCAGGCCGCAATCGGGCATGTCAACTGATCGCATGAGCTCGGCAGCCGCCGGCATCGAGCCGACCATCGAAAACGGCATGGGCTCGAGAGCAATGCGCGTCCCTCTTTTTGAGGCTTCCTTCGTCAGCCGCCGCAGTGGCTCCACCAGGAAATCCAGATCATTCAGAGGCTCGCCGAACGCCGTTCCGACCTTGATAAAGCTCGCTCCGAGTGTTTCCGCCGCCTCGAGCAGCAGTTCGAATTGCGGCTTCCACTCGTGGGAACGGGACTCGTCCCACCAGTTACTGAGTAGCTCGACTTCGACGTGGCGGAAGCCTGCTTGGTCGATGAGTTTCCGGAGCCCGGAGAAGCCGATCGTGTCCTTCGCCGCGACGAGATCGTCGTGCGCCAGTCCGAACCCCGCCCATCCGGTAGAAGCGATGGCTTCCAGGCGCTCGCCGATAGGGACGGGGCTCGTCTCGGGGTTGTTCAACGGCGCGATGTCTCCTGCGCTGGTCCAGCAGCTCGCGATTAGTTCAGGGGTGCTTGAGTACGTCATCGTTCTCCTCGCGACGGTGCGCGGCTAGTTACGGCAGGTGAGGGCGTCGATACCCAGTCACCATCTAATTGGAACGCTCCATTGACAATTGGTCAAGCCTTGATTTAGCGTTGGAGCGTTCCACAAAGCGATATGGATCACACAGCGAGCTGGATCGCATCGCGAAAGTGGATTACATCCGTTCATAGCTAGATGGTTCCGGCGTCCGCCTGCCTTCGAAGGCACAGAAAACCCGGGCGACAGTCGATATACGCGACATCAAAGGAGATCTCACGTGGCAAAGTTCAATTGGCGGCGAGGCGCAGTAGCGCTGGCCGTAGTACCGCTTCTGGCCCTGGCAGCATGCTCAAGCGGAGGCGGCAAACCGGCTGACACAGGCAGTGCAGGTGGCGGGGGCCAGGCGGTAAGCACTCCGCGGCTGAAAGTAGCGCTCATCACCCACGCCGAGGCTGGCGACACGTTCTGGGACATCGTCCGCAAGGGCGCGGAGGCGGCAGCCGCTAAGGACAATGTCGAGGTTCTTTATACGAGTGATGCCGACGCGGGGCGCCAGTCCCAGCTTGTGCAGCAGGCCATCGATCAGAAGGTTGACGGCATCGCGGTCACCATCGCCAACCCAGGCGCCATGAAGGACGTGCTGAGGAAGGCCACCGACGCCGGGATTCCGGTGGTGAGCTTCAACGCCGGCGGTGACGTCTCCGCGCAGATGGGGGCGTTCACCCACTTCGGTTCCAACGAGACCCTGGCTGGCGAAGCGGTCGGCGCCAAGTTGGCGGGCGAGGGCTACAAGCACCCCATCTGCGTGATCATGTCACAGGGACAGGTGCAACTCGAACAGCGGTGCGCAGGCGTGAAGACGAAGGTGCCCGGGACCGAGATCCTATATGTCAACGGGGCCGATATGACGGCAGTGCAGTCCACTGCGACGGCGAAACTGCAGGCCAGCAAGGATGCTGACGTGATCATCGGGTTGGGCGCTCCCTTCACCTTGACCATTCTCAAAGCCGTGGCAGATGCCAACAGCCCGATCAAGGTCGCCAGCTTCGACCTGAACCCCGCGCTGGCGCAGGCGATCAACGATGGCAAGGTCCTGTTCACGGTGGACCAGCAGCCGTGGCTCCAGGGCTACTTGTCCATTGACTCGATCTGGCAGAACAAGCTTGGTGGTTTCAAGGTCGGTGGCGGGCAGCCTGTCCTCACGGGCCCGACGATCGTGGACAAGTCCAACATTTCCGACGTTCTGAAGTTCGTTCAGCAGGGCATCCGCTAATCCGATGACTGCTCAGCTCGCGCGGCACGGTTTCCTTGCCGCGCGAGCTGAGGGAGAAGAAAGGTATTTCATGGCTTTAGTTACTGCCCCGGCACCCAAAACTGCCGCGGATGAGCGGGTCGCGAAGCGGAGCCCGTTGAGCAAGTTGATGGCCCGTCCTGAAGTCGGTGCCCTCGTGGGGGCGGTTGTCCTCTTCATTTTCTTCGCTTCGGTGTCGCAGACGTTCACGCAGCCGAATGCTTTGGCCACGATCCTGTATGGGTCTTCCACGATCGGGATCATGGCGGTGGGGGTGTCGTTGTTGATGATCGGCGGCGAGTTCGACCTTTCCACCGGTGTTGCCGTGATTTCCTCGGCCCTGACCGCTTCCCTGTTCAGCTGGTATTTCTCGATGAACGCGTGGGTGGGTGTGGTCATCGCCCTGTTGGTTTCCCTGTCGATCGGTTTCATCAATGGGTGGATCCTGGTCAAGACGAAACTGCCGTCCTTCATCGTCACGCTCGCGACGTTCCTGATGCTCACGGGCCTGAACCTGGCCCTGACCCGCCTGATCGGCGGGTCCGTGTCTTCCCCGTCGATTTCCAAGCTGGACGGTTTCGAGTCGGCCCACGCGGTGTTCGCGTCCTCGATCAGCATCGGCGG
>NZ_JBFRGF010000062.1:0-23346 GCF_052115205.1 Arthrobacter sp. 2RAF6 | reverse complement strand
TGGTGGGTGGGGCGGCTTAGGTGACCGGCCAGTTCCCCTTCTCCCCCCCGTTGTTTTTTGGCTGCTGGCGAAGCTTGCGGAGCTGTGGCCGACGGAGGCCTGTCTACCCGCAGGGCAAGGACCGTGGAATCTGCGCAGGAAATAAGCGACGAAGGAGCGCCGGAGCCGATTCCCCGGGCCGCGGGCCCCGGAGGAACGGAGGGGCTAGACGGGGTGGAGCGGACACGTACAATCCGAAGGACAGCAGCCAAAAAACGTCGTAGACACACCAAGGGCCAGGGGGTCCGGAGCTCTGCGACGGCGCGCCCTGGACCCCACAGCCGGCCGCGCAGCGGACGCCCTTATTCCCTGGTGCGAGCGAAGCGGAAACCAGGACTTGCCCAAGGACGCGGATGGATCCTCCCGCGCCGGCCACCACCTCAGGGCAGGCCGCCGGCATCAGCCACCACGCGCGGCCCTCATGCGGACGGCGGTCCGTCGCCGGTGACCACAACGGCAGCCGGCCACGACGACGGACCGCCCAAGCAGCGGCGCAAGGTGCGGCTCCAGCGGCAACGAAAGGATCTGGGGGTGGGGTTCCCCGCTCCGGAAGGAGCGGGGAACCCTTCGCCGGTGGTTAGGCGGCGTTGAAGACGGTGCACGGCTGGCGGTACCGGCTGGGCAGCTCGGCCGCCGCCATGGGCAGGTCTTCCGGTCCTTGGGCCTGCCCGTTCTTCCAATGGAAGAACGCCTGTTCGCTGATCGCATCCCAGAACCGGGCCTTGGTCCTGTAGAAGGTCGTCCGAACGTCGCCCTCGCAGTACGTGGCCATGCCGAACAGGTTCCCGATCTCATCGGCGGTGCGGATCCCGGCGACCATGACATAGGGCCACTGACCCAGGTCCCAGCCGTCACAGCCCCAGCTGGGGATCACGGCCCAGCCGTGCTCGCCGATGAGTTCCATCCAGTCGTAGCCGCCGTTCATGTGGTAATCGCCCAGCACGGTGACGCCGTCGATGGTTTCGCCGGTGTCGGCTGTGGTCACCGTCTTGATGGTGATTGCGTTCATGGTGTTGCTCCTTCTTTGCCGAGAAGTCAGGTGAGTGGGGCGGATCAGGTGACCGGCCAGCTTCCCCTCTCCCCCGTTGTTTTTTGGTTGCTGGCAAGCTTGCTTGCTCGGCGGCCGACGGAGSCCTGTCTACCCTTGGGCAAGGTGTGGGAAATTCCCGGAGGAAATAAGCGACGAAGGAGCGCCGTAGGGAAATTCCTGCGCCGCAGGCCCCGACGAAGGAGGGGCTAGACAGGGTGGAGCGGACGCCTAGAATCCGAAGGACAGCAACCAGAAAACGTCGTAGACAAACAGGTGATGACGGACAGGAGCTCTGCGACGGACCGCCAGCACCCAACAGCCGGCCACGGAGCTTGCGGAGTGGACGCCCGAAAGGAGTGTGTCCCGCATGGTTTCCCCCAATCCCATGCGGGACATTCTTTATCAGAAGGAGAGATGGACTGTGGGACTGCGAAGCTTCTTCATCCGGCGCCGGACCCCGGTTACAGAGGATTCCTCCCCTGCCGCGGTGGCCGCACCCAAGGAAGAGCGCGAGCCGTTGACACCCGCACAGCTGGCAGATTTGAGAAAGGCCCGGGCCGAGCTCAACCAGGCAGCCGCAGATGCCGGCGTGAACGCGTTCCGTGCCTGCACGCGTGACGGGAGCTCTTGGCAGGACGACCCCGAGGCGGTCCGCGGCATGGCGGCCCTGATCAGGGGCCTCCCGCGCGCAGGCGAAGCTGCATCCACGGACGGCGACCCGGCCCCGTAGGCCGGCAACCTCAGAACAAGGTTGGCGCGTCGGGATCGACGCCAGCCAGGAGCGCGGCGACGCGCTGCGGCCTGTCCCAGCCGTGGGGCGCGGACTTCGTCCCTGAGGGCCACGGACCGCGCAACGAACTGTGCCCGGGCCAGGCCGCGCCAGCGGAAGGAACTTCCGTTCGCGTCGCGCCCTTTGGCCAATCTATCGAGCATGTTGCTGCGGCTGGTTCCTTCCACCAGGTGAGTAAAAGTGTCAGCAGTCGCACGGACGCAGATCGGCACATCACAACAGGTGTGCATGAGCGGACCGAAGGCGTCCAGGTCGCTGCCGTGCAGCAGGCCGCCTCGAGACATACCCTTCCCTACGGATACAGTGCGGCCGCGGGCAGAATCGTGTCGCGGAAATCTCAGAAAGTTTTGGGTCAACCGGCACCTTGATCACTGTTCCAGTTCCTTGGTTCCGGAACACTCCCAGGGGACTCCCCTGCAGATGAGGATGTCATTTTTCGAAGTCGTCTACTACGAAAATAAAAGCGGTTAGGCAGCTGGGGTTTGGTGGCCGGCGTGTGACGGTGACGTCGTCACTTAGTTTTTAGGGTTGCCCGATGGCTTTGTTCTTCTCTTTGGTGGGGTTGAGCCTGATGAAGTAGTCGGCGCCTGGATCGGTATAGCACTCACCGTAGGTAGGCATGTTCCAGACCGCTTTCAGAATCGAATGCTCCAGTGCAACGAGGACCTTCATCCCGGCCGCTTCTGGCGGTAATGCGGAGATATTTAGCTGCAGATAGGTGTTCTTGCTGTGGGTGTCGGCCAGTGCGGCGGTTCCGAGGGGCGGCTTTGAGGTAGTGGTTTGCGGGTGCCCTCGCCCCTCGTGAGCGTCGACAATCGCCTCGCGCTTAGTGTCGCAAGAAACTACAGCTTTACAAGACACTGTCCTCGGCGACCTTCGCGGGGCCGACGTGGGCCGGAACCCTAGCCTCCGAAACGTCTCAGTAAGTCGTTCTCTTGATGGGATGTCTCGGAATGTGCTCTGCACCCGGCTCGTGAGACAACTCGGATACATAAGGGTGAGTACCGCCAGCCAGGACGCCCAACTGCAGCTCGATGCGCTCCTCGCCGCCGGGATCCAAAAACGGGATCTATTCGCCGACGTCACCTCCGGCAGCAGGAACGCGATCGACCGACCCGGAATGCGGAAACTGCTCGGGTGGGACCCAAGTAGGAGGCACCTCGTCCTCAGCGCCAGCTGATCCGCACTCGTAGGCCTTGCGGGCATAGCTTCTGTCACGCAAGGCCTACGCTCGTGGAATCCTGACCGGGCGAGCGACCGAGTGATGCCGAACAAAGGACTCACCTGCGGCAGGTTCTAGGATGAAGAGGCTTGGTCATATAGCCCGCACAGAGAAAGCAGCCGCGTGAAAGCCGTCGAGTCCAACCTGCTGAAGTTCCTCCAGGCGTCGCCGCAGTTCGTAATTCCGATCTACCAGCGAACGTATAGCTGGACGCTGAAGGAATGCCAGCAGCTATGGGACGACATTATGCATGCGGGTAAGGACGCTGCGGTGAACGCCCACTTCATCGGCTCGGTTGTCTATATTCAAGAGGATCTGTATCAACTCTCCCGGCAGTCGCCGCTGCTGGTCATCGACGGCCAGCAGAGGCTGACTACTGTCTCGCTAATTCTTGAGGCCCTCGCTCGCCATGTCGAGGGCGAGCCTGTTGACGGGTTCAGCGCCCTGAAAATCCGCAGCTATTACTTGCAGAACCCGCTTGAGGCAGGGGATCGAGGGCACAAGCTTCTTTTGACCCAAAATGACAGGACTAGCCTGCTCGCGCTGGTACGCCAGCAGCCACTGCCTGACGAAAGATCGATCCGTATCAGGGATAACTTTGAATTCTTCGATCAGATGGTCGGGAAGCTCGGCTCAAACCTCGATGCCCTGTGCAAAGGCCTCCTCAAGCTGATGATCGTCGATGTGTCGCTGAGCCGTGGGCAAGACAACCCGCAGCTGATTTTCGAGAGCATGAACTCGACCGGCAGGGAACTGAGCCAGGCCGATTTGATCCGAAACTATGTCCTCATGGGACTTGACCCGGACCATCAAACGCGCCTGTATGAAACGCACTGGCGCCCCATGGAGACACGCTTCGGTCAAGAATCCTACGGCACACACTTCGATCGATTCATGCGCGACTACCTAACAATCAAGGCCTCTGAAATCCCCAACGTCAAAGCTGTATACGAAGCGTTCAAGGGATACGCCACCCTCAAGAACGTTGCCGAAGCCGGCGTTGACGCGCTCGTAGAGGACATCGACCGGTACGCGAACTACTACTGCGCGATGGCTCTAGGCAGGGAACAGGACAAGCGCCTCGCCGAGGCTTTTCAAGACCTCCGGGAGCTCAGAGTCGACGTCGCCTACCCGTTTCTTCTCCAGGTGTACGCCCGCTACGACGAGGAGCGATTAAGCAGAGACGAACTCCTTTCGATCGTTCGCCTCGTCGAGGCCTACGTATTCAGACGTTCGATCTGTGCGATCCCGACGAACTCACTCAACAAGACCTTTGCTACATTCACCCGAAGCCTCCAGGAGGACTCCTACCTCGAAAGCGTCCAAGCTGCATTCCAGCTCCTGCCCTCCTACCGGCGCTTTCCAAACGATGATGAATTCCGGCGAGAATTCGAATCGCGTGATATCTACAACTTCCGCAACCGCAGCTACTGGCTCCGCCGGATCGAGAACGACGGCCGCAAAGAGCGCGTGCCGGTCGATGAATACACAATTGAGCACATCATGCCCCAGAACAACGATCTACCGGCAGTATGGCGAAGCGAGCTGGGGCCCGACTGGGAACGTGTGCATAAGACCAAACTTCACACCTTGGGCAACCTCACCCTCACCGGCTACAACAGTGAGTACAGTGATAACGCCTTCGCGGAAAAACGGGACATGCGCGGTGGCTTCCGTGAAAGCCCACTTCGCCTCAATGTTGGTCTCGGCACGACTGCCAGGTGGGACGAGGACGCAATCGACAGACGCGCAGCAGAGCTATCAGAGACCGCAACGCGCGTCTGGTGTTCCCCGGATCTCCGCTCCGATGTTCTGGACTATTACCGGCCCAGCAGCAAACCTGCGGCGACGGCTTCCTACAGCATTGAGGACCACCGAAACCTGGCAGTCGGAACGGTGGCCCGAGATCTCTTCGAGCAGTTCCGCAAGGAGGTCCTCTCCCTCGACCCAGCAGTGACTGAGGAGTTCCTGAAGCTATATATCGCCTACAAGGCAGAAACCAACTTCGTTGACGTCATCCCCCAGACGTCCCGCTTGCTCTTATCGATAAACATCCCGTTCCAAGAGCTGAACGATCCCCGTGAAATGGCGCGCGACGTTACCAACCTTGGCCGATGGGGGAACGGGAACAGTGAAGTAGTCCTCAACTCAAGCGATGAACTCCCATACATCCTTAACTTGGTCGGGCAAGCCTTCGAGCGACAAATGGGCAATGGTTCGGCATAGCCTTCTCCGCCCCTCTCTCCTTGGCCCAAGGTTGCAGTTAGGGGCCTTCACCGTGGATTGAGTCAGGCGGGCTAAAAGGGTGTGCCACAGCCTGCGACGGCTGTGACTTTCAGCGATAAATGGCGGTCTTTTTGCGTCGCTAGATGGCGGCCTGCTGGTTCGGGAGTGATCGCGACCGTTTATAAAAGGTTGCTCGGGACATTCCGAGATCACGCGCGACCTGAGCAGCGGGCTCGCCGCCTTCGACCAGGCGGACCGCGCTCCGAATCTGGCTGTCAGTGACCCGGCGAGGCCGGCCACCAAGATCCTTTCCGGCTTCTCGGCGTTTGGCGATAGAATCGGTTACGCGTTCGCGCTTGATCTCGTGTTCCATCTGCGCGAGGGCGGCCATGATCGTGAACAGCATGGACCCCATTGGTGTTGCAGTGTCGACATCGCCTCCACCGAGGTTTAGAACGCGCAGGCCGGCTCCTCGACTGCGGAGTTCGTCGGCGAAGGCGAGCATGTTCTGGGTGGAACGTCCGAGCCTGTCCAGCGTGGTGATGACAAGGGTGTCGCCATCGATCAGCGCGTCGAGAGCACGATCGAACTGTGGACGTGAATTTCGCGCCCCGGAAACGCCGTGATCAATGTAGAGGTCATCGCGCCGGACGCCAGCGGCAAGAAGGTCCGCCTGTTGCCGGTCGGTGGATTGCTGTCGCGTGGAAACGCGTGCGTTAGCTTTGCGGTTTGGCCGTGGGCTGCTCCGATGTGTCTCATAACTAATGGTGGATACAACGATTCAACCAGAAGGTTTCGAGACATAGTTGCGAGAATCGCCTATGGCGAAGAAACTCTGACAATCTCGCGAAAAATAAGAAGCCACAATCGTCATGGCGACCGAGCCCGTGAGACGTCTCGTATCCCTAGGGATCCGAGACGTCTCACCGACTGCACCGCACCCGCGGACTGAATGTGATGGTCACAATCGTGGACGGGGAGCTGACCATCGAGCGTCTCCGGCTCGAACATGGCCGCGTCGGGCGGCAAGGTCCAGACATCGTCGTCCCCGAACTGGCCGAGCTGAGCATCTGGGTGTCGTCACCCGTTGCCTTCACCGACACAATGAAACCCAATTGGCAATCGCAACGCGGTTCACAGTCTGTCCTCGCCAGTATGGTTTGTACAGAAATTCCGTTCGAGCAGGGGAAACAGCGATGGGCTATATGGGGAACATCGACAGCGATGACGTCCCGGCGAAGGTGCTGGAGTGCAAGCTGAAGGGTCTGTCAGAGTTCCTCGTGGAAGGACAGCTCCGCAGGGTCCGGGCCTTTGCAGTGGATCCGCTCAGCGACCGGGAGTTCTACTTCACGTTGTCCGGCACGTCCAAGCCTGACGACTTCACCTTCGTCGAAGTCATCGACGGCCGCGCCCAAGATATGGACGGCGAGTACGTAGATGTTGACGATTGGTGGTCGGCAGCGCCTGGCACCAACATCAATGACTTCATGGAGATTGTCGGCAGCGAGCTGGACGCTGATTTTTGGGACGCCGCGCTGAGTGCTTTTCTGGACCTCTACGCCACCATAAACGCCGCCATTACGACGCACCTGGAATACGAGGAGTACGACCAGGGCCAATATATGACCGGATTGTGCGAAAAGGTCAATGTTGAAGAATCATCGCTGGGTGAGGATGCCGCGGAAGCAACGTTCCAGGTCTTCACAGATGCCTGCGAACGTCGCCGGCCGTTTGCGGACACCATCCTCGTTGCATTCCCGGACCACAAGGACCTGTTCCCTGACATCGATTTCGGTTTCAATTGGCTCCCTCACGTTTCCTTCGGGTACCGATTCGGCCAAGAAACCGAGGTTGCCTACATTGCGAGCGGGGCCCCGCTACAGAACGACCTCTTCCTCAACGGGTTCCGGACGACAAAGGGAGGCCTTGAGCAGGACCTGCTGGAGGCCTACAAAGATCCATGGGACCGCCATGGCGCCAGAAATGCTGCCCGGGACCTGATTGCCATTCAGTCGGCGGCAACAGAGTTCCTCAGGGCCGAGCACGCTAAGGCGATAAAGCTGCTGAATCACCAGCGATCACAACTCGCCCTTGAGGCATTTGCCGGTTGTACCTTGGGGGAAGATGTAGAGGCCTTTGACCGCGCGTTAGATGACAAGCTGCGGGAGGCACTCAGTCGCCCGATCCAACGGGTGGAGGACTTTCTGGCCACCTGCCGCGGTGGCAGCCGGAACGCCGTCAGGCCGTGACTACTGTCAGGCAACCAACTGGCAACCATCCACGGTCTGAGCGGACAGCCCTCGCGAGGGATGAGACAAACAGCCGGAAAATCGCTCGAGGAAGCGTCTCATAACTAAAGTGCCTCATAACGTATGGGTTGTAAGAGACCAGTGGTGTTGCAGTTGGGGTACCTCCACCGGGCATTTAATGGAGCGGGGTATACGGGCATGTAAGCTCCAGGATCCGCACAGACAGTCTTTAGGGTGCTGGGGCGCCCGATGATCGACCGGCTTGCGGGCATCAGACCAGGCGCATTGGAGTACCACCTGGTGAGCCGGCTAAGCGCCGGAGACGACGGTTAATGGTTCTTCTTCCAACGTTGGGACCTCGAAATGACCGAAGCATTTCGCAGCCAGTTCCTCGTCTAGATGGAAGTCGTCCAAATGCTCTAGCGTTCTGGCCCGAATTACGCGCGAGGGCTACATCGAGGATGAGCTCGAAGATATGTGGCCTGTCGATGGTTCCAACAATGCCCCTTCAAGAGAGCCCTGGTACTCGCAGGCTCGCCGAGGGAATGCGGTCGGTCGTCCACTCCGCTTCGCTGCGTGGCCGGCTGTTGGGTGCTGCCGCTTAGTCGCAGAGCTCCTGCCCGTCATGCCACTACGAACTAGTAGAGTGCCGTCGTCCAAGTCTTCAATTTGTCCATGCCCTTTACGCCACCCCGAACGTTGGCGAGGTAGGACTTGTTGTGGGCCGGCAACCTATCAAAGACCCCGTATTCCCGGCTGTAAAACTCCAAGTGCATGCCTACTCCGGAAGTTTGTATGCGAAGCAACTCCTGAGAACCACGTCTGTAAACTTTCGCGGGGAACCCAGCGGGGTTTAGCCAAGCCACTTGGACAGCATCACAGAGGGAAGTCCCATCGAAGCCCGAGAGGGTTGCCGGTCGGCGGTGGACTCGTTCCAGCAGCCAAATATCGTTTTGGACCTTTGTCAGCCGCCAAGGCTCTTCGCGTCCGACCTGATGGTAATCCAAATAGGCAACAAAACCAGCGCCCAGTGCCACAAGTAGGCTCAACAAGGCGACGATAAGCGCCCACAGCGCCAATACATCAGCCAAGGATGTCGCTGCTTCCTGACCAATTTGCCAACTTGATCCGGAGTTCCTCGCGCCGATCCCCCGCTGCGGCTGCCAGCAACTCCAGCTCCCGCGCCAGCTCATGATCCGGGTTGTAGTGAATTACTCGGCTATAAGCCCGTTCAAAAGCATCTACATCGAGGGATACTTCCGCGAACTCTTGCTCAAGATCATTCATGCATCACAGACTATCTCGACCGCCCAGTGCTCGGGCTGGCTGACTTGGCGACCGCGTTCAGCCCACTTTGCCCAGATGATGCCGGGTGGTCCCGAGCATCTTGAGGAGTCGACCGACCAATGATTCGACTGCACCGTCAGGTGAGCTTTCCAGCGCATCGGCGCTGACCGTAATCGTGCGTGAGTAAACATCACTATGCATGGTTCTGGGAGGCTCGAAACTACTCCAGTCGTCCATCATCATGTGAGACCGTAGCCCCTTTACACCATTGATCCGCAGCCCAAGAGTCCACAGGGAGCGGTATGCGTAACGTTCACTAAGAATGTTGGTCCAGAAGGTCAACCGCTGGGCGTATGCCACCGCCAGCCCATCACAGATGATCGACTCTTCCGGGGTCCACTTGTCGGTGCCGCGTCCTATCAGAATGCGGATCCCTCCGGACTCCAACAGCTCAACGTCGAGGATTGATTTTTCGCTGAAGCCGGCGGGTTTCGGCACTTGCAAAGCGCCCTCGGCGTCGCTATTCATCATCGAGATACCGAGTTCTCGATGCTTGATTCTTGTGGCGTACTGGGGCGTGGGGTAAAAACTGGCAAGGTTCGGCTTGCATTTGTTTTGACCTGAAAGCAAGAAGTTGACGAGGGCTTCGTTGTCGTCCAGAAACTGATCCACGAGGGCGCCATTAACTGGCATCATTGGTTCGGCGATGAGATAGATATGCCCGTGTTCACGTTCACTTGGCGGCAGATGGTCACTCGACTCGGCGCTGTCCAGAAGTCTCATGCCGAGGTCGGCTTGTTCCTGGCGGCGCTGATGATGCCGTAGAACTTCTGCGTCGGACAGCGCATGTTTCGAAGCGTCGCCGCGCCCGTAATATTTGCTCCCTGTCATGTGTGGGGCAAGTGGTGACGGCGGGACCGTAACCACCACGAAACCTGTGCCATCACCTGCCTGGATCAGTCGGGTCGTTACTGGCAGCGGGGGCTCGATTGCATTCCGGGAGATGCCATCGATGCGTTCGATCATTCCCTCGACTGCGATTGGCTTGGCAGCGAGTCGTTTGGAGCCGTTGCCCTCCTTGACCTCGGCGATGCCGATGATGAACATTCCCCCATCAATGGCGAAACTCGCCAGTGTCTGGGCAATTTGTTCGTTTCGTGCCTGTTCCTTGACTTCAAGGTAGTGGGACTCAGACAAAGCTCCGCTGCGGATGCCCTCTAGGATTTCTGCCTCACTGGCGGGTTGCCACATGTTTGCCACTCTGCCCTCATTTGATGGTCTTTGGTAAAGGTCGAGCGAAAGCCGCTACCGATCCAACTTACGCTGGACTGCTTACAAATCTTCGTCATAGGGCGAAGTAATGACGTCGCTCCCGGTGAAAGCCGAAAGCAGCCTGAGTAACCCTCTAGCGACCCCTTCAGCTCTGACATTCGCAGGTCTTATCCTTACGCTCGTGGGGGCTATCTTGATGTGGCTACCGGCCTCCAGCGCATACTTCCAACGCATTTCTGCCGCCGCGGCGACCTAACGCTGGAATAGATGGGTGTTGGAGAGAAAGGTCCGCTGAAGGTTCCTGTACGGGACCGGGGATCATGCTCTACCAGCACCTTCACTGGTTCCCGCCGATGGCTACAGTGCCCTTCCCCGCGGCTGAAGCAGGGCGGACAATCGAAGGGAAGGGCTGATGAAGCACGGCGCAGCAGGAGGACCCGATGAGTTTCCCGTTCGAGTCGATTCTGGTCTTGGTCTTCACCATCGCCATGTGCGAGGGATACGTCATACTCCGCGAGGATGCTGAGACAATAGACGGGCGGGCCCTGTCCGGGGCGATCGGAGCCGGCATGGGCCTCGTCGTCGTAGCGTTACTGATCTTCTGGATGCTGGGTATCGCACGATAGGCCCGCAGGCGGGCTCCCCTTTTTTCCGCAGCGCTCTGCTTCACGTAGCCGAGTGTGAGTGTTAGATGGGAATGGCGGTTAATTCACAGTTGGGAATGGCGGTTTAGCCGTCCCGTTTACCGAACCCTCAGCGGGCGTAGCTGCCCCCGAGGCGAGAAGCCTGTCACGGACAGGTACTGGGATGTAGGCTCCGAACATGTCAAGGCGGACCTGCTTGAAGAGCGATTTTCCGCGCGTCTGGTCTGTTTAAGGAGAAGCATGAGCAGGTATTTCATAATTTCCTGGCCTCAAGCGGTGGTACTCCTGTTCATTGCCGGGACAATCATTTTTCGACCGGTGTTCGATCCTTGGCGCATTGCCGTGGGTGGTCTCCTCGTCGTTCTCGTAGCCGTTGGAATCGGAGTGAAGCTGCATCATGAGCGGAGCGACAGGACGACCAAGACATCGCAAGATGAACAATCGGGCGCAGGGGAGGACGTTCGTTAGCCGAACCCTCACAACGGCCCATACCGTGAGTCGCAGAGACTTCCCGTACCGCCCGTTGGCGACAATTGCGATGACTCGTAGATGAAACGTTCTCGTTCACCTATTCTGGGGCCATGAATGAGGAGGGCGCGGTTTCACGCAGGCGCATGATCACCGATTTTCTCGGCCTAACAGATAGCCCAAGGGTGCGGGCCAGGACAATCGAAAAGACGACCCCTACTGAGCTGCTGATCAGGGCCATAGGCTTTTCGGCTCTTGTGATTCTCTATACCGTCGTCATCTTGATTGAGCAAGACAAAGGCTTCGTCTGGTTTCTGCTTGCGGACTTAGGGTTTGCGTGTATCGCAGTTCTCGCCTGGGTTCGGTGGGGCCGATACCGGAACCTCTAGAAGCGCTGGAAGCCGAAGGGCGGCCGACACCTGATGCCGAAATCAGCAGAAACAGTTCTCCGAACCATCGCGCCCAAACCGCGCAGTAAGCCGGTCCCTCACTGGACGTCTCCACTGGTTATAACAATGTGCACGCTGAGGGATCCCCGAGTGGGACGTTTTCAGTCTGGAAGCTGAATGAAATTAGGGCGAGTAGGCCTGCAGTGGAGGATTGGGGGCAATGTGAGTCGAATTGGGCGGCGGTTCACTCGAATTGAGACGTGGCGGCCATGCCCGGCTTCCAGTTCCGGGCCGGCCTCCAACCTACCGGCGGTATGTCTAGGGCCACACCCTGTTTCAAATTCCGGCGATCGCGAGCCCTCGAACGAATTAGTGCGGACGACCGAAGGACCGCGATCGTGATGTAGATGACGAGTGTCAGACTCAGGACGCTCATAGGAATGTAGAAGAACGGGCTTGATCCTTTGGGCCGGGTCGAAAGCACGGTAGCGACGGTTACGACGCCCTCCACAACGAAAATGGCCTTGAACAGAAAGAAGAAGTTCCAAAACCTACTCAGTAATACAGGGACTCCCTGCTGTATTTCCCCGAAACTATCCGGTAATCGAAATATGTCAGTGCGGTGCGATCAGCGGCGGACGGTTTTGACGGTTCCAGGAGGACCTCGGCTTGGTTGGGAATGGCGTTGTTCGGTTGACCGCCACGATAGCAAACGCTGCGACTTGGCCAATCGAACCAGACGATGTCCCGGCGCTCGGCACGCCTCCATGGCTTCACGGAGCCCAGGGCGCACCCGATTCGCGCCCGCTGAGGGATCCCTTACCGGACGCCCAGCACCGTCAAGGGGTTCCCCTTATTGGAGACGTTAAGGGTCGAGTAAACTCTTCGCAGTATCCCGGAGATAGTGCCTCCGGCCGCGTGCCCCGAGGATGCTGGTCGCGAGCTCAGCCGCCGGTGCCCATCCGGTTATGCGCGCAACGCACAACGGCGGACAAATCGAGCCCGTAGGTTGGCCCTTCGCCTGAACCGTACTCCTCGAGTCGGACCGCACCGCGCTCGAAGAGCCGGAGCGCGCCAACGCTGTTCCCTCGGGCGGCGTGGGTGAGCCCGACGCAGATCTGGGCGAGACCTTGCCAGAGGTTGCGTTCTTGGGCCGGCCCAGCTTTCCATCGGGCCTCAAGTACCTCATGCGCGGCGAAGGGCCGGCCCTCTTCCACCAGGCTCCGGGCCGAGACCAACGTCTCCGTCGGCGGCAGCGGTTCCTCGGAGACAGGCTCCACGCCAGCGCTTCCGTATGGCAGCGGCCGTCCAAGAGCGTCTCGTGGGCGTGCCTGCCTCGGGCGCCTTGAAGCATCCCGATCCCGGTCGCCGGTCATTGCAGTTTCCGCTCTGAGCGTCCGTGGACCTTGCCAACCTTCATCCGCCCAATGCTACGGCTCCGCCCTTCGAACATGCGTTCCGCTGCAGAGGGTGCCCTCAGGAAGGCGGCCGCGGGAGAAGAAATGTTCACCGCTGGTCGCGCCGCAGAGGGTGGTCCTTCGGAACTTCAACGAGCACGATGCGGACTCCGTCGGGGTCCGCGATCCACATCTCCACCAGTCCCCATGGCTCCTGCTGCGGCTTGCGGATCACAGGTACCCCGGCCGCCAGGAGCCGGTCGTGCTCGAGATGCACGTCGCGGACCTGCATCCAGATCGCCAAGGCGCTGCCCTGCGGGTCAGTCGACCGTCCACTGACCTCGAGAAAACCGTTGCCCAGGAAGAATACGAGGCCCGGCGCTTCACGGCTCCCGAACTCCCGGTAGATCGCCAGGCCCAACGTGTCCCGATAAAACCGGTGGCTCCGCTCGGGTTCGGACGGATGAAGCAGGATGCGGCTCCCAATGACTTCCATGTTCTCCATCCTGCCCTCGAGCCATGCACTTCGCTCGGGTCCGTGCTTTGAATTCTCGGTGCGCGTTCAAGGATCCCCATCCGGGCGGTCGCCCTGCAGGGAAGGGTCGGATCGGGCACAATCGCCTTCCCCGACCAAGCGGTACGGGGGTGTCAGAGCGCCTTGAGGTGGATTGGAATGAGATGGAGATACGGTCGGAATTCAGGGGAGGTCTCGCTGTCCCCGGAAAGTTCAGGGCGGGCACGCCATGGATCCTTCTTGTACCGACAAAGGAGCATCTGGAGTTCCGGGCGCGGCATGGGCTAGGCAGGTTCTTCGGCCCATGGAGGCTGGAACGGGATGACGTCCGTCTGGTTTATCGGACGATGAGGGGCCTAGATACTTTTCACGGTCTGGGATTCCTGCGGCCGGACGGAACCTGGTGGACATTCTGGACCTATCACCCTAATGAGGTGCTGGATTGCCTTGAGGAGCTCGGCTACCCGATTGATCCCAAAACGCGTCAGGGGCAAGGCCGATTCTTTGCCAGGTGAGTCGCCGCAGCGCAGCCCGAAAGGGGATCGGCTAACGGTCACCACGGGTGAACCGTTAGCCGCGAGGACGCAGCTCACTGTGATCGCGCCAGGCCTGGGTACCGTCTTCGTACTCGACGGTCCATTCATCCGTGCCCGGTCGCTCGATGATGACGGCCGGCTCCCAGCCAGAGCCGTCCTGGCGCGCGACTTCGACACTCATGCCGTCCGGGAAAGGATCGTGACTGGCGAGGTAGTCGGACACAATGTCCCGCAGGGTTTCCCGCGAAAGGGGCCGTGCATCTGGCGCGGCGAGCATCCAGCTCTCCAGGCCGTCGTGCTCCGCCCACGCTATGGCCAGCGTCTCGACGTGGTTCTGCATCTCGTTCTCCTTCAATCGGCCGTAACGGCGCCAGAGTGGCGGGATAGTTCGTCTTTAGCACGCCGGCCGGTGCGGGCGCTTCCCGGCGGCAGTGGTTCCCAGGGTTTGCCGTTGTTGTGGCGGCGCTGGAGCCGGCGGACTTCCTTGAGCGTAGCGGCCTCGATCAATTCCGAGATGGAAGCGTATCCCTCGAGGTGGCCGGCGGCCGCGAACGCTGCCCGGACCTGGCCGGCGTCCGCGGTCGCGAAGTACGGAGAAAAGCTCTCGGGTTTGGCCTTGCTCACTCCCCTGCGCCCTTTGCCTCCGGGGAGACACGCTGCAGCAGGGCGTTGTGGACCTGTTCCAGGGTGGTGGCGCGGACCTCGGCCGTTGCCAGTCGGCGTGCCGCGTCCGCGGCTTCCTTGGCGGCGGCCCGCTCGGCCTCCCGGGAATCCTCCAGCTGCTTGCCGATCACGGCAAGCTGGCGCTCCAGGGCCGCCCGCTGGGCCTCGAGCCGGGCAATCTCCCCGGCATGTACCGTTGCGGCGGCGTCTTTGTCGGCGGCTGCCTGGTCCAGGTCGGCGACGAGCTCGGCGATTTCCTGGTCTTTGTCTTTGCGTTCCTGTGCCCAGAGGGCTTCCACGGCGGCGTGGCGTTCAGCGGCAAGGGCGGACGCTTCGGCCCAGCAGGCTCCGGCGAGGCGGGCGGTCTGTTCCAGCAGGGCCGCGGGGGTCGCGGCTACCTGTCCGCCGGCTGCCTGTTTTTCCTCGGTCCATTCCTTCAGGTACCGGGTGGCGTCGGCGTTGCTCACCCCGGCGGCCGCGCGGACCGTGGACACCGTGGGCCTGCGTTCGGCACTGATCTGCTCGGCCGCGGCGTAAACGCGGTCCTTCACGCTCGACGTCATCAAAGGCACCTCTTAGAATGTTGATCATGGATAGTAGTAGGAGTAGTAACGATACTACTCCTACTACTACGGATTTTGAAGGTTAGAACGGCGGTTCGGAGTCGGGGCCATTGCCCCACCCGCCGGCATTGCTGCTGGACTGCGTGGCCCACGGGTCATCCTGCGGGAGGGACTGGCCCGTGCCGCCAGGCTGGGTGGTGCCGCCCTGGCCGCCGAAACCGTTGCCTCCGGGACCGCCTGGGCCGGCCGCGCGTTGGGTGCGGTCGATTTTCGCCCTGGCATAACGAAGGCTGGGGCCGACCTCCTCTACCTCGAGCTCAATAACGGTGCGCTTCTCGCCTTCCTTGGTCTCGTACGAACGGGACTTCAGCCGGCCCGAGACGATGACGCGCATGCCCTTGGTGAGGGATTCGGCGACGTTCTCGGCCGTCTCACGCCAGACCGAAGCCCGCAGGAACAGGGTCTCCCCGTCCTTCCATTCATTGGACTGCCGGTCGAAGGTGCGCGGTGTTGACGCGACGGTGAAGTTCGCGACGGCCGAGCCTGACGGGGTGAACCGCAGTTCCGGGTCGGTGGTGAGGTTGCCTATGACGGTGATGGTTGTTTCGCCGGCCATGATGTGGACCTTCCTTAGGATGTGACTGAGGGTGGTGGCGTCGGTATCGGGGCTGTCCTGCTCGGTGTCGTACCAGGGGGCTGCGGGGTCGGGTTCGACCAGGTAGGGGTCGATGAGGGGGACGTTGATGGTTCTGGAAGGGTTGGCTTCCTCTCCGAACCAGTCCAGGTCAGGGTCGAACCGGCGGGGCGTGAGAGCGAACCGCTCTTCCCGGGTGTTCATCAGGCGGCCTTGTGATGCATGGCTGCCTGGACTAGCTTGTCCCGGCGCAGGCCGGCCCAGTGGTCCTGGTCATCGGCATTGTTCACAACAACGGGGGCCTGGGAGTAGCCGAGTTCCCGGGTGATGTATTCAAGCGCCGCTGGCACTTCGGTGATGTCCACCGCCTGGTAGGTGACGCCTTTGCGGTCGAAGTAGGCCTTCGTCTCATCGCACTGAGTGCAATTCGGCTTGGTGTAAATGGTGTAGTCGGCAAACGTTTCGGCCGAGAGGTTTGAGGAAGTCATTTTCAGTACCTGGTTTCGTATCAAATAAGTTGCGTTCGTCTGGGTGACTTTCTACCTCAATTCTACCGTTTTTCATATGAAAAACAATGGCTTCTGTCCTTATTTCACTGGGATTTCTGACCGTGTTTTGTAAAAAAACATTGGTGATTTCTCCGGTTGGTGGGCCCGTCAGCTCCCGGCGAATAGCCGCCATATGTTTGGTCCTCGGAATAGAGCCTTCAGTAAAGGCCGGCCCGCGCCTTCTGTGACGTTCTATCCCCTGGCCCGTTGTCCTCCGATCCCAGTCGTCCATGGCCATGCTTTCTGCGGCGGAATGCCGCTACCGGCGGTGCCGGGCTGGGGCTACGCTGTGCCCACAATGTTTGAGGGTGTGCCGGCTGCGTTGCGTCCTCCTGTGGCTCTCGCGCTGGCGAAGGCCGTGGAGTCGATCCCGCACGGGGATGCGTTGCCCGGCGGCTCGGTGTACGAGATGAAGTTTGATGGCTTCCGTGCGGTTTGTCTGGTCGGTACGGATGGGGTGTCGTTGTGGTCGCGGCAAAACAAGGAATTGGGCAGGTATTTCCCGGACGTCCTTGCGGCCGTGGCTGACCAGGTCCCGCCGGGCTGTGTGGTCGATGGTGAGTTGGTTCTGTGGTCTGGTGAGCGGCTGGATTTCGAAGGGCTGCAGCTGCGCCTGGTGGCGGCCAGGGCTGCGCTGCCGGCGCTGGTGCGGGATCATCCTGCCTCGTTCGTGGCCTTTGATGTTCTGGCCGTGGCCGGACGCGATACCCGCGGGCTGCCGTTCACGGACCGGCGCGCGCTGCTGGAGGAGCTGTCCCGGCATTGGGTGGCGCCGTTGAACCTGTCACCGGTGACCAGGGACCGCGCGGTGGCGGAAACCTGGTTCAGGGAAATGCCGGCAACAGGGGTCGAGGGGATTCTGGTCAAGGGTGCGGCCCAGCCGTATGAGGGCGGCAAGAGGCTGTGGTTAAAGGTGAAAAATCGACGGTCCGTGGACGTTGTTGTCGGGGCCGTCATCGGCGCGATCACCAGTCCCTCTGAAATCGTGGCAGGACTGCCTATCGACGGGAAGCTGCGGATAGTGGGCAGGTCGGCGCCTCTGCGTGGTGCTGACAGCAGCGCCCTGGCCCGCTGGCTCAAGTCTCCAACCGGGCCGCATCCTTGGCCTGCCATGGTCAAAGGAACCACGCTGGACCGGTTCAACCGTGATGCCTCACCCGTGGCACTCACCCTGGTGGAACCCCTGGTGGTGGAAGTCTCCGCCGATTCCGCTTGGTCAGGACGGTCCTTCCGGCACGCGTTGCGCTTCCTGAGAGTCCGACCCGAGCTGGACCCTGCGGGTATTGAAGTCCCCGCAAACCTCCTGACTTCGTGACACGCTGATCCGCCGATGACAAAGCTTGGCCCCCAGACAACGCAAAGGGGCGGCATCGGCACCTAACTGCCGACGCCACCCCTCATGTGTTGCGGCAACTTAGCCGACGCTTGCGCTGAATCGATGCTTTTCCGCGTCGATGTCGTCAACACGGATGTCAATCCGCGCTCCTTCGGCGACGTCAAGCAGCCCTTTAACCAGCCCCGGCGTGCCGTCTGGCGCCTCAACCAATGCGCCAAAAGGCAGCTTCTTAGTTACGGTGGCGGTAACGAGATCGCCGACATTAAGAGCGATGTTCTCTAACTCAGTCATGTATTTCACCTCCTGTCGCAGACTGATTTCCTTGGTTCAGTCGGAGGAGGTGGCGGGCCGCGGGCCTGGGCCGGGAGTTCGAAAGCCCGGGGAACGCAACGCGTCAAGCAGCTATCGGATAGCCGTATTTTCGGGGCCGACCCGCTGAGTCCGGACAACCACCCCTGGTACAAGGGCGCCCTCGGAGAGGTAAGCGTGGGGAGGATCCTTGAACGTCTAGGACCGGAATGGACGGTCCTGCACGCCGTCCCGGTCGGCGCCGGCACATCGGATATCGATCACGTTTTGATAGGTCCGTCAGGGGTCTTCACCCTCAATACCAAGAACCACACGGGTCAGTCCGTCTGGGTGGCCGGGCGGACACTGATGGTCGCCGGCAAGAAGCAGCGCCACCTCCACAACGCCGGCTATGAAGCCGCCCGCGCGGCGAAGCTTCTGACAAGCGGAGCGAACCAGGCCGTGGATGTCACCGGCGTTGTCGTCATCGTTGCCCCCAAGAGCATGACGGTCAGGGAACGTCCCTCCGGCGTCGCGGTGGTCACGGACCGGCAGCTCCTGCGCTGGCTCAACGGCCGCCCGACCGTAATCACGCCAACGCAGAAAGCCCTGGTTGCAGCGGCGGCCGTCCGGGCGGGGACCTGGCACCGGAACCCGCCGGCCGGTGCTGACGCTGCATCTCTCCAGCATGAATTCGCCGCGCTTCGTACTCTCGTTGACCGGGCGCGGCTCCGGCGGGCGGGATGGATCCTTGCCCTGCTGATCGCGGCCCCGGTTGTCCTGGCCAATCTCACGCGCATTTTCTGACTTCAAAGGAGTCAGAAGGTCGGCAAGGAGTAATAGCCGACGGTAAGGTGCGTTTCCGACGCACTGTGGGTGCCTGTGAGACAGCTCGACGCGCGGTCCACGGCGGCGCGCCCGGGGTCCGGCGACGCGCCGGGTCTTTTCTGTGGACGGCCGGGCAGCTGCTCTCCACAGTCAGAAGCCTCATGGCCCGGGCGCCTGTGGGTATCGGGTGCACAACGCACCATGGCCGCGAAGGCGGGCCGGGTGGCTGTCGTTCCTGGCTTCTAGGATGGTTTCCCCACTGGGCGAAAGGGTAAGGGGAAGCATGGAGGATGAACGGCGGCCGCGGGCCAGTGCCTGGCAGATCGCCGGCGTCTGGATCGCAGCTGCGGCGCTGCTGTTGACGGCGGCAAGGATGGGTCTGGAGTTGTGGCAGATGTCCGGTCATTGACCAGGGGTGCTGCTTGGTGGTTAAGCAACCAGGGGCCGGCATGTGCCGGCCCCTGGGGTTTTCCCTCTGCAAAAGGAAATCTATGGGTTCAGCTTAGCTGAACTGGTTGTTTCGTCCCGGACGACAGGGCGCGGGACGTTCGGTCGTGCCACCGGCCGGCTTCCCTACGGACCTGGTGTGGGGCGCTGATCGGGCACGGAGTCCGGTATGAAAGCTGCCTCCGACATTGAGGTGGCGCGCGGCACCTGAGGGGCCGCGCTTGTTGGTGGCGGTGAACGGCGGGCCGCCGCTGGTGAGTGGCCGCTGTGGTTCGCCCTGGTGCGGCGGCCCGCCCGACATTTCACGGTTCCCGGCCTGCGGGTGGTGAGTAACCGGGGGCCGTGCCGGGCGGTGGGGGTTCCGCCCGGCACGAGGCATTACTCCGCCGTTTCCTCGCTGGTTTCGGCGGGGGTGTGCTTGTCGAGGATGATCTGTTCGACCTCGGCGGGGGTGTATCCCCATGCCACGAGCTGGCCGAGGTAGTCGGCGTGCCGGGCGCTGGCCGAGCGCCACGAGTCCTTGACGATCGTCTTCTCGTACCCTGCACAGAGGAGCGCGATCAGGGAGATCTCGGGCCGTGCCTTGCTCGCGGCGACGTGGTCCCGGAGCGGGTTCCATGCCCAGCGGTCGCTGTCTTCGAACTTGGCGCCGATCATTTCGGCGGCCACCTTGCCGTCGTAGCCGCTGGCGGTTTCGGGGTGGTGGGTGATCGCGTGGACGGTGAAGTACTGCCATCCCTTCGGGGCGGTCTTGCGGGCCAGAAGGGTCTTGACCCAGTCCCGGCGCACGGTCGTTGCCGATTCCATGGCCTTGTTGTTGGCTATCAGGGTCTTGCGCTCGGCCTTCTGCTCGTCGGTCATCGGGCCTTTCTGGGCCTGAGTGCCGCCGTCGTAGCGTTCGTACTTCGGGGTGAAGCCCTGTTCTTTCCAGCCGGTGATGACGGGCTTCGCGTTGTGCTGGCCCCGGTAGTCGGTGCTGATCAGGTAGGCGGTGGCGTCCTCCTCGGTGGCCGGTTCTCCGTCTGCCCGGTTTGCCGCTGAGACGTACAGGTTCTCTTCGTCGGCGTAGTTCCCGGCGTCCTCCACGATTGTCTTGCCCGCCGCTTTCAGTTCCGCGATCAGCGCCGCGAGGGCGGCGGCCCGCTCGCGCTCGTCGCGCAACTTCTGGGCTACGTGGAACAACTGCTCGGGTTCGTCCTTGATGACCGATTCCAACTCAGCGATGGCTTCCTCATCCGACTCAAACTCGGCAAGGATCAAAGCTTCCTCGATGGTGCATCCCTTGCCCAGCGCGGAGGCTCCGGCCTCGGACGCTTTGGCCTTGAGCGCTCCCTCGACGGTGGTCTTGGTCCGGCCTGTTTTCTTGGCGATCGTGGCGGCGGACACGCCGATGAGGGAGAGCTGGTGGTAGGCGTCGGCCTCGTCGGCGTCGGAGAGTTCCGTGCGCTGGATGTTCTCGACCACCTGCGTGACGATGCGGTCGGCTTCTTCGGGGCTGGCCACGACCATCACGGGGATGGTTCCGCGTCCGGCTTCGACAGCGCCGAGGGTCCGGCGCTGTCCCATCAATACGTGCACGGTGCCGTCGTCCTTGCGGTGGGCGATCACGGGTTCGAGCACGCCGAGTTCCTTGATGCTTCTGACGAAGTCGGGCGTGAGTGCGGCATCGCGCAAGGACCGTGGAATCTGCGCAGGAAATAAGCGACGAAGGAGCGCCGGAGCCGATTCCCCGGGCCGCAGGCCCCGACGAAGGAGGGGCTAGACGGGGTGGAGCGGACACGTACAATCCGAAGGACAGCAGCCAAAAAACGTCGTAGACAAACACGTTCAGGGGGTCCGGAGCTCTGCGACGGTGCGCCCTGGACCCAACAGCCGGCCGCGAAGCGGACGCCCTTATTCCCTGGTTGCAGCGCAGCGGAAACCTTGGTTAAACCGTGAGGGGCCGGCATGTGCCGACCCCTCACGGTTTTTCCTCTGCAAAAGAAAATCTGTGCCGCAGCGTCGTCGCTGTGGAAAGTCAGTGCTCGTGCGGATGTTCGTCCCAGGTGATGTCGGTGACGGTGCCGGGCTGCCCTGCTGTGAGCAGGGACAGTTCCAGGATGTCCTCGATGGCACTGGCGTGCGCGGCCGGGAAGTCGTCGGCGGTCATGGTGAAGTCTGCGCCCATGGTGTCGGCTCCTGGGTGGCTGGGACAAGGGTGTCCCTTTCACTGTAGTCGGTCCTTTCCTGTGCGTTCGGGGTGGTGTGGCTGCGCCCGCGTGAGCGTTGCCGGCGGCCGGCGGCCGGCGGAGCGAAGCGGGGAAGGCCGCCGGCCCGGGTATGGGGCGGGGAGCCTGTCCGGTCCCCCGCCCCACCTGTGCCTATCTCTTGCGCCGGTAGGCTGTGGCCGGGTTCTGGGCCACGCCCGCCACGGCTCCGCGCCGTGCCACTTCGGAGAGGAGCTTGGCCAGCCGGTACCGGGGCGTGTCCTCAAGCGCCAGCTCGTAGTATTGCGTGGCCGCGCTGGCGGTTCCCCGGTAGAAGTGGATCCAGCCGATCAGGGTTTGAAGGGGCGCCCGGTACCCGACGGGTGCGGCGTCGACCAGTTCCCGCATGATCTTCTCGGCCTTGGCCACCCGGTTCCAGTCCGGGGCGATGTCCCCGGTGCCGAGGATGACATCGCCGGGGCTCGCGGTCCCGTCGCTGACGATGTCGCAGGCCATCATGTCCCGGACAAAGACGTGCTGGAAGTTGGCAACGAGATTCAGAGCCGTTGCCTCATCCGGGCTTTCGCTGCCCTCCAGCGCCCGGCACCAGAGGGCGCGGGCCGCGGCGACGCTTTGCGTCGTGCCGGAGGGAACGGCGGCGAGGATCCTTTCCTCGGTGCCGGGCGCACCGGTGAACGGGGCAAACTCCGGGGCCGGGGTCTGGTAGTTGCTGCCTTCAAAGACCATGGCGGCGTTGACGTGGCTGTCCGTGATCGTGGCCAGCTGCTGGGGTTCGCACTCGCCGCAATCGGCGTCGCAGAGCAGGTTCCGCCAGTGGGCAGGCGTGATGATCCATGCATCGCGCAGAGGCATGCCAGCCAGCTCAAGCTCGCCGATGATGGCCTCGACGTGGGCGTGGAACGGGCGGCCATTCGTATCGGTTTCAGCGTCCGTGTAGACGGCGAGGAGCACGCCGGTGGCGTTCTCGTCCGCTGCGAGGTACGTCGCGACCCTTTGGGCATAGTCCCGTGGTGCCGTCGCCGGGGCGGGGGCGTCGATGCGCAGGGTTGCGCCGAGTCGGCCCCGGCTCACGGTGATGAAGACGAAGGACCGGGCCGGGGCGAAACCCAGGGCGTGGGGGATGAAGCCGAGGATGTCGGCGGGGCCGGAAACGCGGAGTTCTTTCATGGTTTCTGTGTCCTTTGCAGAGGATTGGGTGGGAGGTGGTGGCCGGTTTCCCGGCCACCGGGGTTGTTAGACGAGCTCGTGGCTGACAAGGGTGGTGTCGAAGAGGTCTTCGGCGCCCCGGATCAGATGCCCGGGGGCGTTGTCCTCGTAACCGTGTTCGTCGTGGCCGAGGAAGACCGCGTTTCCTTGGCAGATACCAGCGAGGTCAAGCCCGACGTCGTGGAGCAGGGCGGTTGCCCGGAGGTTCCGGTGAAGGTTCCGGGCCATGGCGTCGGTGTTGACGTACACGTGCCAGTCACCGCAGGTGACGGATTCAAGCTCACCGTCGACGATGACCTGCAAAGTGCTGCGGCGGGCGTCGATCAGTTCGACCCGGACCGGCTCGCTCAGGTTCGCGGGGACGATGAGGGCCATTCGTTGATGAATCATGGTTTTGTGTCCTTTGCAGAGGATTGGTGGGTGGGGCGGCTTAGGTGACCGGCCAGTTCCCCTTCTCCCCCCCGTTGTTTTTTGGCTGCTGGCGAAGCTTGCGGAGCTGTGGCCGACGGAGGCCTGTCTACCCGCAGGGCAAGGACCGTGGAATCTGCGCAGGAAATAAGCGA
>NZ_JBFRGF010000061.1:0-21546 GCF_052115205.1 Arthrobacter sp. 2RAF6 | reverse complement strand
CGTCCCGTGCGGCTGCAAATAGTACTCATGCATGAACTCACGGATCTCTTCACGCGTAAAACCCTTGTTATCAACGGCCATCGCCGGCTCCTTCAATCAACAGGTAATGAATGACTCACAACCAGCTTGACGATGAGGGGCCCGCTCACGTTTGCCGGCATTTACCGAAACGCTCGCTCACCTCGGCCGTCTGGTGGACAATGTCAGCAACGAGCCAAAGGAGTTCCGCCATGCCAGAGGTCCTGACTTCCCGGTATCTCTTCGGGCCGGGTCCCAGCAATTGCTATCCGGAAGTGACCGCCGCGTTGGCGTATCCCGTGATCGGGCATCTGGATCCCGTGTTTATTGAGCGCCTCGACCGGACCTGCGCCGGGCTTCGGACAGTGTGGGGGTCGCAGAATGCCCGCACGTTGCCGTTGAGTGCCACTGGTTCCGGCGGCATGGAGGCTGCCTTTGTTAATACAGTGTCCGACGGCGACGTGGCCGTAATCGCCGTCAATGGGCTTTTCGGGGAGCGCATGTGTGAGGTTGCCCGGCGCTGCGGCGCCACGGTGGTCCGCGTCGATCATGAATGGGGCCAGCCCGTGGATGCGGAGCGGGTCCTCGCCGCGCACCCTCATCCCAAGGTGATTGCCGCCGTCCATGCCGAAACCTCCACAGGTGTCCTGTCCGACGTCGCACCCCTTGGCGCCGGCAAAGGCGACGCCCTGCTGATCGTTGACGCCGTGACGTCCATCGGCGGGCTGGAACTCCTGGCTGACGACTGGGGGATCGACGTCGGGTATGCCGGGACGCAGAAGTGTTTGGGAGCGCCACCTGGCTTGTCCCCCTTCACGGTGTCCGAGCGCGCTTTCGAGCGGCGCATCAAGGAGCCGCGCTCGTGGTACCTGGATATCGGCCTTCTGGGTGGGTATGTTGGCGCAGCGAGTGGCAGCCGGACGTATCACCATACGGCGCCGGTGACCATGATCGCCGGGCTCGAGGCCGGACTGGACCGCGTCGTGGCCGAGGGGCTCGCGGCTGTTCAAGCGCGGCACCGTGCAGCCGGAGCCGAGTTGCGTGACGGGCTTGAAGCGATGGGGCTCGAGCTGTTTGCCGCGGAGGGCTCGCGATTGCCGAGCCTCACCACGGTCAAAGTGCCCGACGGCGTGGACTCGGCCGCGGTCCGCGCTTACCTTCTGGAGAACTTCAGTATGGAAATCGGCTCCGGGGCGGGCGCGTTTACGTCGACCGTTTGGCGGATCGGCATGATGGGTCCGAATGCCAACAGGGCATCGGTAAAGCTCGTCCTTGGCGCGCTGGAAGAGGCGATCGCCAAAGCCTGATGCTCGCTCACATATGACGGCGAAATCCCAAACGCTCGCTCACTTCTGGCCGAAAGGTGCTGAACCGTCCTGCAGATCATCTGCAAGAGGATACTCCCGAACGGGCATGTATGTGAGCGAGCGTCACGCCGAACGGTCTTGTTTGTGAGCGAGCGTCCGCCCGGGAGGCGTCATATGTGAGCGGGCGTTACGCCGAACGGTCTTGTTTGTGAGCGGGCGTTACAGACCGAGTTCGGCCTTGAGGGCTGCTACGTGGCCCTGGGCCTTGACCTGGTACTGGGTCAGCTTGACCTTGCCTTCGCCGTCGAGCACTACGGTAGAGCGGACCAGCCCGTCTACCACTTCGCCGTTCACGAGCTTCTCGCCCCAGGCGCCGTAGGCAAGGGCTACAGCGTGGTCTTCGTCGGAGAGGAGCGGGAAGGTGAGGGAGAAGTCGCCGGCGAAACGTGCGATCTTTTCCGGGGCGTCGGGGGAGATGCCCAGGACTTCGTAGCCGGAGGAATGCAGGCTTGAGAGGCTGTCGCGGAAGTCGCATGCCTCCGTGGTGCAGCCGGGGGTGGCGGCTTCCGGGTAGAAGTACACGATGACGTTGCGTCCGCGGTAATCGGACAGGGAGACCTTCTGGCCTTCGGAGTTAAGCAGCGCGAAATCGGGGGCCTGGGTTCCGGCGAGGAGTTTCTGGGTCATGTTGCGATCCTTGACTTGTCGGGCAACCGCCGTGGCCGGCGATCAATCTATAGGTGTAACGGGCGGCTTAGATGCAGTATTCCGCTGGTCCGCGGACTGTGGAGCCTGGTCCGGGCGCGAACTGGTAGCCGCCTCCACGCACTGTGGCGATGACATGGCGGGCTGAGCCCAGTTTGCGCCGGACGCGTCCAACATACACGTCGATGGAGCGAAATGCCGCGCCGGGACAGTCAAGTGACTCCAGAAAGCGTTGCAATTCTTCACGTGGGATGGGGCGGGACAGGTTTTCCACGAGATAGCGGAGGAGGCTGTGTTCCATCGCAGTGAAGCTGACGGGGACACCATCGAGGAGGACGGTGTTCGCGGCCAGGTCCACTGCCACGCTGCTGCGTCGGCCGGCCAGGGAGACAGGCGGGTTGGCAGCGGCGTCGGACGCGCCCGGATCGGAAGCCTCCGGACCTGAAGCATCACCGGACGTTGCAGCTCCGGCGGCGGGCCAAAGGAGGACTTCCGCCCCCGGAGCAAGTTTGCGGGCCCGGGCCAGGACCGCTTCAGCGGCCCGGGCCCAAACCTCAGGATCGATCTCGTGGCCTTCGCCGGGCTGTACCCACACGGCCAGGCCGCGCGGGAGCATCCCAGGGCTAACCAGCCCGGGCCGAAGCGCGGAGGGCCGGGCGGCGGGCTGGTGCCGCGAGGCGTTGAGCCGTGCGGGCAGCTGCCCGTACGGGGCATGGACATTGACGGCCATGGCTGTGGCCTTACACGCCGCCGCGGCGGATCAGCTTGCCGCTGGGCGTCCGGCCGTCGATCTCGCTGCCGCGCAGGTACGTTTTGCGTACGACGCCGGAGAGCGCCTTGCCGTCGTACGGCGTGATCGGGTTCTTGTGCTTGAGCTTCTTGACGTCGACGACGAACGCGTCGTCGGGCGCGAAGATGGAGAAATCGGCGTCGTAGCCGAGAGCGAGCTGGCCTTTGTTGTGCAGGCGGGCCAAGGCTGCGGGCTTCTCGGACATCCAGGACACTACCTGCTCCAGGGAGATGCCGCGGTGCCGTGCCTCGGTCCAGATCAACGAAAGCCCCAGCTGCAGCGAGGAGACGCCGCCCCAGGCCACGGCGAAGTCGCCGTTTTCCAGGTCCTTTAGATCAAGCGTCGAGGGGGAGTGGTCCGAGACAATGCAGTCGATGGTGCCATCCTGCAGGCCCTGCCAGAGCAGCTCGCGGTTGGAGGCCTCGCGGATGGGCGGGCAGCACTTGTAGGCGGTGGCGCCGTCGGGGATTTCCTCGGCCATGAGCGTCAGGTAGTGCGGGCACGTCTCCACGGTGAGGTGCACGCCGTCGCGCTTTGCCGAAGCGATCATGGGCAGCGCGTCCGAGGACGAGAGGTGCAGGATGTGGGCGCGGGCGCCGGTCCAGCGGGCGCGTTCGATCACCTCGGCGATGGCCTTGTTCTCGGCGCCGCGGGGGCGGGAGGCAAGGAAGGTGGAATAGTGTGCGCCTCCAGGGTGGGGTGCGTGGTCGATCGCGTGGGAGTCCTCGGCGTGGACGATCATAAGGGAGTCGAAGGACTTGAGCTCGGCCATGTCCTCCTCCATCTCGTCCGCGTCCAGGTGCGGGAACTCGTCCACGCCGGAGTGGAGCAGGAAGCACTTGAAACCGAAGACGCCCTCGTCGTGCAGCGGGCGGAGGTCCTTCTTGTTGCCCGGAATGGCGCCGCCCCAGAATCCGACATCCACGAACGCCTGGTCCTCGGCCACTTCGCGCTTGAGCTTGAGGCCTTCCACGTTGGTGGTGGGCGGGATGGAGTTCAGCGGCATGTCGATGATGGTGGTGACACCGCCAGCTGCGGCAGCGCGGGTGGCGGAGGCGAAGCCTTCCCATTCGGTGCGACCGGGCTCGTTGACGTGCACGTGGGTGTCAACGAGACCGGGGATGAGGGTTTCGTCGTCGCCGAGCTCGATCACCTGAGGAGCCTGCAGGCCGTTCCCCAAGGGTTCGATCGCGACGATCACGCCGTTGCGGACGCCGACCTCGCGGGCGGTGATGCCGGCGGTGGTGAGGATGCGCTGGCCGCGCATGACCAGGTCAAACGGGCCGTGTGCTGTGGTGGTTTCTTCAGACATGGAGTTGCTCCTTGGTCTCGGTTCGCGCTGCGTCATGGTTGGGTAACTGGCTCTGGGAATTTCCCGGGAGGCGCAGGCCGATGTGCTTACCCAATTCTTCAAGCAGCGGCCCTGCTTCAGCTATACATTTCTCTACATTGGATTCGAGCTCGGTCAACGCGTGGACCGACTCGAAACCGGACTCCGAAAGTTGTTCCGGGCTCAGCGTACTGCGGCCGCAGACGGCAATCACGGGGATCCCCGAACGCGCTGCCGCCCGCGCCACGCCCATGGGCGTTTTGCCGAGCAGGCTCTGTTCGTCGAGGCTGCCTTCGCCGGTGATCACCAGGTCCGCGCCAGACAGCCGCTGCTCGAGTTCAGTGAATTCGAGGACGACGTCGATGCCCGGCCTGCGTGCCGCGCCCAGTGCCGCGATCGCGATGTAGCCGACGCCGCCCGCCGCGCCTGCACCCGGCGCCTGTGCGGCGTCCTGGGCTTCGGGACCGATCTCGTTGGCGAGGACCTGGACGAAGTGGGCCAGGGCCGCGTCGAGCGTGGCGACGTCGTCCGGCGTCGCGCCCTTCTGCGGTCCGAAGATCGCGGCGGCGCCGGTGCGGCCCAAAAGGGGATTGTCGACGTCGGACGCCAGGACGAAATCGGTGGCTTCCAAACGGACGTCGAGGTTCGAGAAGTCGATCCGGTCCAGGCGCGCCAGTGCTGCGCCGCCGCCGGAAAGTTCGTTGCCGTCGGCGTCGAGGAGGACCGCGCCGAGGCCTTGCAGCACGCCGGCGCCGCCGTCGGTGTTGGCACTGCCGCCGACGCCGAGGATGATGTGCCGGCAGCCGAGGTCCAGGGCGGCGCGGATGAGTTCGCCGGTGCCCAGGCTTGTGGAGCTTTTGGCCGTTTCGGTGTTCGGGGCGCTGCCGTCGCCGAAGCCTGGCAGCACCGCAAGTCCGGAGGCCGCGGCCATTTCGATGACCGCTTCCTCGCCGCGGACGGCGAATTCGGCCTTGATCGGCTGGCCCGTGGGGCCGGTGACCGTGGCGCTGCGGCGGGTGAAGCCGGAGCCGACGGCGGCGTCGAGAGTCCCTTCGCCGCCGTCGGCCACTGGAATGAGCGTGGATTCAAAGCCCTCGCCCGGGCGGCTGGCGGCAAAACCTGCCTGCAGTCCGGCGCTCAAGCGGCTGGCGACCTCGGGAGCTGACAGCGAACCCTTGAACTTGTCCGGGGCTATGACCACACGCATTCCGTACCTCCTTCAGTACTTGCTAGTCCAGCAGGGCGATGATCGCAGTGGGTGCGTCTTCGCCGCGCTCGGCCAGCTCTTCGAACTCGTTCACGCCGTTGATTTCAACGCCCATGGAAATGTTGGTGACCTTTTCCAGGATCACTTCAACCACCACGGGAACCTTGAACTCGTCCATGAGTGCCTTGGCCTTGTCGAACGCGGCGGGCAGGTCGGACGGGTTTTCGACGCGGATGGCCTTGCAGCCCAGGCCTTCGGCAACCTTGACGTGGTCCACGCCGTAGCCGTTTGTTTCCGGGGAGTTGATGTTCTCGAACGCCAGGGACACGTTCTGCTCCATGTTGAAGCCGCGCTGCGACTGGCGGATCAGGCCCAGGTACGAGTTGTTCACCACCACGTGGATATACGGCAGGTTGAACTGTGCGCCCACGGCCAGTTCTTCGATCATGAACTGGAAATCGTAGTCACCGGACAGGGCAACAACGGTCTCGTCCGGCTTGCCGCGGACAACGCCGAGGGCGGCCGGGGCGGTCCAGCCCAGGGGGCCTGCCTGGCCGGCGTTGATCCACTTGCGAGGACCGAAGACGTGCAGGAGCTGTGCGCCGGCGATCTGCGAGAGGCCGATGGTGGACACGTAGGTGGTGTCCTTGCCGAACGCCTTGTTCATCTCTTCGTATACGCGCTGCGGCTTGATCGGCACGTTCTCGAAGTGGGTCTTGCGCTGCAGGGAACCCTTGCGTGCGATGCACTCGGAAACCCAAGCGGAGTAGTCCGGCAGGGACTTGGCTGCCTGGCGCTCGCGTGCCAGCTCGATCAGCCCGTCCAGCGCCGCACCGGCGTCGGACGCGATGCCGAAGTCCGGCGAGAACACGCGGCCGATCTGCGTGGGCTCGATGTCAATGTGCACGAACCTACGGCCGGCGGTGTAGGTGTCCAGGCCGCCGGTGTGGCGGTTGGCCCAGCGGTTGCCGATGCCGATCACGAAGTCCGAGGCCAGCATGGTCTCGTTGCCGTAGCGGTGCGAGGTCTGCAGGCCCACCATGCCGGCCATCAGCACGTGGTCGTCCGGGATGGTGCCCCAGCCCATCAGGGTGGGGATGACCGGAACGTTCAGCAGTTCGGCCAGTTCAACCAGCTGCGCGGAGGCGCCGGCGTTGATGATGCCGCCACCGGCGACGATCAGCGGGCGCTCGGCTGCGGTGAGCATGTCCAGTGCCTTTTCCAGCTGCTTGCGGCTGGCCTTCGGCTTTTCGACGGCGATGGGCTCGTAAGCGTCGATGTCGAACTCGATCTCGGCCATCTGGACGTCGAATGGCAGGTCCAGCAGGACCGGGCCCGGACGGCCGGAGCGCATCAGCTGGAAGGCCTTCTGGAAGGCGCCCGGGACCTGGCCCGGTTCCAGGATGGTCATGGCCATCTTGGTGACCGGCTTGGCGATGGATTCGATGTCCACGGCCTGGAAGTCTTCCTTGTGCAGCTTGGCAACTGGGGCCTGGCCGGTGATGCAGAGCATGGGGATGGAATCTGCCCAGGCCGCGTACAGGCCGGTGATCATGTCCGTTCCTGCGGGGCCCGAGGTGCCGATGCAGATGCCGATGTTTCCGTCCGCCGCACGGGAGTAGCCGTCAGCCATGTGGCTGGCGCCTTCGACGTGGCGGGCCAGGGTGTGGCGGATGCCGCCGTGTGACCGCATCGCGGAATAGAAGGGGTTGATTGCCGCGCCTGGCAGGCCGAACGCCTCGATGGCGCCTTCCTTTGCCAAGATGGCGACGGCTGCGTCTACAGTGCGCATCTTCGTCATGGTGTGCTCCTTGGAAGCTTTTGGTGCCCGCTACGGGCCGATTTTTGGGTGTGTCTGGGGGAGCCGGCGTCGGAAGTGCCCGATGCCGGCTGCTGGTTTTCGCTTGTTTCCGCCCTTTGGGGCGGGTCGCTTAGCTGTTTACTTGCGACCGCTGAGCTGGAGGACCTGCTTGAAGAGGCCGGAGTGGTCGAGTCCTCCGTCGCCCTGGTTGACAGTGGCGGCGACGAGCTGTGCGACGACGGCGCCGAGCGGGATTGCGACGTTGGCTTCGCGGGCTGCGGAGGTGACGATGCCGAGGTCCTTGTGGTGGAGGGCCAGGCGGAAGCCGGGGTCGAAGTTGCGGTCGAGCATCTTCTGGCCCTTCTGGTCGAGGACCTTGGAGCCGGCCAAGCCGCCGCCGAGGACCTTGAGGGCTGCGTCCGTGTCCACGCCATAGGCCTCAAGGAAGGCGATGGCCTCGCCGAGGACCTCGATGTTCACGGCCACGATCAGCTGGTTGGCTGCCTTGACGGTCTGGCCGGAGCCTGAGGGGCCGACGTGGACGATGGTTTTGCCGACAGCGTTGAGGACATCCTGTGCTGCTTCGAAGTCCGCTGCGTCGCCGCCAACCATGATGGACAGGACGGCGTCGATGGCGCCCTGTTCGCCACCGGAGACCGGAGCGTCGAGCGGGCGGATGCCGGCTGCGACCGCGTCTGCGGAGAGTCGGGCGGCGACGTCCGGGCGGATGCTGCTCGCGTCGATCCAGAGGGTGCCCTTCTTCGCGTTGGCGAAGACACCGTCCGGGCCGCTGACGACGCCTTCGACGTCGGGGGAGTCCGGCACCATGGTGATGACGACGTCGGCGTCCTTGACGGCGTCGGCGATGCTCGTGGCACCCTTGCCGCCTTCGGAGACGAGCTTGTCGATCTTGTCCTGGCTGCGGTTGAAACCCGTGACGGTGTGGCCGGCCTTGACCAGGTTGATGGCCATGGGGAGGCCCATGATTCCGAGTCCGATAACTGCAACGTTGCTCATGATTTTCCTTACTGAAGTCTTTTTAGCTCAGGTGTGCTGGACCCAACTAGCTCGCAGTTGATGTCGTTTTGAGGGCTCTAAACGACATCAACTGCTACTCAGTTGGGCGGGTGGGGACTAGTGGGAGGTGGCGCGCTGGCGGATGGCCCAGCTGAAGGCCGTTTCCTGCGGTTCCTTGTACTCGAGGCCGATGTAGCCTTCGTAGCCGAGTTCGCGGCTGCGGGCGATCCATTCGCCGAGGGGAAGCTCGCCGGTGCCGGGAGCCCCGCGGCCGGGGTTGTCGGCGATCTGGATGTGGCCGAAGTCCTTGGCGTGGCTTTCGATGACGGCTGCGACGTCGTCCCCGTTGACTGCCAGGTGGTAGAAGTCGGCGAGGAGCTTGACGTTCGTTGCGCCGGATTCTTCCTTGACGCGGGCGATCACCTTGAGGGCGTCGGCAGCTTTGAGGAGCGGGTACTTGGGGGCACCGCTGACGGGTTCGAGGAGGACAACGCCGCCGATCCGTGCGACGCCTTCAGCGGCGCTGGCCAGGTTCTCGGCGCCGATAGCGTCCTGCTTCTCGGCCGATTCGCCGTCCACGCGGTTGCCGTAGAGGGCGTTGAACGCCTTGCAGCCGAGCCGCTCGCCGATGCCTGCGACAACGTCGATGTTGTCGAGGAACTCGGAAGAGCGGGCGGGCCAGGAAACCAGGCCGCGGTCGCCGCCCGGCATGTTGCCGGCGTTGAAGTTCAAGCCGGTGAGCTGAACGCCAGCGTTCTTGATGGCGTTCTCGAACTCGGTTACCTGGGCGTCCGACGGGACGGACGATTCAAAGGGCCACCAGAATTCGACGGCGTCAAAGCCGGCAGCCTTCGCGGCCGCGGGGCGCTCGAGCAGGGGCAGCTCCGTCAGGAGGATGGAGCAGTTCACTGTGTACGTCATCGTAGGTGTCCTTCCGGGGGAGGGCTTGGGATCCATGTTCCGCTGGGCTTGTTCTTCTGGGCTGGTTCGCCGTGTTGAGTTTCCGCTTTGTGGAATTTAGATTCTGCTTTATGAAAAGTTTAGGGAACGAGGGGGTGGGAGTCAAGGGGGTGTTTGGTAGGGGCGGGGTTTGGGATACCAGAGCCGGTGTCGCGTGGCTCGCGAAGCGCGAAGGTGTCGAGTGGGGTGCAGGTGTGTCGTTTGCAAAGGAAGTCCTTAAGCTGGCCCTGCCGCCCGGAACCCCGATAGTTGCGGTGGCCAGCAAGCCGAAGGAAGTCCGGTTTCTTCGGGCGGTTGGATTCACGGCGCTGGAGTACAAGGGAGAAGCTACGCGCGCGATGGTTCGGAGGACGTGAGTAGGTTTGGTTGTGCCTAGGTCGAGCTGACTCCATCGCAGCCTGATGATGACACCGCTCTACGTGTTCACCCTCGATTTACACGGAGAAGCGCCACCGACCACACGTAGATTGCTCGATTTCACACTGAAATTCAGGTCTCCCAGCACTGAGTTTCCTCTTTTCTACACTGAGACGGCTTTTTTGGCGTTAGCCTCCTTCACGAGCACGGTCCACCGAGCAACCGGGAATCGGAGGGCCGCTCCGGATGATCAGTGTGACACGCAACTTTGGGGGTTGGGAATTGAAGCTGAGTCAGCAACAGGCCATGGCAACAGCTGTGGGCCAATGGATTACCGGCGTCCACGGGCTAAGGAACTCGCCATGAAAATCAACTCGATCATTTGGCTTCTACTGGCGCTCATCTTTGGTTTCTACTCCGCATACATCTTTTCGACCATTCACCGCGACTCACCGTGGAGCATCGTTTCCGGAGTAGTCCTCGTAATGGCTTCACTTATTTCGCTGTGGAAGTTCGTGCGTTGCGCCAAGGCATCAAAGATCGAAAGAAGCGGGCAATGACACCCGTGCCCCGATTGGTGCGATGGCCTTCCGTTATACCGGCGGATATTGCCGCTGAGGGCTCGGACCAGGATCGAAATGCTGTACTACCTAGATGAACTCCTGACGGCAATGCGCGCGACTCCGGGCCGGCGTCGATATGACTTGATCAGCTGCGTCGTCTTCGTCGTGATGGCAGGCGCTCTGTTCGTCGCTGGAGCGCCATTTCCCGTCTTTGTTGCCCTCTTTTGCGCTTCTTTCTTTCTCGACATCGCTCTCGTCGTTCGCTGGGCCCGCAGAGACGCTTTGGCGGCTATACCTCTGCTCACCAGAACCCGGAAGGTCCGACATTGATTTACTCATCAACGGTCCGAACCATCGCCACCATCCTTGTACTCGCGTGTATCGCCGGCAGTATCGTCGTGGGGCTCCTTCACGAACCGAGGACTCCACTGCTTGCGTGGACGTCCTTGACCGTTGGAGCGATCTCCCTGTCGGTGGTGCTCGCAACAAGACCGAGTCCCAAGCGCGATACGGTTCTGTTCATCATCAGTGGGATGAGCGGCAGCATCTTCATAGCAGCCGCGAAAGTGGACTTCCCGGGCACGCTTCCGATATGGCTCTGGACGATAGGCACCATCTGTATCGGAACCGCGGCCCTGATCGTCGACGCGGAGTCTGCCCAAAGCAAATCCGTCAACCGTCTCTAGGCGCGGGCAATGGGAAGTCTCAGAGCGGCTTACAAATTCACGGGAGTGCGCATATTGGCGGTCACGGGATGGCCGATATCCATTCGGACACTCCTGGCCCTCGGAGTAGCTAGTGGGGTTGCGTTGGTCTGTGCTGTTCTGGCTGGATCGCTATTTGTGATGCGGCTGCTGCACAAGGCGTTGTCCTTCGGCGGCGGGGGTACCCATGAGGGCAGCGCTGCAACGATGGCAATCATCCTGTTGGCGCTCGCTGTCTGCCTCTATATCTCCGTCGGTGCGCTCGCACGGGAAGCACTCAGCAGTCGGAGGTTTGCAGTCCGGTTCAACCCAAACAGGGAGCTCTACAGGGCGACCGATGTTTCAATGCACCATGTGTTCCTAGCCGAGGCAGTTCCTCGGGCTGGCATCTTGTTTGGTTTGTCGGGCGCCGTCTGCAGCGCGGCATGGGTTGTTGTGCACGACGAAGGTGGAAGCGGCGGGCCATCGGCCCTGACCCTCTTAGCTGCGCCGTTCGCCTTGACTGCGTCCTGGCTTGCCTGGAGTTCCAAGCTGGCCGCAAGTGACCCTCGCGTACCGAGTCTGGCCACGGGATTGCTTGCTTTCGCCGGGGGCTGTCTCCTGGCCGCTTTCCTAGGCGCGATCGTCGCCCGAGCGCTGCTGGCACTGACCTCGGCACCGCCCGGGTTTGACCTGGGACTCAACGCAACCGGCGCGGAAGGCGGCTGGATCGCGACGGCGGTGGCGATCGCCGTCGTCGTGTTTTCCTTTCTCACAATCCGGAACGTTCGAGCGATCAGGAGGCAATCGTTTCCCGTAACTGCCCGGGTCCCGCGGCGCGTCAGTGAGTCCGTATGGAAGACGACGACGCCGGTCGCCATGCTCTGGCGGGTCCTCATAGTTAATCTCGTCAGGGACAAGTCGTTTGCCCTGTTCCGTGGAATCGGAATCTGCCTGCTTCTGGCTGCTGCTACTGCGATCGGCGTTTGTTGGGGCGGGATAGGGCCGCAATTCCCCCGGGAGATCCCCGGAATTCAGAACGCGGGTGCCTGCATCGTTTTCATGGTGGGAGTTGTCGGGAATGAACTCATGTGCAAGGCGAACAATCCGATCGGACTTCTTCCGCAGCTGAGGTACAGCTGGGAATCCGGGTTCGGCCTCAATTCTCTTGCATGGGGTGTGACCCTGAGTCAGTCTGTGCTGCTGGCGCTGCTTGCGGCACCAGGGATGGGAATCATTGTCTGGGCTGCGACAGGCGCCCTGCCCGTGGAAACCCTCCTGATTCCGTGGTCGATTGCGAGCAGCAACATCATTGGAAACGCCTACAGCAAGGTCAAAGTCCGGCAGGCCGACGGCTCGATGGAAATGTCCCTGGCGGCAGCGTTCATTGGTCTGCTGCTTGCTGTTCCGGTGCTCGGGCTTCTCCTCCTGGGCAACGTCCCCGCAATCATTGCCGCCGTCATGTACACGGCTCTTCTCACTGGAGGTGCAAAGATTTGTCTGCAACGCAGAATTCTCTCCCGGAAATAGTCTTTGACCGCGTGTTTGCCGGATACTCCGCCGACCATCCCGTCTACGAAAACGCGTCTTTTGCGTTCACTGGGCCGGCCATGATCCATTTGCAGGGAAAGAACGGATCCGGAAAATCGACCTTCGTCGAACTGGCCAGTGGCTATCTGTCTCCGTGGGCTGGAACGGTCCTCGTCAACGGAGCGAGCGCCGATGACCCTGGAGGTAGAAGCAGGCGGAGGGTATGCCGGTCCGAAGCGGCGCTCTTCGCTCAGATGACCGCCCGTGACCACCTTGTGTTTGCCTGTATTGCCCGAGATGTCGATCCTGGTCCCGAAATACTGCGGGCGACCCAGCTGGGCATGGAACCGTGGCTGGGCGAGAACGCGGGGAACCTGTCCACAGGAAATGTGCGCAAACTCTGGTACGTCATGAACACCGTCGGCCCCTGACGACACCGCCGGACACGTCGTGCATGTGCTGGAGCGGTTCGATGCACCGACCTCCGTTCCGGAGTCGCTCCTGCTCCCGAAGCACCTGGGCACGCTGGGCCGTGTGATATTCGCGTTCGTCAATGTGGTCGTGACCGTCGCCGCCCTCTTCGCCCTCTATTTCCTCTGGTGGGTGGACGAGGAGCCACCCGGATGGTGGTTCAATCTGATCTTCACGGCCATGATCGGCGGCATTCCTGTTGTGTTATGGGCGCTCCTGATCGGGACCGGCGAAGAAGCGAAGTTCGACCGTGCGATGCAATCCAGGTGGGACGAGTCCCGGCACTATGCTCGCGCTGAGCGGGGCAGCGTGCTGGCCCGGGACATCCGTCTTACCGAGAACGGCTCGGTCTCGTCGTTCGACCTCACCGTGACGCTCGGTGACGGCTCGACCCTGCGCGGACGTGGGTGCCCGCGTACGGCGCCGAATAAATCTCTGCTGCAGTCGCAGGTGCCGGGAGTCGGTGCCGAGGTGCGAGTGTGGCGGATCGTGGAGGCAGGGGTCGATCCGAGCGCTACCCCGGTCATCATCCAAGCGACCGACCCGAGCGTTGTGGCGCGACAGCCCTGACCCTGCAGCCGTCGAGCGAGAGCGGTCCGCCTAGGTCGCTTCACCCACAGCTAACCGGCAGTCTGGTTGTCAACCAACATGATGATGTCGGCGACAAGCCAGCCACCCTTGGATCGCTCAGGCCTGGGTCCCTCGCTGACCGGCAAGCGAAGAGGCTTTCAGACGGGCAGAAGCAAAGCCACGCACTGATGAGCGAACCTTCACGCACTCCCTGACCGGGGTTCGGAGGACGTGAGGTTGAACTCACGTTGGCCTGAGCATAAGGAAAAACCGTGTTTCCGTCTACGTGTTGCCACGCTTCGGTCTACGTGTTGCCATGTTTGACCACTTAGATTCGTCGACGGCACCACCTAATTCGTTGTTTTCAACACTGAGTCGCCATTTTCGCCCTTAGCCTTCCTGTATGGGCTTCGATTTCAAATCGGAACCACAGAAGGATTGGGGGATTCATGAAAAATCGCGTCCTGATTGTTCGGGAAGTCCTAGTGGCAATGTTGGCTATCCGCAGGACGGCCACTGTTTTCGTGCTCGCGTGTGTCACTGTCAGCACTATTGTCGGGCTCCTTCACGAACCGAAGACTCCACCGCTTGCCTGGACCTCCTTGGCTGTTGGCGCGATTGTCCTGGTCCTAGTGCTCGCAACAAAACGAAGTCCGAAGCGCGATGCTGGTCTGTTCGCGATCAGCGGGATGGGTAGTCGCGTTTTCATGGCAGCGTCGACTCAAAACAAATCCGTCAGTCGTCTCTAGGCATCGGTAATGGGAAGGCTGTTCGTTCTGGCGCTGGCGCCGGTCTCGTTCGCGGAGCGCCTGATCTGGGGCCGAGAGCGGGCTCCTCCGTACTTGAAGTAAAGGACTCGCGAGCCGCGATCCCGGACTCGTTCCGTGCGATCGGCTCAGGGTGGAGAACATGTTCGATATTCATGTCTGACCAGAGATGCGGTCGGAATTCCAAGACCGACCGGTAATTGAAAATGGGGAATCGAATGAAAATTGTTAGGAATGCGAGGAAGGCAGTTGCGGCAGGAGCGCTGACGGCACTCATGGCAATTGGGGCCGCGTCGGGAGCGCTAGCCACTAGCGCGTCGGGCACGGCGTATTTCGATAACGGGCAGCCGATCACGGCAAATATGTGGATCCAGCCGGTTTCAAATGGCGGCTGTGGGAGTTTTTCCTCATCGGCGGTGATGAACGTATCACCTAACTGGATCCGCAACACGACATCGTTCTACCAGTACGGAGTTGGGTCCATCAGCATCAAGGGTGTCAATGTATCGGGATCGGGCACCAGTAATCCGGCGACACTCCAGTGGACCAACAGTAACGGCGCTCGTGGATCCTATCTGAGCGGCACTGTCTGCATGGGTTGGGGTGCGTTCTACCTAGGCGCGGATGTGGCGGCCACCGCGTACTACTACGGCAATTTGCGCACTGCTTCCGCCCGCGTGTAACGAAGAGATCGGCACTGCAGTAATGAAAAGAGGCCCGGGTATATGCCGTCGAAAATTGCAGAACACACGAGGCGCCAAACTATTGTCGGCGCTAATCGTGGCTGTGCTCTGCCTGCCTGCCTGCAGTGCCGGTCTCTCCGCGCCGGCTAACGATGTTTCTTCCATACAAGAAGACTTGAAGAAGCTCCAGGGAATCAACGGCCTTATAAGGATGCCCGAAGGGGAGGGCCAAGAGCGTGGGGATCTGTACACCACGGCGTTGTACTCCGAAGACCTTGGTTCCTACCTGCTAGCCGGAGATAACGCCAATAGGACTGTCCGTGAAGCTCTCAGTGAGCAGTCCACAGCCGACCTGCCGACGCTCTGGTCGGCGCTCAAACTGATTAGGGCTGCCGGAGCAGCATTGCCCGCCGAATTGGAGGCAGGATTAGTAAATGCCGCGATGCCTCCGAGACAACAGGATGTAGGCGCGGAGATCGCCGTCCTCTGGTTTTGGATCGATATCGGCAGGATGCAAGGCTGGTCCGCAATCGCTGGAAAGTCCTTTGCGGAAGAAGCTCTCGTGCGGCTTGGGGCAATTGACGTCAACTCGATCACGAACAAGCCCTATCTTCTGTGGCGTCTCTTCGATTCCTATTCGGCTCTGGAAAAGCAGAAACCCAGCGAATTGGAACGAGCGTTGAAAAGCGTGGATTCCAAGAAGCTCCCTGGCGACTATGAGTCGACCCTTGACTTTCAAGCCGCTCTCGAAGCGAGAGCAACTCTTAGAAAGGATCTCGTCGTTCCAAGGGATGCTAAAGACTATATCGTTGGGCTTCTGGATTCAGGCCAGGTGCATGATGACGCGCTGATCGCCTCACTGCTGCGTTCCCTGGAATTGCTGAACGCGCAGACCGAGGCACAACGACTTATCAAGGACCGCATTGCCCCCAGGGTCGACCAGAAGACCGGACTTATCCGTTCATCGACTCTCGCTAAAGGGTCAGTCCATGGGACGTATCTTGCCGCGAGACTCCTCGACACGAGCTTTCCAGATGTCGCAAGCGAGCGAACCCGAGACGAACTGGAACGCGTGCTGAAGGCGCCCGAAACCGATCTGATCACTCAACTCAAGGCGCTTGTGGCACTTAAACGCTCCGGCTCGTCGTCCTGGGGGAGCTACGGTGCGGTCATCGAACGGGGTGAGGCAATGCTCCCGGCCGCCGTGACATGCGCAAATCTCAGCGGGTACATCGAGTTGGTGGACGTCCTGGTGCAACTGGAGCCCAACGCCCGGTTGGGGAGGCTGGAAGCGTTCGATGCAGACCCCGGGGTTGAAGACTCACTCTCCGGCGCTCTGATGGCGCTCTCCAACTCCATGTACTTCTCAAACAGCGAAGAAGTGAGATCAATGTTTCCGACCGTCCAGTCCGCTCTCCCGCAGCTCATCGGTTCACCCAAAGGAAACGGCCTGAACTATTTTCGGGCGTTGACCGCCACGACGAACGCAAGTCAATCCGGTCTTGGATCAAACGACTTCGACAAGGCGGCCGAGGGACTCCGGACCCTGAAAGGCTGCAAAGAATTCCCGTCCTTGTATCGGATGGAAGTGGACGAAGCGTCACCGTGTAGCCTCTCGATTTCGGCCGCCATGATCGCGGTCCCAGGTGCCTACGACTTCGGGGTGAACAAATGATCTCGGTGCTGCGTCTTGAGAACATCGCCAAGTCTTTTTCAGATGAACGCGGGACCCGGCAGCTGGTTCTTCCGGGAGTCAGCCTGAACGTCGAGGCTGGAGAAATTGTCTGGCTGCGGGGCGAGTCCGGTTCGGGGAAGTCAACGGTCCTCAATATCTCCGGACTTCTGTCAACCCCCGATGCCGGCAAAGTGTGGATCAACGGTGACGACAGGACCAATGCATCGTCCCGAACGGCGAGCCTCGTCCGCTCAAGCGAAATCGGAATGGTATTTCAGAGCAGCAACCTACTGCCCGAACTTACGGCGTTGGAAAATGTCCTCCTTGCCAGCAGCCAGCCCATGACACGCACAAGGGTTACGGAACAGTTGGAACGCTTCGGCCTTGGGGCGGTAGCCGACCGGCAAGCGAAGAGGCTTTCCGGCGGGCAGCAGCAAAGAGTCGCGTTTTGCCGCGCCCTGATCAACGAACCGTCACTACTACTAGCGGACGAACCAAGTTCGGGTCTTGACGCGACAAACACTCAAGCCATCCTGGACGCCATGCGAACGGGCGCCGACGGCGGCTGCGGTATCCTCGTCGCCTCCCACGACGAAGTCTTCCAGCAAGTGGCCCACCGTCAGCTTCCAATGAAGGAGTTGCTCCTTGAACAGAAATAGAGTCTTTGCTGCAAGGTCGGTGCGGCTTTCTCTCTCGAAATTGAGGCCACTCGCGGTCCTGATGAGTCTTGGCATCGCGGTATTCATATTCGCCGACAGCATCGTCGGGGCCGGCATCACTTCATATTCAAACAAGATCACCACCAACTCAGCACTGAATTATGTTGAGGTGACTTCAGTGGGTCCAGACTCAGCTCGCGACATCACAAACGACTCATTGTCCCGGTTTGACCAAATTGATCATGTGGTGGGATCCACCGGCTGGGCACAAATTGACCTCGCGATAGAGGATCCGTCGAACTGGCCGTCTCCGAACAACCCCGGCGCGTTCATGGGTACGCCGTTTATCAGCGGAATTGCCCCGAAGGTACTGCTCGGCGACGCCTCCCGAGACGGCCCCGGGGAAGGCCAAATCCTGCTTCCCGACAAGGGTCAAGGCCAGAAATATGCTCAGCTGCTCGGCAAGGAAATGAGCTTCGTGTACACAAAGGAAATCGGCCCCGGCAACGGGGAACCCGTTTCCATCTCTCTCCATGTCTCAGGTATTTATGACAACTCGTCGCCGGGTACGGATGGCGCGCAGGCTGCATATGTATCCAGCAAGGTACTCCAGTCAGCACTCGCCAATGCCCGGCCGAATACGAAAGCGTCAGCTTATCCCCGCGCATATGTTCGCGTTGACTCAGCAGACGAAGTGGTCAATGTACAAAACCAAGTCCGGGCCCTCGGATACTCAGTGAACAGTGTTGCGGGCCAAATCCGGTCTCTGTCAGGCCTATTTGCCCTTCTGGCCCTTGTCAGCTGGGTGATCGGTGGCTTCCTGATCATCTTCTGCCTCGGGGTCGGAGTTTCGGTTGGTGGCAGCTGGATTAAGCAGAGAGCTCGCGAAGTGGGTCTCCTCAAGGCCATCGGCTGGTCGGTGGCCTCGATAGCAGGGATATACATGGTCGAGTTGGCAGCCGTAGGTCTCATCATTGGCGTAGTGGGAGCGCTCCTGGGAACTCTTTGCTCCATCGTAGGAACAGCGGTCTTCAGCGGCCTTCAGCTCGACCTCCTGCCCGTGGCTGCGTGGGCAATGCCCAATTGGCTGCTCGTGCTCGGAGCACTCATCTGCGTGCCTTTGT
This sequence comes from Arthrobacter sp. 2RAF6, assembly GCF_052115205.1. NCBI lineage: Bacteria > Bacillati > Actinomycetota > Actinomycetes > Micrococcales > Micrococcaceae > Arthrobacter > Arthrobacter sp. 2RAF6. The sequence goes on along the minus strand of NZ_JBFRGF010000061.1, from coordinate 3,329 downwards.
TCTTGTGCCTTGGAGCCGTTGGCCACGTCGCAAGACTCGCTCGGCTCGACGCGGATTCCTCGCTGAGAGACCTGTAGCTCCCCTAGTGCCCCAAACTCCGAGCAAAGCGCGCGACCGCGTTTTCCGCCGTCGGGACCGGTCCGAATACTTCGGCTTGGCGCGAAGTGTCCGCGACGTATTTGCCGGTCTCGAACCAGGCGAGCATGGAGCTCATGTCCTTAACCATAGGGACGAAAGGTCCCATCAGCGCGCCGAGCGCGTGAACCAACCCGGCCGGCATCGAGCGGACGCGGACCTGTTCACCCGCAAAAGTCGAAGCGATGTCCGCGATATCCTGCACGCTGACAGCTCGGTCCCATCCGATGTCGATCCGCTCGCCGTCGGCGACGTCCGCGTCGACCGCGGCTGCGAGGTAGCCGGCGAGGTCGGAGGTGAGGACGAAGGTCAGCGGGACGGTCTTGGTGCCGAACCACGTGAGGCGCTTATTCTCGAACGGGTCTCCTCCCATCTGGGTGATCTGGTCGAGAAAGGCGCCCGGGCGAAGGGCGACAAAAGGGACACCCAGTTCCTCCAGCTTGTCTTCCGTGAGCTTCTTGTGCCAGAAGTGCGGGACGTTCGGGGTCTGGTCCGAGGTGAGGATGCTGACCAGAATGAATCGCCTGACACCCGTCCGGCTCGCAGCAACGGCGAGGTTGGTGTTACCTGTGGTGTCGATTTCCAAGGCCCGTTTGTCGCGGCGGGTGTACCCGGCCGCAGAGGTGATAACGGCGTCGACCCCTGTCATTGCGGCGATGAGGGAGTCAAGGTCGAGCATGTCGCCGCGCGCAACCTCAACACCTTTGGCCTCGAGCTTGCTCGCATCCGATCCTGGCCGGACCAACGCCCGGACGCTCTTTCCCTTTGCGAGCAGTTCATCGACCACTTTGCCGCCGACCTGGCCGGTGCCGCCGACGACGAGGACCGGTTTGGTTTTAGTCATGGGTGCTCCTTCGTACAGGGACGAAGACCAAGCCTCGCTCGGTCAGTCCGGTGACAAGGCTCTTACAACTCGGTTCGAGACCCTCCGAATATATCGCGCAGTGGATTGCTCGGCGAGACATGCCCCACGGACATCTCGGACAACCGCGCTTTCGACAGCTACTACAGGTAGCCCTTCACGCTGGCGCGAAGGGCGTCAGCATGTTCGTAAATGTCTTCAAGGGAGTCGATGGGAACACGCCGTTCCTCTTTGTGTTCGTCGAAGAGTCCGAGGTATTTCTGTGCTCGGTTGAAATGCAGGCGCGCTATAGGCCGGCGGTTATTGTCATCTAGAAGTACTGCGAAGTACGACTTGGCGTCGCGCTGGAAAACCCTTGAGGGCTTCACATCGCTGCAAACGATCGCCCGGACAATCTGGTAGCCCTCGATTTCTTCGAGTGTGGTTTCAATCCCATCGGCTTCGGCGAGATCGGATTCAACGACCGGCTCACTCGTCACCTTCGGAAGAATTGCCGAATCGTCGACCTGCGTAAAGGTCTGAGAGCCGAGGGCTTTCTTAAGACGTTCATTAGCCTGGTCATTGAGAAACTGCTTCGATGCCTTTTTGACGAGCGACGTGAACTGTTCGCGCACACGCTGCGTATATGGGCCGGTGTACACCCGCGTGGTCAAGAACTTGACCCACTCGTCTTCAGGCTCGCGGAACTGGGCAGCCAGTGTCCGTTTTAGCTCACCGATGTACTTCAGTTCGCCAGCTGCGTTGATGATCGAGTCCAGATCGAAGACATCTTTTGAGAGTTTCTGGAGTTCCGGCAAGAGCGAATCATCGATGTCATTGAGATCCAGCACCAGGAACGGCTTTTCGTCCATACGGTTCGGAGCATCGAGATCAGTAAAAAACTGATACACCTCGCCGTTTGTGAGTATGGCGATCCGCGCATTTGTGACTGCAAAATAGCGGAACAGTTGAGAAGCGTGTTCGATCCTTACTGGTCCGATGGACTTCTTACACTCGATGAGGATCTGTATTTCGCCATCCTTCACGATGGCGTAGTCAATCTTCTCGCCTTTTTTGATCCCTACATCCGCTGTGAACTCTGGCACGACCTCCAGCGGGTTGAAAACGTCGTAGCCGAGGATCGTTGAGATGAACGGCATGACGAATGCGTTCTTCGTTGCTTCCTCGGTCTGAATAGCCTCGCGCTGTTGACGCACCTTTGCCGCAAGCGCCGAGAGCCGTTCTGCGAATTCCATGTGTCCCCCCTTGACCAATCCGACATTGAGCCAACCGTAGACCAGCGGCGGTAAGAGATCACGGAAGTTGCCTCCCCAATCTCCCGCCCGATCCGCCGCAATAGCTCCGCGGACAGCTCGGGATCCTTCAACGAGTCCCGGTCCGTGTAGCCCGCCAGTGCGTAGACACGCGAGACCGACATCTTGGACCACCGCCCCTGCGGCAGCAACGAACGGCCCGCGACGGCGATGATCGGCCGGGTGCCCGAGCGGCGTGCGACGGCGGCGGCCAGCTTTCCGGGGAGGGCCTGCTCATCGATGCTGCCCTCGCCGGTGATGACGACGTCGCAACTGTCCTTTCGTGCGTCGAAGTCCAGGAGGCCCAGGAAGTAGTCCGCCCCGGATGCCCGAGAAGCGCCCCCAAAAAAAGTTGGGCCGCTTCTCGAGATTTTTCGCCCGGGGGCGATTCTTCAGCCTAATAATGTCAGTGGTCCCTGAGAGGCTTTACTCATGGACGGCATTCAGGGTACGCAGCTGATCGGGACGGGCACGCCAGGCGGCGGCATGGTCCTGGATGCTGCCCTGCCGTGCCTTCGAGTGCGGGATCTGATCGATGCCGTGCATTCGCTTTGCCCAGGCCTCGCGAACGGCGCGGCACCGGCCGAATTGATTGACCAGTTGCGTGCCCTGGAGGATCTGAAGTCCGCGGCCGCGGGGGCGCAGGCGAGGATCGCCGTCGCGTTCGATGCCGCCCAGCGCAGCGCCGAGAAAGAGCTGGGCGTCCCGGCCGAGGAACGCGGGCGCGGCGTCGGAGCCCAGATTGCCTTGGCCCGGCGGGAGTCGCCGGCCCGCGGATCCCGGCTCTTTGGACTGGCCAAGGCCCTCGTGAGCGAAATGCCGCACACCCTCGCCGCCCTGGACACCGGGCAGCTGAACGAATGGCGTGCCACGTTATTGGTGAAGGAAACGGCTTGCCTGTCCGCCGAAGACCGGTCCGCCGTGGACGAGGAACTCGCCGCCGACACCGGAACCTTCGACGGCGCCGGAGACAAGGCCATCATCGCCGCGGCCCGGACCGCGGCCTACCGGCGGGACCCCCGCTCCGTCACCCAGCGCGC